>NZ_KB906616.1 GCF_000381525.1 Peptostreptococcus anaerobius VPI 4330 = DSM 2949
AGAACATTTTTTATTAGTTCCATTTTTTCTTGTACCAATTATAGCTACAATTCAAGCTTTGTTTGTTGGCTTTTTAGGAAGATAAATTTAGAGTTGCTTTATAAATTATTCCCAATACTTAGACTGTTTTATAAGACGATCAATGTCAAATTGAAGTCTGCTTTTCCAAGAAGTAGCTCTCTTAGATTGCTCATTTTCATACCATGACTTGCCATTTGTTTTTGTACTTTCTCTTATAGCTTTCGTTTCTCTTCAAAAAGAGCCTTTTCTTCTTCAGTTAGTTTAATTTCCAGTCTCAAACACTCAAGTGAACTTTCGTGTGCTTAGGTGCGTAAAAAAAGAAGCATATCCCAGAGGGCTGCTTCATCAATTTTTTCGTAAGTGTCCGTACACTTACTGTGCTTGCTCATATACTAGTCGTGTAAGAACAACTTTAAGCATAATATTTATATTATTATACCAGTTTGTAAAAATAAAAAATTATATTTCATCAACGTTTCATAAAAGGTATGTACAATATTATTAAAAGTAGTTATAAACTGCTATTGTGTAAAAATTAAGGAGGAAAAAATTATGAAAAGAACAATATCAAAAGGAGCATTACTATTACTTACCTTATGTTTGGGCTTAAGTGCAGTTGGGTGTAAAAAAAGTAATGAAAGCAATAAAGTTAAACAAGGACAATCTGTAAGTTCTGAAGAGGCAGGTATGTCAACTAATGAGAAGGATAAAAATGAAACCTTTAAGCCATCAGATTATACTTTACAAACAAAAAAAGAATATGTTTATGAATTTTTAGGTCTTAAATTTAAACTTTCAGACAAATTTAAAAAGTATATGGATGATAAAAAGATAGCGATGTTAGATGATCAAAGTCCTATAGATAAGGAACTAAAGTATGCTTTTTTAACTTTCAATAAAATGACTGAAGAGCAAAAAAATGCTGTTATTAATAAAAAGGGTGATGGTTATGAAAAATGGAAGAATGGGCTTGAAAGAGTCGGAACTATTGGTATATTCGAAAAAAATACATCAAAAGAAAAAATATCTAAAATTACAAAATGCGATACTCATACTAAAATAGGAGTTTCAAGTGATGGAAAATACGATTGCTATTTAAGCACAAATAGCGGATCTGAAAGTAATCTTCTGGATGAATTAAAAAGAACTGAGATTCAAATTATAGATAAAAAAGAACGCCCTGAAAATGGTTTTGTTCTATCAGAAAAAACTGATTTAGAAAATACAGAAGCATTTAACAAAGAATCAGTTAAAGATTTACGTAAACTATCAACAAAGGACATAAATGGCAAGGATTTTACAAGTAAAGATTTTGAGAAGTATGATCTTACTATGGTAAATGTATTTGCAACTTGGTGTACAGCTTGTGTAAAGGAAATTCCTGATTTGGTTGAGGTTCAGAAGGAAATGAAAAGCAAGGGTGTAAATATGGTTGGTGTTGTTACAGATACTGTTGATGATAAGGGTGAAAACAAGGAAGCAATTGAAAAGTCAAAGTTAATACAGAAAAAAACAAAGGCTTCATATCCTTTCTTAATGCCAGATAAGACAAACTTTAATGGTAGATTGAATGGTATACAGGCTATGCCAGAGACTTTCTTTGTTGATAAGAATGGAAACATTGTAGGCGATACTTATTCTGGAGCAAAGAGTGCAAAGGAATGGAAGCAGGTAATTGAAAAAGAATTAGCAAAAATAAAAAATAAGTAAATGTAAAGCGGTGAATGGTATATGGTTAAAAAGTTTTTAAAAAGCCGTACCTTATCTTTAGTAATTGTCTTTATTAGTATGGCCATGATTTACTATGGTCATACTAATGGAGAAACTAAAGTTGTCTTGGATAAGGCGATAAGAATTTGTATGGAGTGTATTGGAATTGGATAGAATTAAAAATATTATAAATGGTAGTACAAAAAAAGATAAATATAAAATAAGAGATCGTTTTAGGCATCTATTTCAATCCTTTTGGTTTTTAATTACCAATTCTTACTTTGAAGGGTTTAAGACTGGTAAAATCTACGGTGGGAACTTAAAGAAAGTTTGTGTTCCGGGCATGAATTGTTATTCGTGCCCAGGGGCAAAAGGTTCTTGTCCTATAGGATCGCTACAGGCAGTGATTGGAAACTCGAATTATAAGTTTAGCTATTATATAGTTGGCTTTATGTTCTTTATAGGTGCGCTTATAGGAAGATTTGTATGTGGTTGGCTGTGTCCGTTTGGATTGGTTCAAGATTTGCTACACAAGATTCCCTTTTTTAAAAAAGTTGAAACATTTAAGTTTGATAAACATTTGAGAAAATTGAAATACATAATATTACTTGTATTTGTAATAATACTTCCTCTATTTTTAGTTGATATTTTAGGGCAAGGGTCTCCATATTTTTGTAAGCTTATTTGTCCAGTTGGTATGCTTGAAGGAGGATTACCACTTGTTTTGTTAAATAAAAGTATGAGAAGTGCGATAGGTTTCTTGTATTATTGGAAGGGAGTAATTTTAATACTTACTTTGTTACTTTCTATAATTATATATAGACCTTTTTGTAAATATATATGTCCACTTGGAGCTATTTACTCAATTTTTAACCCTATTTCAATATTTAGATATAGATTGGATAAGGATAAGTGTATTAATTGTGGAAGATGTAAAAAAGTTTGCCAAATGAACATAAATCCGGTTGAGAATTGTAATCATCTGGAGTGTATCAGATGTGGACGATGTAAAAATGCTTGTCCAGTGGATGCAATTAGCTGCGGAGTAAGAAAATAGAGAGGAGTAGTTAGGAAAGTGATAAAAAATGCTATAGCATATATTACAAGAAAGAGAAATAGAACTTTAATAATTTTTATCATATTAACTATAGTTCTTTCTTGCTTATATTCTTGTTTAACAATAATGAAATCAAGCAATAAAATAGAAAAGACTTTATATGAAAGTTCTAATTCTTCAATATCAATAACAAAAAAAGATGGTAAATATTTTAATGTTAATCAATTTAAAGATATTGAAAAATTAAAAGAAATTGAAGAAAAAATATTTCAATATGATGGATTAGCAAAACTAAAAGGCGCTAAAGTAGTTAGCGGAGAACAAAGAATAAATAGAGAAGATTTATCTGACGAATTTAAGAATGTTGTCTCACTCGAAGCTACAAATAATACTAAAAGAAATGTTTTATTTAGTAGTGGAGTATTTACAATTAAAAAAGGCAAAAATATAGGAGGAAATGATAAGAATTCAATTATTGTTCATGAAGAATTTGCTAAACAAAACAATCTAAAATTAGGTGATGAACTTGATCTTGAATTACTAGATACTGAAAAAAGCGGAAAAATAAAAAGTCATAAATTTAAAATTATAGGGATCTTTTCTGGTAAAAAACAGGAAACATATACAGGATTATCTTCTGATTTCAGTGAAAATATGGTGTTTGTAGACTATCCAACAAGCCAAGAGGTATTAAATAAATCAGAAAATAATAAAATCGCAAATAAAATTTTAATGTATTCTGCTAGTGCAGAATCTACAGACTTAGCCTTAAAGAAATTGAAAGAGCTTAAAATTGATGAGTCAAAGTATTCTGTTGAAAAAGATTCTAATGCGTTTGAAGAGTCTTTAGAGTCAGTGAGTGGAATAAAACATATAATAAAAATAATGACTTATTCTATTATGTTAGGTGGGATGGTTGTTCTTTCATTAATCTTGATTCTATGGTTAAGAGAAAGAATATATGAAATAGGTATATTTTTATCTATTGGAAGATCTAAGATACAAATTATAATGCAATTTATATTCGAGTTAATATTCATATCGATACCAAGTATAGTATCCTCCTTATTTTTAGGAAATGTATTACTAAAAGTAATTGTAGATGGATTTATTAACTCAGAGGACTCAATGATTTCCGGTGGAAGTTTAATAAATAATAGTAGTTTTATGTCAAATATAACAACACTAGGACAAACTTATTTAATATTAATAAGTATTATTGTTTTATCAGTTGTATTTGCTTCTTCATTAATATTAATCAAGAAGCCTAAAGAAATATTATCAAAAATAAGTTAGGAGAAAAAAATGGATATATTAGAAATAAAGAATGTAGCATATAGTTATGCAAATTCTAAAGAAAAAGTTTTGTCAGGGGTAAATCAAAAATTTGAACTTGGGAAGTTTTATGCGATAGTAGGAAAGTCAGGAACAGGAAAATCTACACTTCTTTCCTTACTTGCTGGACTTGATAAACCTAAAACAGGAAAAATATTGTTTAAGAATGAAGATATAGAAAAGAAAGGATATAGTAATCATAGAAAAAATAATATATCTTTAGTATTTCAAAACTATAATTTAATAGACTATTTATCACCAATTGAAAATATTAGATTGGTGAATAAATCAGCAGATGAAAGTATCTTGTTTGAACTAGGTTTAGATAAAAAACAAATAAAAAGAAATGTTATGAAATTATCTGGTGGACAGCAACAAAGAGTAGCTATTGCCAGAGCATTGGTATCAGATGCTCCAATAATACTAGCTGATGAGCCTACTGGTAATCTAGACAGTGTTACTGCTGGAGAAATAATTAATATATTAAAGACATTAGCTAAAGATAGAAATAAATGCGTAATAGTTGTAACACATAGTAAGGAAGTAGCAGATTCTGCGGATATCATTTTAGAACTAAGTGGTAAAAAGTTGAAAGAAGTAAATAAAATGAATTTGGAGGTTGAATAATGATAAAAAATGCATTTGCTTATGTAACTAGAAAAAGCTTAAAATCATTAATTATTATATTAGTTATTTTATCTATGTCAACTTTAAGTCTCATTAGTTTATCTATTAAAGATGCTACGGACAGAGCTTCAAAAGAAACATTTGCTAATATAACAAATAGTTTTTCTATGGAGATAAATAGACAAGTAAATCCGGGAACACCTAGAGGTGGGGGAAATGTAAAAGGTGAAGATATTAAAAAGATATCCCAAACAGATAGTATAGAATCCTATGTAAAAAGAATAAACAGTGTTGCAGATTTAGTTGATCATGATATTATCGAAACTCAAGAGACTCTTGCAAATCAATCACCTGAAAGAGCGAAGAATTTTAAAAGAACAGTTATGTTAACTGGAGTTAACGACTCATCAAAAGAAACAAAATTTGTATCAGAAGCATATAAATTAGTAGAAGGAAAGCATTTAGAAAATGGAGATAAAAATAAAATCTTAATGCATAAAGATTTAGCTAAAAAAAATAATCTTAAAGTTGGAGATAAGATAAAAATAAAATCTAATTTATTTGACGCTGATAATGAGAAAGCTGCAAATGAAACAGTAGATGTAGAAATTAAAGGTCTATTCGATGGGCATAATAGCGGTGGAGTAAGTGCTGCACAAGAACTATACGAAAACACATTAATCACTGATCTTAATACAGCTGCTAAAGTTTATGGTAATACAGAAGATACAGCTGTATACCAAGATGCAACATTCTTTGTAAAAGGTGATAAGAATCTTGATAGTGTAATAAAAGATCTTGGGAAATTAGATATAAATTGGAATGAATATAATTTGATTAAAAGTTCATCAAATTTCCCTGCATTACAACAATCTATATCAGGTATCTACTCAATTTCAAATAAATTATTTGTTGGCTCATTAATATTTGCAGGAGTTGTAGTTTCATTATTATTATTATTATGGATGAATGCTAGAAAGAAAGAAATAGCAGTATTACTATCATTAGGTAAATCAAAATTAGAAATTTTTGGTCAATTCCTAATTGAGATGGTATTTATATCAATCCCCGCATTCGTTGGTTCTTATTTCTTAGCTCAATATACAGCTGATAAGCTTGGGAATAATATATTGAATAAGGTTACTGGTGATATAGCTAAACAAATAGCTAGACAATCTGTATCTAGCCAATTAGGTGGTGGGGCAGAAGCTGAAGGATTTAACAAGACATTATCTAGTTTAGATATAAATGTATTACCTAAATTCATAATTTATGTAGTTATATTTATGAGTTTAGTACTTCTTGTATCATTGATTATTTCTTCATTCAATATATTAAGAAGGAATCCAAAAGAATTATTAATCGACAATAATTAAATAATTAAAATTTTTGGTGCTTTTTAGCACCAAAAATTTTTTGGCTTTTAAATATCAAATAATATGCTGTATAATATAAGTGTATAGGCTTAAGTGGAGGTATATATGAAAATATTAACTGTTGAAGATAATAATATGATAAGAGAGGGAATAAGTGAATATCTTTCAGAATTTGGATATACTGTTATTCAAGCTAAAGATGGAAGAGAAGCCTTGTCAAAATTTAATAGCGATATAAATTTGGTTATCTTAGACATTCAGATACCTTTTATAAATGGTTTAGAAGTGTTGAAAGAAATTAGAAAGAAAAGCAATTTACCAATTCTAATCTTGACTGCATTTAGTGATGAAGAATATAAAATTGATGCATTTACTAATTTAGTAGATGGATATGTAGAAAAGCCATTTTCATTGCCGGTCTTAAAGGCTAGAATAGATTCTTTAATTAAGAAGAATTATGGACATTTAGATAAGTTTGAATATAAGGATCTATCGGTTAATTTTAATAGTTATACAGCTAAAATAAATGGTGAAGAAATAGATGTAAATGCAAAAGAACTTGAAGTATTAAAATGTTTATTGGATAATAGTGGACAAGTGTTGACAAGAATGCAAATTATTGATTATGTATGGAAAGATAGCGAAGAAATTCCTTATGATCGAGTAATAGATGTATATATAAAAGAACTTAGAAAAAAATTACAATTAGACTGTATAACTACTATAAGAAATGTAGGATATAGATTGGAGAAAAAATGAAAAAATTAAAGATATTTCCAAAAATGTTCATACAAATATTTTCTGTTCTTGGAATAATAATTATATTAGTTCATTCATTAGTTTTTTTTATCTTTCCTAAAACATATTTGGAGACGAGAAAAGAAAAGATTCATAATATAGCAAATGAAATTTCTAGTAATATGAATGGAAAAGAAATAAAATATATAGAACAAACTTTGAAGCTTTATTCTAAGAATAGTGAAATAAAAGCATTTATAAAAGAAAAAAATAATAAGAATGAAATACAAATCAAAGATAATATAAATATTAATTTAGAAAGTGATAGTAATTCTTTGATAATTGAAGAAAGAGAAATAAAGCTTAATGATGGTAAAAAAACAAATCTACAATTTGTTTCTACAGCTGATATGCAAAAAGATGCGAAAGATCTAAGCCTTAAATTTTTACCATATTCCTTATTAATATCAATTTTATTTTCTGTTATTATTTCTTTAATTTATGCAAAATCAATAAAAAATAATATACAAGAAATAAAAATTGTTACTGATAAAATGATGAAACTTGATAAAAAAACGCATTTAAAAGTTAGCTCTAATGATGAAGTTGGAGAATTAAAACAACAAATTAATGATTTGTATTCTACTTTATTAAGAACAATTGACGATTTGGAATTTAAAAATAAAGAAATTTTAAAATTAGAAAAGTTAAAATATGACTTTTTTAAAGGTGCATCCCATGAACTTAAAACTCCTCTTGCTAGTCTTAAAATAATACTGGAAAACATGAAATACAATATTGGCAAATATAAAGAAAGAGATATTTATATTAATGAATGTATTGAAATCGTTGATAGTCTAACAAAAAATTTTTCTCAAATATTATCAGTTCATTCTATAGAAAATTTGAATAATGATGAAGAATATTTGAAAATAAATGATATATTAGAAGACATATTAAAGAAGTATGAAATATTAGCAAATCAAAAGAAAATAACTGTCAATAATTATATATTAGATGAGAATATTTATATAGGAAAAACAGCTTTAAAGATTGTTCTATCTAATTTGATTAGTAATGCGGTAAAATATACTGATGTAAATGGGGTAATTAATATTGGGACAGTTAATGATTGGTTATATATAGAGAATTCATACGGTAACAATAAAATTTCGAATATGGATAAAATATTTGATGTTAAATTTGATTTAAATAAGGAAAATAGTAATGGATTAGGTTTATATATTGTGAGTAATATTCTGAACAATTACAATATAGAATATAAAGCATTGCAGGATGAAGAATTTTTTATCTTTAAAATTAAAATATTTTCTTAAACAAGATATAATACAGGTATACAAATGAAAAGTGTTCGATATCAATATATCAAGGACAGTAAAGGGAAGAGTGACATATCTTCCCTTTAAAATTTATATCTTTTTACATTACTTATTCAATCAACTCGTTGGGGTTGCTTTTTAATCAATAAAAATTTATTCAATTCATACATATAGATCTTACTAACACTTAAATGCTATAATATACTTATAACAAACATATTCCAAGCGGAGGATACAAATGAACACTGATAAATTACAATCTCTAAAAGCAAGCATGGAAGTATCCTTTGTAGACTCTCATGCTATATGCAGTGAAAAATACAACTCACAGTACAAATCAGACCTTATATACAATGATTATAAAACAGGGAGCAAGGTACTGTGCTCTATAATAGATGAACTTAATGAATGTGACGAATTTTTATTTAGCGTTGCATTTATTACTATGAGCGGAATCACACCCCTACTACAGGTTTTAAAAGACCTAGAAAATAGAGGTGTAAAAGGAAAGATAATAACTACCGATTATTTGGACTTTAGTGAGCCTAGGGCCTTGGAAAAGTTGTCCGAGTTTAAAAATATTGAGCTTAAAATATATTGTTCTCACGATTCAAATATATGATTTCATACCAAGGGATATATATTTAAAAATGATCAGATGTACAGGATAATTGTTGGTAGCGCAAACATGACACAGAACGCTATGACGAAAAATAAAGAGTGGAATTCTAGCATAAAGTCTAATATAGATGGTCAATATACCCAAACAGTTCTGAGCGAGTTTTATTCATTATGGAATGATGAAAATTCTTTTGCATGTGATCAAGTAATCGAAAAATATAGGTTAAAGTATAACCTTATAAAGAAGCAAAAAAAGATTGCTAGAGAAAAAGAGATTCCTAGCCTGTCTGACTATAAATTATATCCAAACTCGATGCAGTTGGATTTTATAAATAATATTAAGGAATTGGTCCTACAAAATGAAAAGCGTGCTCTATTAATATCTGCTACAGGCACTGGTAAGACATATGCATCAGCATTTGCTCTTAGGGAGTTAAATCCTAAAAGAATACTATTCATTGTGCATAGGGAGCAGATAGCCAAGCAAGCTATGGAAACCTACAAAAGAGTATTTAGCCATACAAAGACTATGGGGATTTTATCGGGTAATGAAAAGTGTATGGGTGAAGATTTTATATTTTCAACTATGCAGACTATGTCTAAAGAATATATACATAGCCAATTTTCTAAAGATGAATTCGATATTATAGTAATTGACGAAGTTCATAGGGCGGGTGCCGCCAGCTATGAGAAGATTATGGAATATTTTACTCCAAATACTTTATGGCTAGGGATGACAGCTAGTCCAGACAGAGGTGATGGGTATGATATATATAAATTATTTGACAATAACATTGCTCATGAAATTAGGCTACAAGAAGCCTTAGAAGAAGATTTATTATGTCCATTTCATTACTTTGGTATAACAGATATTGAAG
The DNA here is from genome assembly GCF_000381525.1 of Peptostreptococcus anaerobius VPI 4330 = DSM 2949. Classification (GTDB taxonomy): domain Bacteria; phylum Bacillota; class Clostridia; order Peptostreptococcales; family Peptostreptococcaceae; genus Peptostreptococcus; species Peptostreptococcus anaerobius. Next base: position 9,704 of record NZ_KB906616.1, read on the forward strand.
TAGAAGATGGCATCACTTCAAGTGTTCAAGAAACTAGATCAAATATAATAGATAGTGATTTTAAGAGTGGACTTGTTTTAGCTGCAGAAGGCAGGTCGATATACTCAACTAAGGAAAATGACAAAAGTGACTTGAAAAAATTTGCTAACCTTGTTTATGACAAAAAACTGGAATATATTGTAGAAAAAATCGAATTCTTTGGCTATAGTGGAGACAGGGTCAAGGGGCTAGTTTTTTGCAGTAGTAAAGAAGAGGCAAGGTTATTATCTGATGGATTTAATAAGAGGGGTTATAAGACTGTAGCCCTGACTGGTGAAGATATCATTGACTACAGGCTTGAATGTATAGATAGATTAGTTGGAAATAATAGCTATGACTATCTTGATTATATATTTACAGTTGATATATTCAATGAAGGGGTTGATATACCTGAAGTTAACCAGGTTGTTATGCTAAGGCCTACTGAGTCCTCTATCATATTTATTCAGCAGCTGGGCAGGGGCTTGAGAAAATCTGAGGGCAAGGAATATGTTGTAATTATAGATTTTATAGGTAACTACACTACAAACTTTTTAATACCTATAGCCTTGTTTGGAGATAGGACCTTTAACAAGGACAATATAAGAAAGTATATGAGGCAGGGTAACAAGTTGCTACCAGGCTGTTCAACTATAAGTTTTGATGAAATTTCCAAAGAGAGAATATATAGGTCTATTGATAATGCTAATTTCAGTGAAATAAAAAAGATAAAAGAATCATATATACAATTGAAAAATAAACTAGGGAAAATACCTGCAATGATGGATTTTGAAAAGTATGGTTCGATGGATATACAGTGCATAATTGATAATAAGAGTTTGGGATCATACTATGGATTTTTAAAGAAGTATGAAAAAGAGTATATGTATAGATTTAATAAAGATAAGGAGCTTATGATTAAGTTTATTTCTGATAAATTTGTCAATGGAAAGAGAATTCATGAGTTGCTTATAATAAAAGATATATTAAATGGAGAAGATAGCCTATTGGAAAGACTAAAAATTACTTTATCAGAGCGAGGGATTGGATTTGACTCAAATACCAAACTTAATATTTATAATATATTGACAGATAATTTTGCGACTGGATCTAACAAAAAGACATATCAAGGTTGTAAAATACTAGCTTCTAAAGACTACAAATATGAAGACTATGATTATGAAGTATCAGAAAGCTTTGAAAAAATGTTAGAAGATAATGAGTTCAGACGCATAATTACTGAGCTTGTAGATTATGGTATTTATAAAAATGAAAACTACTATAGGCCTAAATATGAGGATACAAACTTTAAATTGTACAGTAAATACACATACTCAGATGTGTGTAGATTGTTGGAGTGGGATAAAGACGAGGTTGCCCTAAATATAGGTGGCTATAAGTATGATAAAAAGACTAAAACCTATCCTGTATTTATAAATTATAATAAGTCTGACGATATTTCTGATACGATAAACTATGAAGATAGGTTTGAAAGCAATATCAGATTAATAGCTATATCTAAATCTGGTAGAACTAAGGATTCTGAAGATGTGCAGAATGCCCTAAAATCTGATGAAAGAGGAATAAAAATGCACCTTTTTGTAAGAAAGAATAAGGATGATAAGACCTCAAAGGAATTTTATTATTTGGGTAAAATAAGGGCACTTGGAATTGAAAAAGAATTTGTAATGCCTAATACAAACAAGACGGCGGTTGAAATTATCTATAAATTAAATACACCTGTTAGAAATGACATATATGACTATATAACAAAATAAAAATTGTATTTGCTTAGATAAGTAGGTAGAGATTTATACTATTAAATAAAAATATGTAAGAATATGTAAAATGACAAATAGTAGCCTAGTAAAAAGGTTTTGTAATAATGCGATTAAAATTAAAACTATAGGGAGGAGATAATAATGAAGAGAATAGAGGTTGTTGCTGCAATTATCAAAAAGAATGGAAAGTACCTAGCAACTCAAAGGGGATATGGAGACCTAAAAGGTGGATGGGAATTTCCAGGTGGAAAAATGGAAGAGGGTGAAGATCGAGAAGAAGCTCTTATAAGGGAGATAAAAGAAGAGTTGGATGCTCAAATAAATATAGAAAAGTATTTTACAACAGTGGAGTATGACTATAAGAGTTTTTATCTTATAATGCATTGTTTTATATGCAACTTAATAGATGAGAATATAAGTCTTCTAGAGCATTCTAACGCAGTATGGCTAGATAAAAATGAACTAGGAAAACTGGATTGGTTGCCTGCTGATATAGAAGTTGTAGAGAGTTTGATCATGGACTAGACAAAGTCTTATATTAGATTTTCCATAAATAACAAAACTTAGTACCAATATTCATAAGATGGTATTTTCAAATTATTTAAAGTATGTTAAAATTAATTAAAAGACTGTATAAATATTCTCATAATAAAAATTATTGGAGGTACCATGAAAAACAAAATTATAGCTTTGATTGTGGCTACATTAGTAGGTATATGTCTTGCTGCCTACTTTGCTATGAAGCCAATGGATACGAAATTAGCAAACGATAACAAGAATGAAGCAAAAAGTCAAATAACAAGTCAAAGGGCTGAAGAAATAATCAATGAGACCGGAGATATAGTCGGTGATGTGGCTAGTCCCCAGGTCATAATAATGAGTGACTCACCAGCTCCGAAAGGTCTAGTATCTTATGCCAAGATACCAAAAGATGATACAAAGGTCATAATATCAAGGCTAGATTCAATCTCTAAGGATAGGTATGAACCAGAGGATATGACACCTCAGATTGAGGCTTTTGAGACAATTGTATATGATTACCAAGGGGACAAAAAGCTAGAAGTTGGCAAGCTTAGACCAAAATACTTAGACGGAATGCCTCTTATTAAAGGCCAGGGCTTTGATTATTATATATACGCCTTTGAGAAAAATGGCAAAAAATACATAATAGAATATGAATTATATAATGACCCTAAAGGTGGAGAAAACGGAAGAGAGACTGTATATGAAGTTTCAGATAAGAAATTAAACAAGGTATTAGTTGTTGAAAAGGCAACAGATAGCACTTACAGAGGCAAAGAAGAACTATACTATATAGATAAAAATGAATCTGACAAAGAATCTGTTGATGCAGCTCTTAAGAAGCTAGGACTTGAAGGAACATTTGATATTGATTGGGTAGAGGGCAAGAACAAGCCTAAGATAGATGCCAGTCAAATATCTGCCTTAAACTGCCATATGGGTAAGTTAACTATAGGCAGGAATATAGATGACCAAGTCAAAGATATGGTTAAGAAAGGTCAGCTGAGTGGAGAAAGTAAGTCTAAAAACAAGGACAAAGTTGATAGCAAAAATAAATCTGATGACAAAAATAAATCATCTCAAACTAAAGCTTCAAATACTGGAGATATAATCAAGTTAGACGATAATATCAGTGTTAAAATACCACCTGATGCTAAAAAGTACTCTAGAGTGGAGATGTTTGAAGACAATAATGGTAAGAGTGTCAGATTTTATTCTAAGGAGCATGATGCCAAGATACCAAGAGATGGCAATATATGTTCGATATGGATGTCAGATGAAGACTATACTGGACATGACGCCATTATAGTACTGGGCAGCGTAAAGACTTCTAAGGGAACTAAGTATATCACAGCAAGTTTTCCTCAGGATTTACCTGTTCAGGACCAATCTGCAGAGTCAGGAGAGATATTCTTTAAGAATTATACAGCTATAAAGAATATTATAAAAAATAATGATATGATAGTACCTGCTAAGGGTGTTGAATATAAAAAGAAATAGTGTAGTTCCTCAGAAAGGGGCGTCAATATGATTTACAGTCATGTAAAAAGATGAAGATATAGAGTAATATGTGTAAATGTGCGTAGCAATTTTTTGCTACGCTGTTTTTTAATAATGATCTAGTGTAAAATATTTGTAGGGAAATTTAGAATAACTTGCAATTAGCTTTCGTCTTTAAGGAATAATGTGAAATGCTAAAAGCGGATAGAGTTTAAAATTTGTTGTTGGAAGGAGTTTTGCTGGTGAGTGATAAGAGTAATAAAAAATTTTGGGATAAATTCGCCAAGCTGTATGCTTCTTTTATGAAGAAGGATAAAGATGTTTATGATAAAGTTTGCGGATACATAAACCCACATCTGAGTAAGGATATGAATGTACTTGAACTTGCTTGTGGTTCAGGTCAATTATCCTTTAACCTTTCAAAATATACGAAAAGTTGGATTGCAACTGATTTTTCTAAACAAATGATTTTTGAAGCAAGAAAACATGGAGAATACGAGAACCTTGTCTTTGAAATAGCTGATGCTACTTCATTGATTTATGCAGATGATAAATTTGATTGCGTAGTAATAGCGAATGCACTTCATATTATGCCCGAACCTGAAAAGGCAATGAAAGAAATATATAGGGTATTAAAACCTAATGGTACTTTGTTTGCTCCCACTTTTTTATGGAAAGAGGGAAAACAAAGTAAAATTATAAAAAGCTTGATGTCTATTGTAGGGTTCAAGATGTATAAAGAATGGGATAAAAAGCAATTTCAAGATTTTACCCATGAATATGGATTTTCAGTAGCTGAAATGAAATTGGTAAATGGAGGTCTTGCACCAGTCGGTGTAATGATTGCATATAAAAAGTAATATTGAATTATTATTTGCAAAGTAATATGAATTTAAAAGCAAAAGGGAGATGATTTTATGGATTTAATACAGGCAATACTTGTCGGAATTGCTATAGCAGCTATTTTTAATGGTACAGTGGCTTCTTTAGTACTTATTAATCCAAGATTCTTTTTTGATTCTTATCCAAAGGCTATCCAGAAAACAGCTCCGAAACAAATGACAAAGCAAGAGAAAAAGATAAATATGACACTTACTATCATTATTGTGGGAGTTTGTTTTATTTATTCAACAATAAGTATTTTACATTCAGGAGTTGTTGGCTTTTGGAATATATTTTGGATGGGATACATTCAGTGGAGTATATTAAATATAGGAGATTTTTTGTTATTGGATTGTCTCTTATTTCAAGGAAAATATAAAGAAAAGATAGTTATTCCGGGAACAGAGGGACACAAAGATTATGAGTTTAATAATTGGATGAAACATTTGGCAATACTAGAACATTTTTTATTAGTTCCATTTTTGTTCATACCAATTATAGCTACAATTCAAGCTTTGTTTGTTGGATTTTTAGGAAGATAAATTTAGAGTTGCATAAACAATTTAATAAATTTAATCATATTAGGAAAATAAGTTCTAAAAGCGTATTTATTACTGGGAAGGTTAGATGGTATGGCAATAACTCTTACAGATATTGATCAATTTGTGTCTATGTATGTTCAAAAAGAGGCTGGTGAAAATCCAACTTCCCTTTAATTTATAATATTACTTAATTTTTTACATAGACTCACACAAAATATTTATTTGATATTTTTAGAATGGGGCAAAGCTGTTAGTAAACCATGAGTTTTCTGTAGCTAGCTTGATTTCCTGATCAAAGGAATCTCTATGCTGGATTTCCCATTTAGCCAATACTTCCAATAATTTTTTTGCATTTGGGTCTTCAACGTTTTCCGCTGCTTTTTCATAAAATGTAGCAAAATCATTCTCCATAGCATATGCCATTCTTAGGATAGGCAAGTCCTCAACTGTAGAATCAAAGTTCATGTCCTTGATATCTCTTTCGTTGATCTTAAATATGTCTTCTCCACCCTTAAGGTCTAAACTTTCAAAGTCGTCAAATTCTTTACCATCCTGTATTTTCTTTAGTTCTTTTTCTAGGATTTCATAGTGATCATCTTCCATCTCTGCTAATTGAGTAAATATTTCCTTGTTTGATTCTGCCTTCACCTTAGACATATATGTCTTATAAAATTCTTCAGCAGTTTTTTCCATGTTCATTGCGTACTTTAGTATTTCTTCGTATTTTGTAGCCTGCATAGTTAATTACCTCCTATATATAAATTATTACTATATTAGTCTTATACCCTATGAATACGTTTTTAACAAGTATTTTAGACAGGTAGAATTATCATGAGAATACTATATTGGTATTATAAGGTAAAGTGATGAAGTATATTCAAACATTGTACCTTTTATATTGATATGCTTATAAAAACACTGAAAATTTAAGAAAAAACCTTATTTTATAATTTTACAGTTTAAAATCAACTATATATGGGTATTATATTAATATTATTTATTTCAATTTAAAAGTTTTAATTTGTTTTAGTGGTGTTTACCAACATAGCGTTTAAAGTGAGATTTACCAATGTAGTTTTTAGTTTAAGAATTTTAAATCAAGATTTAAATATCATTGTGGAATATAAAATAATTTTTTAGGAGGCCAAAGATGATAGAATATAAGAATATTTCAAAAAAGTATCCAAACGGGAAGATGGCAGTTAGAGATGTTAATATAAAATTTGACAAGGGAGAATTTGTTTGTTTTATAGGTACATCAGGTAGTGGTAAGACTACGCTTATGAGAATGATAAATCGTATGTTAGATCCAACGAGTGGCGAACTGACTATAGATGGTAAGAATGTAAAAGATTTCAATGAGGTAGAACTTAGGAGAAAGATTGGATATGTAATTCAGCAGATAGGTCTGATGCCGCATATGACAATCTATGAAAATATAACTATGGTTCCAAAGCTTTTGAAATGGTCAAATGAAAAGAGAAGAGAGGTAGCAGAGAAACTGATTAAGATGGTTGAATTACCAGAGAGTTTCTTAGATAGGTACCCTTCAGAACTGTCTGGTGGTCAGCAGCAGAGAATAGGTGTAATTAGGGCTCTTGCAGCAGATCAGGATATAGTACTAATGGATGAGCCTTTTGGTGCCTTGGACCCATTGACTAGGGAGTCACTTCAGTCCGTAGTAAAAAATCTACAGAAGAAGATGGGTAAGACATTTGTATTTGTAACACATGACATGGATGAGGCTATAAAGCTAGCAGACAAGATAGCCATAATGGATAAAGGAGAGTTAGTTCAGTTTGACACTGTTGAAAATATACTTCTTAATCCTGCTAATGATTTCGTAAAAAATATGATCGGTGAAGAGAGATTGTCTGAAGCGCAGTTTGATATGAATACTGTTGAAAGTATAATGCTGAAGAATCCAATAAAGATTAATATTAATTCAAATCTTAGAACAGCTATAAATATGATGCACAACAACAGGGTAGATACCCTATTCGTTGTTGATGATAATGAGGTTTTACTAGGAGCCCTAGATGCATTTGCCCTAAGAAATGTGGATTACAAGTTGGGTGTATCTATAAGTGACAGGATTAAAAGAGCAGATGCCATACCGGTAGATACAAAGATCAAGGCAGCCCTTTACTATATAAATGACCTACAGCATAGGAACCTTCCTGTAATAGATGATGAGGGAAGACTAGTTGGTCTGATAACAAGAGCTGCTATGGTGGATTGTTTATACCACAACTTCTGGAGCGACTATGAGCCGGAGGATTCAGGTGTTGTTGTTACAGATGGGTATGTAGCAGAAGATAATGATGAAGTTAGGTAGGTGGTAGTATGTTACAGTTTTTAAGCGAAAATGGAACTAACCTGCTTATAAAAATAGGTGAACATCTTACTATATCTATGGTAGCCCTAGTGCTTGGAGTATTGGTTGCAGTTCCCCTAGGTGTAGTTATAACTAAGAATAAGATGGTTGCAAAGATTGTAATGTCAATAGCTTCAGTTCTACAGACAATACCATCACTTGCCCTACTAGCTATAATGGTGCCCCTATTTGGTGTAGGAAAGGTACCAGCTATAATAGCTATTTTTATCTATTCATTACTACCTATACTTAGGAATACAGTTTTAGGTATGATGAGTGTAGATGATAATGTCCTAGATGCAGCTAAGGGAATGGGTATGACTTTCTTCCAGATTATTAAAGACATACAGATTAAGCTTGCAGCCCCAGTGATAATGTCTGGTGTTAGGTTATCGGCTGTATATGTAATAGCATGGACGACTCTAGCCTCATATGTAGGAGCAGGTGGACTAGGAGACTTTATATTTACAGGTCTTACCCTATTTAATGTTCCTATGATAATATTGGGGGCAGTGCCTGTTACTATTATGGCACTTATCATGGACCTTGTCCTTAGTAGACTTGAAAAGGCAGTGAAGCCTAGGACTGAGTCAAAGAGCAAAAAAGATAATGATAGCGACGATAAAGATAAAATAGAAAATGGAAATGGTATTAAAAATAAAAATGGACAAAAAAATAAGAGTGAAAATAAAATTGTAAGTAGGTCTAATACAAAAAAGGCTATTATAGCATTCTTGGCAATATTTTCATCACTTACTCTTACAGCTTGCTCATTGCCAGGTCTTGGTGGAGAGGCGAGTAAGGGTGATATAGTGATTGCTGGTGGAAGTACAGCCGAAAGACAGATTATTACAGAAATTCAAAAGCAGATGATTGAGCATTACAATCCAAAACAGAAGGTAAGTGTAATAAACAATCTTTCATCAGCTATGTTGGTATTCCAGACTTTAAACGGTGGATATGCTAATATAGGATCAGCCATGTATACAGGAACAACTCTTACTGGTGAGCTTGGTATGAAACCTACAACAGATCCCGAAGAGGCACTAGAGAAGGTAATAAAGGGGTATAATGACAAGTTCAATCTTATCTGGATGCCTACATATGGGTTTGAAAATACATATGCCTTTATGGTTAAAAAAGAATTTGCTGAAAAGCATAATCTAAATAAGGTCAGCGATCTAAAACCAATTGCCAAAGATTTAAAGGCAGGTGTAGATACGAGTTGGATCCAGAGAAAGGGAGACGGCTATCAGGCATTTAAGGACAAGTATAAGTTTGATTTTGATTCAGTATTACCAATGGATGTAGGCTTGGTATACAGTGCTGTAAATAGCGGGAAGATGGATGTGGTACTTGGTTACTCTACAGATGGTAGGATAAATTCATACGGTCTAAAAGTACTAGAAGATGATATGAGGATATTCCCACCATATGATGCCAGTCCAATAATCAGCAAAAAGACAGTAGATGAGCATCCTGAAGTAGTAGACGTTCTCTTAAAGTTAGAGGGCAGTATCACTAGTGAAACTATGCAGAAACTAAATGCTCAATGTGATGGAGAAAAGATTGAGGCTAAATTAGTAGCCAAGAAATTCTTGCAGGACAATAATTACTTTGAGTACAAAAAGGTGAATCCACTAAAGAAGAGACCAATTTACAAGGATATGTTTGAAGATAGTTCTAAAAAGTAAGTTGAAAACGAATAGGATGTGATTTTATGAAAGAACTAATACAGTATTACCAGGTCAATGGATCAATAGTGTTTGAACAGTTTATCAGGCACTTTTTGATATCTATATATGGAGTATTATATGCCTGCTTGGTTGCAATACCTCTGGGCATGTATATAACAAGGAGTAGGAGGTTATCTGCCTTGACTATAGGTATAGCCAATGTGATACAAACGATACCATCTCTTGCCCTACTGTCTATATTGATGGTAGCCATGGGACTTGGTACTAACACAGTTGTAGCAACGGTATTTCTTTATTCCTTGCTACCGATATTAAAGAATACTTGTACAGGACTTAGCAATATAAACGAAAATCTACTCGATGTTGCTAAGGGAATGGGTATGACTAACTTTCAGGTAATGATGAAGGTCAAGATGCCACTGGCCTTGTCAGTTATAATGGGTGGCATTAGAAATGCCCTAGTCCTAGCAGTTGGTATAGCGACTATAGGTACCTTTATAGGTGCTGGTGGGCTTGGAGATATAATATCGAGAGGTATATCAGTCAGCGATGGTAGTGCTATTATATGGGCAGGTACAATACCTACAGCTCTTATGGCAGTTATATTTGATATAGCTCTTGCAGGACTGGAAAAGAAGTTTACAAATTATTCTTCTTAATTTAATAATATACTAGTATCGACCACCAAACTTAGGTGATATATTAAATCGACCTCCCAAGTTAGATCATGAATCTAATGAAAGGGAGGTTGTTTTTTGTGTTTATTTCTATAATCATAAATCATGGATAAGATCAATAATAATATATCATATTTGGAAAATAAAGAAAAATTGAATAAGATATTAAGTCATGGGTAAAATACTAGTGAGTGAAAGATAATAATTATAAAATGATAATTATTATCAAATGCATTTTCGAATACAGGTGGACGAAAAATTATTATTTAAGGAGGACAAGAGATATGTCAATATTAACAGAAAAGAGATATAAATTATTTATAGATGGTCAGTGGCTTGATTCATCAGACAATACTACACTTAGGACAACAAATCCTGCAAATGGAGAATTTTTGGCAGAGATAGCAGATGCAACAAATGAAGATGTAGATAGGGCTGTTAAGGCAGCTAGGAAAGCGTTTGAGACATAGTCACAGACTACTACAGCTCAAAGGGCTGACATATTGGACAGGATAGCAGCTAGGATAGAAGAGAATGCAGAATTTTTGGCTACAGTTGAAACGATGGATAACGGAAAACCTATTCGTGAGACAAAGAATGTTGATATACCACTTGCAGCAGATCACTTCAAGTATTTTGCTGGCGTAATCAGGTCAGAAGAGGGTTCAGCCAACGTGCTTGATGGCAATAAGTTGAGTATAGTACTTAGAGAGCCTATAGGGGTTGTTGGTCAGATAGTACCATGGAATTTCCCATTCTTGATGGCGGCTTGGAAACTAGCTCCAGTAATAGCAGCAGGAGATACAACAATACTTAAGCCGTCTAGTTCTACATCTCTTTCAATACTTGAGCTTATGAAGATAATAGAAGATTTGATACCAGCTGGCGTAATAAATATAGTCACAGGTAAGGGATCTAGGTCAGGTGACTACCTGGTCCAGCATGAGGGAATAGACAAGCTTGCATTTACAGGCTCTACAGAAGTAGGTAGAAATATAGGTATAGAGGCAGCCAAGAGAATAATACCTGCTACATTAGAGCTTGGTGGAAAGTCTGCCAACATATTCTTCGACGATTGTGATATAGAGCAGGCCCTTGATGGTGTGCAGTTAGGTATCCTATTCAATCAGGGACAGGTTTGCTGTGCTGGATCTAGAATATTTGTTCAAGAAGGAATATATGACGAATTCGTTGAGAAGGCTATAGAGAGATTTAAAAATGTCAAGGTTGGAGACCCACTTGACGAATCAACTCAGATGGGCGCCCAGGTCAATGTTAGACAGGCAGAAAAAATCCTTGGCTACGTAGAAAATGGTAAGAAAGAAGGAGCTAGGGTTGCAGTTGGTGGACAGAGAGCTTGCAAGACCCAGTATTCAGGAGGAGCCTTTGTTGAACCGACATTGCTTGTAGATGTTACAAACGATATGGCTATAGCCCAGGAGGAAATATTTGGACCAGTTGGCGTAGTTATAAAGTTTAAGGATGCTGATGATGTTGTTAGGATGGCAAACCAGTCAGTATATGGTCTAGGCGGTGGTGTCTACACTAAGAATATAGATACAGCCCTTGATGTTGCTAGAAGGGTCAAGACTGGTAGAATTTGGGTCAATACATACAACCAGATACCAGCAGGAGCTCCATTTGGTGGAATCAAGCAGTCTGGTATAGGCAGAGAGACTCACAAGATGATACTAGACAGTTACACTCAGGCAAAGAATATAATGATAGATCTTACAGGTAAGGGAAGTGGATTCTATTAAGAATTTCTAGTTAAATAAAATATATAGAGGCATTCGAATTGATATTTAGGCTACTTGGAAAATGAGTACAAAAAAGCCATGGATATACACGAATAATATTTTATACTTGGAGGAGAATATATTGTATTTTCCTCCTTATATTTTAAAATAATAAAAAAATACCCTTGTAACTTACAAAAAAAGTGATATAATGTTATTTGGTCATGATTAATTGCTAATGATTGGCTGAAAACACGAACAAAAATATAGTGAGTTCTATCCATCAAACTGATGGGGAAAAGGGGTATTTATGAAAAAGTATGATATTATTATTGCAGGAGCTGGTGCTGGTGGAGTCTTTATGGCCTATGAACTATCAAAGGCTAATGTTGACGCCAAGATTTTGATGATCGATAAGGGGGCCAAGCTTGAAAGAAGAGTCTGTCCTATTAAGGCTGGCAAGACTCAAACGTGTGTGAAATGTTCACCATGTCATATCATGAACGGTTACGGTGGTGCAGGAACACTTTCTGACGGTAAATATAATATAACTACTCAATTTGGTGGAGATTTACACAAGTATGTTGGTGAAAAAGAGGCCATGGACCTTATGGAGTATGTTGATGAAGTTCTTTGCTCAATGGGTGGAGCTGATGCAAAGCTATACTCAACTGCAAGCTCAGATTTAAAGACGAAGTGTCTACAGAATGATCTTCACTTACTGGAAGCCAAGGTAAGACATCTTGGAACAGACAGGAATGTAAGGATACTAGGAAAGATATTTGATTATATAGAAGAAAAAATAGATATGGATTACCTAACTACAATTGAGGAAGTAGACAGGTTAGAAGATGGTAGATTCAAAGTTATAACAAACAAGGGTGAGTACGAGTGTAAGGACCTAGTGTTGGCAACTGGACGTTCTGGATCTAAGTGGATGTCTACTATATGTGATAAATTCCATATCAACCAAACAAAAAACAGGGTGGATATAGGTGTAAGAGTTGAGTTGCCTGCAGAGGTGTTCAAGCATATAACAGATGATGTATATGAGGGTAAGATAGTATACAAGACAAAACAGTACAATGACCTTGTTAGAACATTCTGTATGAACCCATACGGAGAAGTCGTATCTGAAAACACAAATGGAATAGTAACTGTAAATGGTCATTCATATTCAGACCCAGCACTTCACACAGAAAATACAAACTTTGCCCTATTGGTTTCAAACCAGTTTACGGAGCCATTTAGAGATTCAAACGAATATGGTGAGTCTATAGCAAGGTTGTCTAATATGCTAGGCGGTGGAGTTCTTCTTCAGAGATTTGGAGACCTTGTAAAAGGTAGAAGGTCTAGTGAGAGAAGGATGGAAAAATGTTTTACAAGGCAGACATTAAATGCAACTGCTGGTGATTTAAGTCTTGTAATACCAAAGAGACAGTTGGACTCAATAATAGAAATGATATACGCCTTGGACAAGATAGCTCCAGGTACAGCTAATGAAGATACATTACTATATGGTGTAGAGGTCAAGTTCTACAATTCAAAGGTTGAGGTAGACAAAAACCTAGAGACATCAGTTCCAGGCCTATATGCTATAGGTGATGGTTCAGGAGTGACTCATTCCCTATCTCAGGCATCCGCATCTGGTGTATATGTAGCTAGGATATTGGCTAACAGGTATTCTAAGTAGATACTCATGGCTAGAAATATCCTAATAGTACTTTTTAAATTAGCGAAAATATAGTATCATTATATTAGAGGTTAGACATTAATTTAAATTTTAAATGTATTGAAAGAGAGAATAATATGACAAGAAATATTGGTACAGTAGCTCGTGGTGTTCGTTGCCCGATTATTCGTCAGGGAGATGACTTATCTGAAATGGTAGTAAATTCAGTTATAGAGGCAGCAAAAACTGATGGATTTGAACTAGGTGATAGGGATGTAATAGGTATAACAGAATCAATAGTTGCAAGAAGCCAGGGAAACTATGCTTCTATATCAGCTATTGGTCAGGATGTTAAAAACAAATTAGGTGGAGAAACAGTTGGAGTAATATTCCCAATTTTATCTCGTAATAGATTTGCAATATGCCTAAAGGGTATAGCTCTTGGTGCAAAGAAGGTAGTATTGATGCTTTCATATCCTAGAGACGAGGTTGGTAACCAGTTATTGACTGAAGATCAGCTGGAAGAAAAGGGAGTAGATCCATATTCAACAGTTCTTTCACTTGAAGAATATAGGAATCTTTTTGGAGAAAATATTCACCCATTTACTGGTGTAGACTATGTGGATTATTACTCAGAAGTTGTAAGATCAGCTGGAGCTGAGGTAGAGATAGTATTTGCCAACCATGCAGTTGAAATATTGAACTACACAACTAATGTAATAAACTGTGATATCCATACTAGGAGAAGAACAAGCAGAATCCTTAAGGACAAGGGTGCTAAGGTATATGGAATGGATGAAATCTTAAATGAATCAGTAGATGGAAGTGGATTTAACACTAAGTATGGTCTACTTGGATCAAACAAGTCTACAGAGGACAGTGTAAAGTTGTTCCCAAATGACTGTATGGACCTAGTATACGATATACAGAAGAAGCTATTAGAAAAGACAGGCAAGCATATAGAAGTCATGGTATACGGAGATGGAGCCTTCAAGGATCCAGTTGGACAGATTTGGGAGCTTGCTGACCCAGTTGTATCACCAGCCTACACAGATGGACTTGAGGGCACACCAAACGAATTGAAGTTAAAGTATCTAGCAGACAATGACTTCAACGATTTGTCAGGCCAGGCCTTAAAGGATGCTATATCTGATAGGATAAAGGCAAAGGATGAATCATTAGTTGGTAAGATGGAGTCAGAGGGTACTACACCAAGAAGACTAACTGACCTTATTGGATCACTTTGTGACCTAACAAGTGGATCAGGAGACAAGGGTACTCCAATAGTTCTTGTTCAGGGATATTTTGATAACTATACAAATAACTAATAAAAGTTGAGTGCACTTAAGTATGTGTACTAGCAAATAAAGAATTTAGTATTAAAGCAACAAGTATTTAGGAGGGTAAGTAAATGGCAAAAATATTGATAAGTCCGAGCAAGTATATACAGGGTCCTGGAGAATTAAGCAATCTAGGTACCTATGCTGAAAATCTAGGTAAAAAAGCCTTGGTTATAATCAGTGAATCAGGCTACAAAAGAGTTGGAAAGGGTATAGAGTCAGGCTTTGAGAAATCGTCTGCAGATGTAGAGTTTTGCTACTTCAATGGTGAATGTTCATCTCAGGAAGTTGATAGGATAATAGAAAAGTATATCAATAATGGAGAGTGTGACATGATATTTGGTGTAGGTGGTGGAAAGATAGCCGATACAGCCAAGGCAGTTGGTTACTATACTAAAAAACCAGTTGGTGTATGTCCAACAGTTGCATCTTCAGATGCTCCATGTAGTGCTCTTTCTGTTTTATATACTGAAGATGGAGTATTTGATAAGTACCTATTTTTACCTAAGAATCCAGACATAGTAATGATGGATACAGATGTAATATCAAAATCACCTGTAAGACTTACTGTTTCTGGTATTGGAGACGCTCTTGCAACATACTTTGAAGCTAGAGCATGTAAGGCTAGTGGGGCTGTATCATGTGCAGGTGGTACTATAACACAGGCTGCTATGGCTCTTGCTGAATTGTGCCTAAATACACTACTATCTGAAGGTTTTAAGGCAAAAGTCGCTCTTGAGGCAGGAGTTGTGACTGAATCTGTCGAAAAGTTAATAGAGGCCAATACATTACTAAGTGGTCTAGGATTTGAGTCAGGTGGACTTGCTGGAGCTCATGCTATCCATAACGGTCTTACTGCTCTTGAAGAGGCCCACAATATGTATCACGGTGAGAAGGTTGCCTTTGGAACTTGTGTACAGCTTATATTAGAAGATGCTCCTTTGGAAGAAATAGAAGAAATATATAATTTCTGTATAGAGATGGGACTACCTGTAACTCTAGAAGAATTGGGTGTTACAGACTTATCTGAGGATAGGTTGATGGAAGTTGCTAGACTTGCATGTTCTCCTGATGACACTATACACAATATGCCATTCGAAGTTAACGAAAAGAAGGTATACAGTGCAATTATCGCTGCTGATAATATGGGAAGGAAGTATTTAGGCAAATAATCGAGAATTAGGAGGTAATAAAATGTCAAATGTAGAGTCAACAAAATACAGGTGTAGACCATGTGGTTACGTTTACGATCCAGAAAAGGGTGTGCCTGAATATGGGATTGAACCAGGAATCAAGTTTGAAGATCTTCCGGATGACTGGGTATGTCCTAAGTGTGCTGCCAGTAGGTGGATGTTTGAAAAAGTTGAATAGAATAGATTTTTTATTAAAGACTATATAAAACAAAAAAGTGGACTTGTGTCCACTTTTTTTGTTTTTGAATCTAAATTTTGTAATATATATGAAAAGTATTGGCCTCTTATTTTGACCACTTTGAAAGTGCAGCCTTATCTGCTACAACAATTACATCGTTATGTAACTGTAGTATACTGGCTGGAAGTTCAGGAGTGATTGGTCCATTTAGGGCCTTGTCTAGTATTTCTGCCTTGTCTTGACCAGATACTATAAGTACGATCTTTTTTGCCTGCATTATTGACTTGATACCCATTGTATAGGCCTGCTTTGGAACATCATCCTCAGAATCAAAAAATCTCCTGTTGGCCTCTATTGTAGTCTGTGCTAGATCAACACAGTGAGTTTCCTTTTCAAATTGTTCGCCCGGTTCGTTAAAGCCTATATGACCATTGTGGCCAAGTCCTAGTAACTGTAGGTCAACTCCACCTGTGTTTCTGATAATTTCGTTGTATTTTGAGGTAGCTTTTTCAGTATCCATTTCAAGTCCGTCTGGTACGAAAGTTTTCTTCTTATCTATATTGATATGATCAAAGAAGTTTGTGTTCATAAAGTAACGGTAACTCTGTTTGTTATTTGGATCTAGTCCCTTGTATTCATCTAAGTTAACACTTGTAACATTAGAAAAATCTATGTCTCCCTTTTCATACCATTCTATAAGCTGCTTGTAAGTACCAAGTGGTGAAGATCCTGTAGCAAGTCCTAGCACACAGTTTGGTTTCATTATTACTTGGGCAGAAAGTATGTTTGCTGCCTTTCTACTCATATCTTTATAGTCTTGAGCCTTATAAATTATCATAAATATGTCCTCCTATTGATTGTTTTTATATTTATAGTACTGAATTATATTATTTGCATTTTTTAATTGTGTCATTTTCCTTATTTAATATCAAAATGTATTATTTTCCTGACTTAATATCAAAAATAGATTTTTTAATAAATCCACTTCTTAGATACTAGTATAAATGAGAAAAAAATTATTTCAAGGATAAGTAGAATATTTGAAGGAACTTTCAAGAATATATATAATTAGGACTGGGAAAATTGGAAAATGGTATCATTGTTAAAGGTAATATGAAATATATTTCAGAATGAATAATATATATTGAAATATAATTCACGCTGGTATATACTTAGTGGCATAGGAAGACAAAGGAAAATAAGGAGGTTGATCATGACTGATAAAAGTAAGATAAAGTCTATTGAAGGCAAATTAATAGTATCTTGTCAGGCTCTAGAAAATGAACCGCTTCATTCTTCTTTTATTATGGGAAGGATGGCAAGGGCAGCTAAAGAAGGTGGAGCTGTCGGCATAAGAGCCAATACAAGAGAAGATATAGAAGAGATTCAAAAACAAGTAGACCTGCCAATTATTGGTATAGTAAAAAAGGATTACGAAGGATCTAAGGTATATATAACACCTACTATGGATGAGGTTGATGATTTGATGAAAGCTAGACCAGAGATAATAGCCATGGATGCAACTAGCGACCTTAGACCAAACAATAAGAGCCTAGATGATTTCTTTAAAGAAGTAAAGGCCAAGTATCCAGACCAATTATTTATGGCAGACTGTTCTACAGTTGAGGAGGCAGTACACGCAGATGAATTAGGTTTTGATTTTATAGGCACTACAATGGTTGGTTATACAGACCAGTCAAGAGGAGACAAGATTGAAGCCAATGATTTTGAAATTCTTAGAAAGATTGTAGAAAAGGTGAGTAACAAGGTGATCGCTGAAGGAAATATAAACACACCTGAGAAGGCAAAGAGAGTGATTGAACTTGGGGCCTACAGTGTAGTAGTTGGTTCTATAATTACAAGACCACAGTTGATTACAAAGTCTTTTGTAGAAAAGATGGAAGAAAAATAATATATAAAAACAGTAAAAAAAACAAGATATATACTACTAGTATTTGATAAATTAAAAAATGAAATTATAATATTAAATTATTTGTGATAGGGAGGAAAACGTAACTATGAAAAATCTTGAAAAGTACAAGGGAGTAATACCAGCATTTTATGCATGCTATGATGAAGAGGGTAATGTAAGTCCTGAAAGAGTAAGAGAACTTACAAAATACTTTATAGGAAAGGGAGTTAAGGGTCTATATGTAAATGGTTCTTCTGGAGAGTGTATCTACCAGAGCGTGGAAGATAAAAAGGTTATTCTTGAAAATGTAATGAAAGAAGCAAAGGGTAAATTAACTATAATTGCCCATGTTGCTTGCAACAATACTAAGGACTCACAGGAATTAGCAGCTCATGCAGAAAGCCTAGGAGTAGATGCTATAGCAGCTATACCACCTATATACTTTAGACTACCAGAATATGCAATAGCCCAGTACTGGAATGATATATCAGATGCAGCTCCAAACACTGATTTTGTAATATACAACATACCTCAGTTAGCAGGTGTTGCCCTAACAGATAGCCTATTTGCTGAGATGAGAAAGAACCCAAGAGTTATCGGTGTTAAGAACTCATCAATGCCTGTTCAGGATATACAGATGTTCAAGAAGGCTGCTGGAGAAGACTACATAATATTCAATGGTCCAGATGAACAGTTTATCTCAGGTAGAGTAATCGGTGCAGAAGGTGGAATAGGTGGTACATATGGTGTTATGCCTGACTTATTCCTAAAGATGGATGAGTATGTAAGAGCTGGTAAGTTCGATATAGCAAGAGAAATCCAGTATGATGTAAACGAAGTAATATACAAGATGTGTTCAGCTCATGGCAATATGTATGCTGTGATAAAGGCAATTCTTAAGATAAATGAAGGTCTTGAAGCTGGTAGCGTAAGAAAGCCACTAGCAGCTCTAATAGAATCAGATATGGCAATAGTTGAAGAGGCTGCCAAGATGGTTAGGGATGCAAGAGCTAAGTACATAGGATAATCGGGAGGACTATATGCAGGGATTTACTAAGATTGATTTAATAATATTAATTGCCTACCTATCAGCAGTTTTATTTGCTGGTCTTCACTTCTCAAAAAGGGAGATGAAGGGAAAAGAATACTTTAAGGGTGATGGAACAGTACCTTGGTGGGTAACATCAGTATCAATATTCGCAACACTACTTAGTCCAATTTCATTCTTGTCATTGGCAGGTAACTCATATGCGGGAACATGGATCATGTGGTTTGCTCAGTTGGGTATGCTAGTTGCGATACCTTTTACAATAAGATTTTTCTTACCTATATACAGTAAGTTAGGTATAGATACAGCCTACCATTACCTTGAAATAAGATTTAAGAGTAAGGGACTTAGAATACTTGGAGCAGTGATGTTCATAATATACCAGGTTGGACGTATGTCTATCATAATGTACCTACCATGTATGGTACTTTCTAAGTTAATGGGTGTAAATGTAAACATATTAATCATAATAATGGGTGTTATAGCAATTATTTACTCATATACAGGTGGTTTAAAGTCAGTACTATGGACAGACTTTATCCAGGGAGCTGTCTTACTTGTAGGTGTTACTTTTGGTCTTATATACCTTCTTGTCAACATAAATGGAGGTATGGGAGCTGTTATGGAACAGTTGGCCAACAACCACAAGTTCTTAGCTGTTGATCAGCCATTATTCGATGCCAATATATTTAGGGATAGTATCTTCCTATTAATAGTAGGTGCTGGTCTAAATACAATGGGATCATATGTATCAAGTCAGGATATAGTTCAGAGATTTACAACTACAACTGATACTAAGCAGTTAAACAAGATGATGGTAGCAAATGGATGCCTATCAATATTCATAGCTACAGTATTCTACCTAATAGGTACAGGACTATATGTATTCTATCAGGTACAGGGTAATATGTTACCACCAGCTGCCCAGCAGGACCAGATATTTGCATCATGGATAGCATTTGAGCTACCAGTAGGTGTAACAGGTATACTTCTTGCCGCTATATATGCAGCTGCCCAGTCAACACTTTCTACTGGACTTAACTCAGTAGCATCAAGTTGGACTCTAGATATACAGGCTCGTATAAACAAGAAAGAATTGAGTTTTGAAAAGCAGACTAAGATAGGTCAGAATGTATCTCTAATAGTAGGTATATTTGCAATAGTAGTAGCTATAGTACTTGCTCATGGAGGAGTAAAGTCAGCATATGAATGGTTCAATGGATTTATGGGACTAGTTCTAGGTATACTAGTAGGTACATTTGTACTAGGTGCCTTCACTAAGGTTGCCAACAAGTTTGGCGCTACACTTGCCTTTATAGCTGCATCATGTGTAATGGTATATATTAAGTACTTTGTTGACCCAGCTAAGATTTCTTTCTGGTCATACTCAATTATATCAATAGCAGTTTCTTTGGTTGTCGGTCTTGTAGCCTCAATAGCTTGGGCAAAAATCAAGGGCATAAAAGAAGAACCACCAGCAAATACAACTATATACGGAGACTAGCAGGAGGTACAAAATGATATTTGGAAATGTAAAAAATTTAAGTGAATACTCATATCTTGAAGAACAAATAAAAGAGTGTTTTGACTACTATAAAAACAATGATTTAAAATCTTTTGAAAAGGGATCACACGAAATAGATGGTCAGAGGTTATTTGTTAATATAGTTGAGTATACAACTACTAAGCCAGAAAATAGGTTTTGGGAAGCACATAAGAACTATTTAGACCTACATTTGATGTTGGATGGTTGTGAGCAGATAGACCTAAACTTTATAAACAATATGAAGCTAGGTGAATTTGTTGAAAAGGATGATTTCCTACCAATGGAAGGCCCTAAGAACTCTTCTGTAGTCTTAAGAGATGGAGATTTCTTGATATGTTATCCTGCAGATGCTCATATGACAGCAGTAGCAGTTGATGAGCCTCAAAAAATAAAAAAAGCTATTTTTAAGATTCAGATATAATCTTGAGTTATAATAAAGAGGCAGGATGCAAATAAGCATATGCCTCTTTGTCATGTACATATATAAATTGTATGTAACTAATAAAATTATTTAACCAATAAAGAGGACTACTAAGGAGTAATATTATGAAAAAGTATATCAGTATAGATATAGGTGGTACAGCAATTAAGTATGGTCTAATAGATGAAAATGACCAAATATTAGAAAGCCACCAGATGTATACAGAAGCATCCAAGGGGGGACCACAGATATTGACTAAGGCCATATCAATTGTGGAATCATATCTTGGACAAGGAAAAGAAAATAAGGACGATATAGTCGGCATATGTATATCTACAGCAGGGGTAGTAGATACTAAAAAGGGTATGATATATCACTCAGCTCCACTTATACCAAACTACACAGGTGTTAATTTCAAGCAGACTATGGAAGAAAGATTTGGAATAAATTGTGAGGTAGAAAATGATGTCAATTGTGCCGGTATAGCCGAATATATGTCAGGATCATCAAAGGATAGCAAACTTGCCCTTATGCTCACAATTGGTACAGGTATAGGTGGTTGTGCTATATTAAATGGTCAGGTTCTTCATGGAGTGTCTGGCTCAGCTTG
Organism: Peptostreptococcus anaerobius VPI 4330 = DSM 2949; assembly: GCF_000381525.1. Classification (GTDB taxonomy): domain Bacteria; phylum Bacillota; class Clostridia; order Peptostreptococcales; family Peptostreptococcaceae; genus Peptostreptococcus; species Peptostreptococcus anaerobius. Next base: position 31,359 of record NZ_KB906616.1, read on the forward strand.
TGAAGTTGGCTATATGAAGATGGGGGATAGCGACTTTCAGACACTTGGTTCAGCCAAGACCCTTGTTGAAAGTGTAGCCAATATGAAGGGGGACGATGTTGGTGAATGGAACGGAATAAGAGTATTTGAAGAAGCTAAGAAAAATGATAAAATATGTATGAGGGCAATAGACAATATGTGTGATGTTCTAGGTCAGGGAATAGCAAATATATGCTACATCCTAAATCCTGATACAGTTGTATTAGGTGGGGGCATCATGGCTCAGGGAGACTATCTTAGAGACAAGATAGAAAATAGTTTAAGAAAAAATTTGGAGGACGGTATATCTAGACATACTAGTTTGAAGTTTGCAAGCCATAAAAATTCAGCTGGTATGTTAGGCGCCTACTACAATTTTAGGAATATAGAAAAAATGAGCCTTAGATAGGAGGTAAAAAGTGGGATATTATATTAAGTCTGTGGTTGCTGTAATAGAATCCAACTATGAAAACTTTACTACAGTAGAGAAGAACATAGCTGACTTTTTCATTCACAATGACAAAAGACAGGATTTTTCTGGCAAAAAGCTGGCACAAAAATTATTTGTATCTGAAGCATCACTTTCAAGATTTGCTCAAAAGTGTGGTTTTAGAGGTTATAGGGAATTTATTTACCAGTATAGCGAGAATTTTGTTGAGAAACAGGAGGATATGGCAGACAATGTCAGTCAGGTACTGAGCACTTATCAAGAATTGCTTAATAAGACCTATAGTCTTGTAGATGAAAACCAGTTAAAAAGAGTAGTTGACTACCTAAACACATCTGAAAAAGTATTTGTATGTGGCAAGGGATCATCAGGACTAGCTGCAAATGAAATGGAGCTTAGGTTTATGAGAATAGGTGTTAATATAGACTCTATTATAGATTCAGACCAGATGAAGATGAGGGCTGTGTTCCAGAATGAAAACAACCTTGTTTTTGGAGTGAGTATAAGCGGTGAGACTCAAGAAGTCTTATACTTTTTAAAAGAAGCCCACAAGAAAAATGCAAATACTGTATTGATTACTTCACAGACTAGGGATTCTTACCAAGAATATTGTTCAGAGGTTGTCCTAATACCATCTCTTAGACATTTAAACCACGGTAATGTCATATCACCACAGTTCCCCATATCTATCATGGTTGATATAATGTATTCTCACTTTGTACAAAATGACAAGAACAAGAGAGCTAGAATGCATGGAGATACAATCAAGGCCTTGGGAGACGGTTTTAAAAGGGAAGATGATAACTAACTAGACTGGATAAGAGTATATTAATTTATGATGTTAGTTAAAATTTAAGCTTTAAGGAGGCTAATATGATATTAAAAGCAAAATACATAGTATTAAAAGATAGGATGCTGGAAGATTCAGCTATATTGATAGAAGACAAGAAGATTAAAAAAATCCTAAGTTCTGATAAACTTGAAGGCAAGGAAGTAATTGACTATAAGGACTCTATTATTTGTCCTGGATTTGTAGATACACACGTTCACGGATTTTGTGGGCATGACTTTATGGACAAGTCTGATGAAGGGCTAAGGTCTATATGTAGGGATATACTAAAGGCGGGTGTTACTTCAATCCTACCTACGACACTTACAGCATCAGAAGACGACATAATGGAGGTTGTAAGAATAGTCAAGGACAACAAGGATGCCTACGGTGCCAAAATCCAGGGAATCTTTCTTGAAGGACCATTCTTTACTGAAAAGCACAAGGGGGCCCAAAACCCAAGTTATTTCCTAAAGCCTGAAATAGAAAAATTGAGAAAGTGGCAGGGAATAGCTGGTGGCATGATTAAGAAGGTAGCACTTGCACCTGAACTTGAAGGCAGTGAAGAATTTGTACAAAAGGCAAGAGAGATGGGTATATATGTAGCCCTTGGTCACAGCGATGCTAGCTATGACGAGGCCAAGTCAGCAGTAGATGCAGGAGCTAATATATTTGTTCATACTTATAACGGAATGAGTGGACTTCACCACAGAAATCCTGGAATGGTAGGTGCTGCTATGACATTGGAGGATGTTTTTGCTGAACTTATATGTGATGGCCACCATGTACATCCAGTGGCAGCTGATGTCTTGATAAGGTCTAGGGGTTACCAAAGTGTTGCCCTAATCAGTGACTGCATGATGGCAGGTGGAATGCCAGTAGGTAAGTACAAGCTTGGAGACTATGATGTTGTCCTAGATGGAGAGACTGTTAGATTAGAAGAAGGCAACCTAGCTGGATCTGTCTTAAAGATGAGAGATGCTGTCAAGAATCTAGTTAAGTGGGGAATTGCAAGTCCCTTTGAGGCTATACAGATGGGAACACAAGTACCTGCAAAATCAGTAGGCATAGATAATGTCTGCGGTGTTATAGAGGAAGGAAGAGCAGCGGATATACTTGTATTAGATGATGAATTTTCAATAGTAGATGTTTATCTTAATGGAGAAAAGGTAGACTTTGGCAAGGAAAATTAATAGACTATAAATTTTGGTAAGTAGATTTATCACAAAGAAAGTTTTGTTTGGTGAGTAGACTTATTACAGAGGATATTTTAAAACTATAAAAGTCTTCTAGAATACTATTTTGCGAGTGTTCTAGAAGACTTTTTATTGTATATATGCTAGTCTGGATTATTTTTACTTGCCAGACTTACTTGTTGTTAAATTTATCTATATCCATAGTGGATTCCCAACGGTCTATCACAACCGCTATCCCTATTGAACACAAGAAGGAAGTGTTCCAACACTTGACCTAGATGACTTTAGGCTAGTAATATACCCTAAAAAGGTACCAATAAAGTAAAAATAGGAATTTATACAGTTTTTTTGTTTTTATAGGGTGTTTTTAGTAAATATTAATTCAATTTCATTTCCTTCTGTTTTTGACAGTTCTCTTCTAAACTCGTACCCATCTTCAGTGAAGTTCATCAGATATCTATAGTCATTTATTTTATTTTTTGCTATATATCTAAGCATCTTGCCCCTTGCTGACTTTGAGGCGGTAGATTCAATCTTTAACTTATCTTTTTTAATAACTTTGAATATACAAGTCACAAATATAATATCTTTTTTGACGTATTTTTTTATGACCTTAGAGTATTCATTTGATGCTAAATTTACAATTACACCCTCGCTGTTTTCTTCCAGGTCCTTATATATGGAGTCAGACCAGAAATCGTATAAATTTTTATGTAAGGTATTTCCATATTTCAGAGGTAACTTTGTCAGCATCTCAAGCCTATATGGGTATATTGAATCGCTTGGTTTTAGACAACCGTACAATCCACTTATTATACGCAAGTGCTTGTCCATATAGTCTAAGTCATCCTTGCTAAGACTAGTTGGGTCAATATTTTTATATTGGATTCCGCTATATGCAAAGAGAGCTGATAGGCCATTTTGATCAAATTTAAAGTCTTTGAACCTTTCTATATTAAGACTTGCCAAATCTTCCTTTATTTTCATTAGTTTTGATAATTCTTCAAGACACATATTTCTGAGTGAATCAATAATTATTTTAGATTTTTCAATTTGACTAGGTATTTGTTTGGACGAAGGGCTTGTTTCATTAAATCCCTTTGCCGGTGATATAAATGTTATCATAAATTTTCATCTCCATACTATATTTTTATTTGTTACTTATTATCTATATTACGATCTTAGATATATAGTATACCATATCTTGTATAATTGAAAGTAAAATTTGACTTTAATTTAGGATATATGAAAAGTTTAATTTAGTTATTATTTACGTAGACTATTATAGGCCTTTTTAGTAAAAGTACGTGATTTTTTTGTGGTGTAAAATAAAAATTGAACATTTAAATACATAAAAAGCCTTAAAGTTCGGAAAAAAGCCTTAAATTTTTGATTTTACGGAAAAAATGCTTGAAAAAATCTGTATATTGAGTTATTATTTTATTATAAAGTTCGTATATTATTCGTATATCAATAGATATATATTCGTGTATAGCTACTATCTAAGTATGTAGAAAGCTTTATGATATTAGTTAATGTAAATAATTTAAGAAGGAGAGTTTATAATGAAAATAGCAGTAGTAATGGGATCAAAGTCAGATCTACCAAAGTTGGAGTCTGGAATAGCTTTAATAAAGGAGTTTGGTGTTGAGGTTGCAGTAAGAGTTCTATCAGCCCACAGAACACCGGTTGAACTAACTAAGTTCCTAGAAGATATAAAGGATGATACAGATGTAATCATTGCAGCTGCAGGAAAGGCAGCACATCTACCAGGTGTTGTAGCTGCTCAGACAGTAACTCCAGTGGTAGGACTACCTATCAAGTCATCTACAATGGACGGTTTGGATTCCCTACTTTCAATGGTTCAGATGCCTGGTGGAATACCAGTTGCAACTGTAACTATAGATTCAGGACTAAATGCTGCTCTTATGGCACTTGAGATCATAGGTATCAAGTACCCTAAGATAGCAGAAAAGTTAGTTGACTACAGACAGAAGATGGCTGACAAGGTTCTAGCTGACGACGCATCTTTGGAAATATAATTTTATATAGTGATTTAAAAAGTTATCATATGTAGGGGATATATATCCCCTCATTTGCTTGAAATATAGAATAAAAAATATATTATAAAATAAATTTAAAAGGAGAAAAATATGTTAACTTATAAGGCTTCAGGTGTTGATATTGACGAAGGTAATAGAGCGGTTGATCTAATAAAAGGAAAGATAAAAGAAACTTATGATTCAAATGTAATAGGAGACTTGGGTAACTTTTCAGGTCTATATTCATTAAAAGACTTTATGGGTATGGAGGAGCCAGTTCTTCTTGCTTCGACAGATGGTGTAGGAACAAAGTTAAAGATAGCCCAGCTTATGGACAAGCATGACACAGTAGGTATAGACTTAGTCGCTATGTGTGTAAATGACTTGATATGTCAGGGAGCTAGACCTATGTTCTTCCTAGATTATATAGCCCTTGGAAAACTAGTACCTGAACACATAGAGAAGGTAGTTGGTGGTATAGCTGACGGATGTAAGATGTCTGGATGTGCACTAATAGGTGGTGAAACTGCTGAAATGCCAGGTATGTATGCTGATGATGACTATGATTTAGCTGGTTTTTCAATAGGTATAGCTGATAAGAAGAAGATAGTAAGCGGTAAGGATGTTAAATCTTCAGATGTGCTTGTAGGTGTATCATCAAGTGGTATCCACTCAAATGGTTTCTCATTTATAAGAAAGATATTCCTAGAAGAGTACAAGTATGACCTAAGCACTCAAATAGAAGAGCTAGGTATGACACTTGGTCAGGCTCTTCTTACTCCAACAAAGATATATGTTAAGCTAGCACTTGATATACTAGCAAAGCACAATATAAAGGCAATTGCCCACATAACAGGTGGTGGACTTGTGGAAAATGTAGTAAGGGTTATACCTAAGGGACTAGGATTAGATATAGATACAAAGTCTTGGGACAAGGACCCTATATTCAAGATGATTGAAGGTTTTGATGCTATTGAAAAGAGAGAATTACACAAGTCATTTAACATGGGAGTTGGTCTAGTGTTTATTGTAGACAAGGAAGACGCAGATGCCCTTGTTAAGTTTATAAATGAAAGACCAAATGACAATGCCCAGTATGTTGATCCAATATACAAGGACCTTATGGAAGATAAGGCCTATATAATTGGTTCAGTTACAGATTCACACGAAGGTGTAGAACTTTTATAAAAACAATTAATATATGAGGAGTTAACATGAAGAATATAGGGGTATTGGTTTCAGGTGGTGGTACCAACCTCCAGTCAGTGATAGACAATATAGAGTCTGGCAAAATAAATGGTCAAATAAAGGTAGTAATATCAAATAAGGAATCAGCTTATGGTCTTGAAAGAGCTAGAAAGCATGGGATAAAGGCTATTTACTTAAATGATGAAAAAGAAATAATCGAAGAATTAAAAAATAATGATGTAGACCTAGTAGTTTTGGCAGGTTTCTTGAAGATACTTAGCCACGATTTTACAAGGGCATTTGAAAATAAGATAATAAATATTCATCCATCTTTAATACCGTCATTCTGTGGCAAGGGTTACTATGGCTTAAAGGTTCATGAGGCTGCTGTAGAATATGGTGTTAAGGTAAGTGGAGCGACAGTACATTTTGTAGATGAAAATACAGATACTGGTGCAATCATCATGCAAAAGACTGTAGATGTCTTACCTGATGATTCTGCTCAAGACCTTCAGAAGAGGGTTCTATGTGTAGAACATGAGATACTTAGTCAAGTGATTGCTAAGTTCTGCGAGGATAAGATTAAGTTAGTAGGTAGAAGGGTTTATATAGAAGACTAGAGGAGGTCATTTAGAATGAAGAGAGCTTTAATTAGCGTTACAGATAAGACAGGTGTTGTAGGGTTTGCAAAGAAGCTAAACGACCTTGGTTATGAAGTAATATCAACAGGAAATACTTTTATGAAATTAGATGAAAATGGTGTAAAGGTAATCCAGGTAGAAGAAGTAACAAACTTTCCAGAAATATTGGATGGTAGAGTTAAGACTTTAAATCCATACATCCATGGTGGTATACTATATAGAAGAGACCTTGAAAGTCATGTTGAAACTGTTAAGGAACACAATATAGGGTCTATAGATATAGTTGTAGTCAGCCTATATGATTTTGAGGGGGCTGTAAAGAGCAAAAAGTCACATGAAGACATAATTGAAAATATAGATATAGGTGGACCATCAATGATTAGGTCTGCATCAAAGAACTACAAGGATGTAGCAGTTGTTGTAGATATAGCTGACTATGATATGATAATAGAAAAGTTAGAAAATGGTGGGCTTACAGAAGAAGATAGAAGAAACCTAGCCTATAAGGCATTTGCAACAACAGCTAGATATGATGCCTTGATATCTTCATATTTTGCAGGTGTTGTAGGAGATACATATCCAGATATGATGACGCTTACATTTGAAAAGGATACAGAACTTAGATATGGCGAAAATGGCCACCAGAGAGGATTCTTATATTCTCAGCCAAATGCCAAGAACCCAATCCTTAATTATGAACAGCTAAATGGCAAGGCATTGTCTTTTAACAATATAAATGACCTACATGGTTGCCTAGAGTTTATGAGGGAATTCAAGGATGATGACCAGGTAGTTGCTGTTGCCATCAAGCACGCTAATGCTTGTGGTGTTGGTCTTGGTAAGGACAGTCTGCAAGCATACACAAAGTGTTTTGAATCAGACAAGATATCAATATTTGGTGGTATAGTAGGTATAACATCTACAGTGGACGTAGCTACAGCAAAGATGTTAAAAGAGATATTCCTTGAAATAGTTGTAGCATATGATTTTGAAGATGAAGCCCTAGAAATACTAAAGACTAAGAAGAACCTAAGAGTCCTAAAGTTGGCTAAGATTGAAAAAAGCAAGCAAGTGCTTGATATGAAGTATCTTGACGGAAAATTGCTTGTTCAGGACAAGGATGTAATAAGAAATGAAAAGAGAGATGTAGTGACTAAGATTGCTCCATCTGAAGACCAGTTAAGAGACATGGACTTTGGAATGAAGGTAGTCAAGAACCTAAAGTCTAATGCAATAGTGATAGTAAAGGATGGTCAGACTTTGGCTTCTGGCTGTGGTCAGACATCTAGAATATGGGCCCTATCTAATGCCCTAGTAAACAATAAAGATAAGAACTTTGAAGGTTCAGTACTTGCATCTGATGCCTTTTTCCCATTTGATGACTGCGTAAGACTTGCTGCTGAATACGGCATCAAGGCTATAGTGCAGCCAGGTGGATCTATAAGGGATGAAGATTCTATCAAGGCTTGTGATGAACTTGGATTATCGATGGTATTCACAGGTGCTAGACATTTTAAACACTAATTAAAAATACAGTGCTAGTCTCAAGTGGGCTAGCACTATAATGGACTAATCGCGTATGGGAGGTTTGTATGAAGATTTTAGTAGTAGGTGGCGGTGGTAGAGAACACGCTATCTGTTGGAAGTTAAGTCAGGAAAAGAATGTTGAAAAAATCTATTGTGCACCAGGTAATGCGGGAATATCTAATGTGGCTGAATGCCTTGATATCAAGGATACAGAACTAGATAAGTTAGCTGATTTTGCATATGATAATAAGATTGACCTTACAATAGTAGGACCAGAAGTTCCGCTAGTGATGGGTATAACTGATATATTTAAAGAGAGAGGTCTAAGGGTATTTGGACCTGATAAGTCTTGTTCTAGGTTAGAGGGTAGCAAGTTATTCTCTAAGGAGTTTATGGTAAGACATGATATTCCAACTGCAAAGTACAAAGAATACACTGATATAGAAAAGGCTAAGGCTGAAATAGATAGCTTTGGGTATCCGGTCGTAATAAAGGCTGATGGTCTTGCAGCGGGTAAGGGGGTTGTGATACCTACTACAAGAGAAGAAGCCCTTGAAACTCTTGATATAATAATGAAGGACAAGAAGTTTGGAGAGGCTGGTGACCTAGTAGTTGTAGAAGAATTCTTAACAGGCGTTGAGACATCAATCCTTGCCTTTGTTGATAAGAATACTATAATACCTATGGAATCTGCTAAGGACCACAAGAAGATATTTGAATTAGAAACTGGACCTAATACTGGTGGTATGGGTACTTTCTCACCATCAACTATATATACAGACGAACTTGCAAAGAAGGTATATGATGAAGTATTGATAAAGTCTTTAGAGGGATTCCAGAAAGATGGCTTAGAATTTAGAGGTATCCTATTTGTAGGTCTAATGCTTACTCCAAATGGAGAAAAGGTACTTGAGTACAACTGTAGGTTTGGAGACCCTGAAACTCAGTCAGTACTTATGAGACTGGAAACTGACCTATCTGAAATTATGATGGCTGTTACAGAGGACAGACTAGAAGATGTACATATCAAATACACTGATGAGGCTGCAGCTTGTGTAGTACTTGCATCTGGTGGATACCCTGAAAGCTATGAAAAGGGCAAGGTAATAAAGGGACTTGATAATGTAGATGACTCTATAGTGGTATTCCACTCAGGAACAAAGTTTGTAGACCAAGATATAGTTACAAATGGCGGTAGAGTACTAGGTGTATGCTCTAGAGGTAAGACTGTAGAAGATGCCGCTAATAATGTATATGCTAATATAGATAAGATAAGCTTTGAAAAAATGCACTATAGAAGGGACATAGGAGTTAAATATGAGCAGAGTAAATAGAGTTTTTGTTGAAAAAAAGGACGGATTTGACCTAGAGTCAAAAGCAATGCAAAGTGACATACTTGATAGTCTTCATATATCAGTTGAAGGACTAAGAGTTATAAATAGATATGATATAGAGGGTATAGGACAAGATGTCTATAAGAAGGTCGCTGAAACTATTTTATCAGAGCCAAACCTAGACAATGTATACTACGAAGAAGTGCCAACAAGAGGTCATGAAAGGATGTTTGCTATCGAATACCTACCAGGCCAGTATGACCAGAGGGCTGACTGGGCTGCTATGTGTGCAGAAATAGTGAATGATGGTAATAGACCTATAATCAACTCATCTAAGCTTATAATAATAGGATCTAGCATCAGTGATGAAGAATTTGCCAAGATAAAGGACTTCTCAATAAATGCAGTGGATTCAAGAGAGGCATCTTTAGATAAGCCTGAAACTCTTGAAATGGTATATGACTTACCAGAGTCAGTTGCAACTATGGATGGATTTATAGACCTTGACCAGGCTGGGCTTGAAAGTTTTCTTGCTGAACTAGGACTTGCTATGACAATAGATGACCTAAAGATGGTTCAGGAATACTTTAGGGATGATGAAAAGAGAAACCCAACTATAACAGAAATCAAGGTCCTAGATACTTACTGGTCAGACCACTGTAGACATACTACATTTATGACTAGACTAGCAAATATAGATATACCAGAGGGAAGATTTACCAACATAGTAAAGGAAACATACGATAGATACCTAGAAGATAGAAAGTTTGTATACGGTGATAAGGAAAAAGACATATGTCTAATGGATATGGCAACTGTTGCTATGAAGAAGCTAAAGAAGGAAGGCAAGCTGGCTGACCTTGATGAATCAGAAGAAATAAATGCTTGTTCAATAAATATAGACGTTGAAATAGACGGCAAGAAGGAAGAGTACCTTCTAATGTTCAAGAACGAAACACACAACCACCCAACTGAAATAGAGCCATTTGGTGGTGCAGCTACTTGTCTAGGTGGAGCTATAAGAGATCCATTGTCAGGTAGATCATATGTATATCAGGCCATGAGAGTTACAGGTTCTGCAGATCCAAGAACTTCTCTAGAAGATACACTTGCAGGTAAGCTAATGCAAAAGAAGATAACTACTGGTGCTGCTAACGGATATTCTTCATATGGTAACCAGATAGGTCTATCAACTGGGCAGGTATCAGAAGTGTACGATGAAGATTTCGTTGCTAAGAGGATGGAAGTTGGCGCAGTAATAGCAGCGGCTCCAAAGGAAAATGTAATAAGAAAGAGACCAGATGCTGGTGATGTAATCATCCTACTAGGTGGTAAGACTGGTAGAGATGGTTGCGGAGGTGCTACTGGTTCATCTAAGGAACATTCAGAAGAGTCTATATCTACTTGTTCAGCAGAAGTACAGAAGGGTGATGCTCCTAACGAGAGAAAAATCCAGAGATTCTTCAGAAATGCTGAAGCAGTAAAGATGATAAAGAGATGTAATGACTTTGGTGCAGGTGGAGTATCTGTTGCCATAGGTGAAATAGCAGACTCACTAGACATCAATCTTGACCTAGTTCCTAAGAAGTACGATGGTTTAGATGGTACAGAGCTTGCTATATCTGAATCTCAGGAAAGAATGGCAGTTGCTATCGAGCCACAGAACATGGCTAGGTTTATAGAACTTGCCAACCTTGAAAACCTTGAAGCAACTCATGTTGCTACAGTAACAGATTCAGGATATATGAGAATGAACTGGAAGGGCAAGGATATAGTAAATATCAAGAGAGCCTTCCTAGACAAGAATGGTTGTAAGCAGGATGCAGATATCAAGGTAGAAAAAATAGACGACCAATCTAGCTATACAGACCTAAGAGAAGTTACTAAGTCTGAAACAGGTATCAAGGACAAGTATATGGCAGCCTTCAAGGACCTAAATGTTTGTTCACAGAGGGGTCTTGTAGAGAAGTTTGACAATACTATAGGTGCATCCACTGTAATTCTACCATTTGGCGGTAAGTACCAGGCAACACCAGCCAATGGTATGGTTGCCAAGATACCTCTATTAAAGGGTACAACTAATACTTCATCAATAATGACATATGGATATAATCCAAAGATAGGTAAGTGGTCAACATTCCACGGGGCTATGAACGCAGTTGTAGAATCAGTTGCCAAGCTAGTTGCCCTAGGTGGTGAATATTCATCAGCTAGACTTACATTCCAGGAATACTTTGAAAGACTAGGAAAGAACCCTTCATCTTGGGGTAAGCCATTTGCAGCCCTACTAGGAGCTTATTATGCCCAGACAGAATTTGAGATACCAGCAATAGGTGGTAAGGACTCAATGTCAGGTACTTTCAAGGATATCAATGTACCACCAACACTTGTATCATTTGCAGTTAATACTCAGGATGCAGGCAAGGTAGTATCTCAGGAAATAAAGAAGGCAGGATCAAAGTTAGTCCTAGTTGAAGCAGTAGAAAAAGACTATGCCTTCCCAGATTTTGACCAGATGAAGAAGAATTTTGATATTATAACTAAGGCTATCATGGAAGAAAAGGTACTTACAACTTATGCCCTAGGATTTGGTGGACTAGGTGAAGCCCTTGCCAAGATGGCATTTGGTAACAAGATAGGTCTAGAACTTTCAGCTGATTTTGAAGCTTCAATGGAAAGTGCAGACGACTTATTTAGACCAAGCTATGGCTCAATAGTTCTAGAAATGGCAGAAGAAGACCTTGGATTACTTGAAGGTGCTACATATAAGGTTATTGGACAGACTATTGAAGTTTCATCAATTAAGGCCTTTGGTGAATCTATCAGCCTAAATGAATTATTAAAGGTATCTGAGGGTGTACTTGAATCAACATTCCCAACTAAGGCTTCAAAGATATTAACTGACGATATAAGAAATATAAGCTTTGAAAGAACGGGAGAGCTTAAGAAGGCATCTATATCAATAGCCAAGCCAAGAGTATTTATACCAGCCTTCCCAGGAACTAACTGTGAATATGATTCGGCTAGAGCCTTTGAAAGGGCAGGAGCAGAAGCTAAGATAGGCGTATTTAGAAATATGACTTACAAGGATATAGAATCATCAATAGATATGATGGTTGATGAGATAAATAATAGCCAGATAATAATGATACCAGGCGGTTTCTCAGCAGGTGATGAGCCAGATGGTTCAGCCAAGTTTATAGCTACAGTATTCAGAAATCCTAAGATAGAAGAGGCTGTAATGAAGCTATTAAACGAAAGAGATGGTCTAATGATAGGTATCTGTAATGGATTCCAGGCCCTAATCAAGCTAGGTCTTGTTCCATACGGTGAAATCATGACTCCATCAGATCATATGCCAACACTTACTTACAACAATATAGGTCGTCACCAGGCCAAGATGGTAAGGACTAGAGTTGCATCTAACAAGTCACCATGGCTTGCTGGAACAAAGGTTGGAGACGTTCACTCAATAGCCATATCTCATGGTGAAGGTAAGTTCGTCGCATCTGAAGAAGTGATGAAGAGCCTGATCGAAAATGGCCAGATAGCAACCCAGTATGTTGACTTTGACGGAAACGCTACATATGATATAGACTTCAACCCTAATGGTTCATACTATGCAGTTGAAGGTATCACATCAGCTGATGGTAGGGTCCTAGGAAAGATGGGTCACTCTGAGAGAATCGGTGAAAACGTGGTAAAGAATATAGTTGGAGCAAAAGACCAGCACTTATTCGAATCAGGAGTTAAGTACTTTAAATAGGAAATATATTAGTATGAGCCGCTCCCCAAGAGCTTAGAAATAAAATCTAAGGCTAGGGGGCGGTTTTTATATAGTTAATATGTTACTATTATGTTTTTATACTGGTCAAACTTGAAATTTCACAAGCTAGGTATAAAATCGATGGAATTTTCTGTTGACTTATATATAGCAATATTATAATATTAGAATATAATGATTAAGCGATACTTTTTTGGAATATATAAAATATAAGAAAGTAAAAATAGAGGTGATTTAATGGAATTAAAAACTAAGAGCGAAGAACTAACAGAGTATGCTGATCTCTTAAAGGCTATAGCACATCCTGTTAGGTTGTGTATTGTAAAGGGACTTATTGAAAATGGACCCCACAATGTGTCGGATATGCATTCATGTCTTGAGATGGCTCAGTCAACAGTTTCCCAGCATCTTGCAAAATTAAAGTCAGCAGGAATATTGACAAGTGAAAGAGTAGGAACTGAGATAATATATTCAGTAGATAACAAGTTTATAGAGGAAATAATAAAAAAAATTGAGATATAAATATTTTGTCGCTTTGACAAGAAAGGTGGTAAGAAAATGAAAAAGATATTAATAGTTGGTGGTGTTGCTGGTGGTGCTACAGCAGCTGCAAGGTTGAGAAGACTGGACGAAACTAGTCAGATTATAATGTTTGAACGTGGCGAATATATATCATTTGCCAATTGCGGTCTTCCATATTATATAGGTGGAGTGATTGAAAATAGGGAAGCCCTACTAGTTCAGACAGTTGAAGGTATGTCTAAGAGATTCAACCTAGACATCAGAAATTTCAGTGAGGTAGTGAGCATTGACCCAGAAAATAAGACTATAAGCGTCAAGAACTTAAAAACTAATGAAGAATACAAAGAATCATATGATGAATTAATCTTATCACCAGGTGCTAGCCCAACCAAGCCACCTATTCCAGGTTTGGATAAGGCAGACAATGTATTTACTTTGAGAAATATACCTGATACAGACAGGATAAAGGCCTATGTAGATGACAATAGACCAAAGGAAGCAGTAGTAATTGGTGGTGGTTTCATAGGTGTTGAAATGGCAGAAAACTTGGTTGAAAGAGGAGTAAAGGTTCACCTAATAGAAATGCTAGAGCAGGTCATGGCTCCATTTGATTATGAAATGGCTCAAATCCTACATGGACATATGGAAGACAATGGAGTTGACCTAATACTTGGAGATGGTGTTGATTCCTTCAAAAACGATGGAAATACAATTGTCTTAAAGGGCGGTAAGCAAATAAGTACTGACATGACTATTCTATCTATAGGTGTTAGACCAGAAAACCAGCTGGCAAAGGATGCGGGTCTAGACCTAGGACCTAGGGGACACATATTAGTAGATGAAAATATGATGACTTCAAAAGACCATATATATGCAGTAGGTGATGCTATACAGACAAAGGACCTAATATTCCAGGAAGGCGCAAGTATTGCCCTGGCGTCTCCAGCCAATAGACAGGCCAGAATAGTTGCAGACAGGATAAATGGTATAGATTCTAAGTACAAGGGTGTTCTTGGTACATCAGTAGCTAAGGTATTTGATATGACTGCTTCTTCAACAGGAAACAACGAAAAGAAGTTAAAGCAGATGGGAATAGAAAACTACGAAACAGTCCACCTACACCCACTATCAAATGCAGGTTACTATCCAACTGCTAACCCAATGGATTTAAAACTTATATTTGAAGTTCCAAGTGGTAAGGTCTTAGGAGCGCAGGCAATAGGATATACAGGTGTAGAAAAGAGAATAGATGTAATAGCTACTGCAATAGCTGCAGGTATGACAGTTAGAGAACTTCAGGATATAGAGCTAGCATATGCACCACCATTCTCTTCTGCCAAGGACCCAGTTAATATGGCAGGATACGCAGCCAGTAATATACTAGACGGATTAGTTAAGAAGGTTGATGTCATGGAAATTGACCAGTTAGTTGAGGATGGAGAATACCTACTAGACATAAGAACTGGAGAAGAGTATTCACTAGGCAACATCAATGGATCTGTAAATATACCGCTTGATGAATTAAGAGACAGGATGGATGAAATACCAAAGGATAGAATTATATACGTTAACTGCCAGGTTGGACTAAGAGGTTACCTAGGTTGTAGAATACTAAACCAGAATGGATTTAACACTTATAATTTAGATGGTGGTTATTCATTGTATTCAAACTACAAGAGGGTGATCAAAAAAGACACTTCATGCATCCAGGGCAAGGGTATAGCTTGTACAGATAATTCCGATGCTTTGCCAAAAAAAGTAATTAATGATGAGAACATAATATAGAGGACTACAGTGCCAAGGTCCAATAGTCAAGATATTCACTGCTTTATATAGGGCTCGACAATAGATTAATGATAAAGTAATAAATAAACTATATAGATATAGATTTTTTAAATAGTAATTATTTTCAAGATATAAAATATCTATTTATAAAAAAGTTTATTTTATGCTTACATCTTATTTGTTATGGTATAATTACGATGTATGCAAAAATCCAAAGTATAAACGTAAATTGTTTGGATTTTTTATAGCATTAATTAATTTATTTGGAGGTTATTATGAAATTAAAGAAAAAAGCTCTACTTACATTGAGTGCTTTCTTGATGCTATCTTCTCTAAGTGCTTGTGCACCTAAAAAGACAGAAGATACTTCTAAGAAGGAAGAAACAAAGATCGAGACAGCTAAAACAGAAGATGTAGAAGCAGCACTTAAGGATGGAAAGACAATAGTTCTTGATGCGAGAAGCAACGATGCCTATAATGGTTGGGCTCTTGATGGCGCCAAGAGAGGTGGTCATATCAAGGGTGCATCAGATTTTTCTGCAAAATGGTTAAGTAGTGACTATGATGAAAAGGGTAACCTAGAAGCATACTCAAGAGAGCAGGTTCTTAAAGACGCTATGAAGAATAAGAACTTGACTAAGGATTCAAAGGTTATAGTATATGACACAAATGACAAGGATGCTATGGCAGTTGCCCAGTACCTATCTGGAAAGGGCATCAAGGATATAAAAACATACAATGCCAAGGAATGGATAGATGGTGAAAAGGAACTTGCATCATACAAGAACTACCATCTTTTAGTTGCTCCAAGCATTGTAAAGTCAATTGTTGATGGTAAGACTCCAGAAGGTTTTACAACAGCTAAGGATATTAAGGTTGTAGATGTAAGATGGGGAGGCAACAAGGAATCAGGATATTTGCAGGGCCATGTACCAACAGCAATACATATAAATACAGATGATATTGAGCCACCTAAGAAGAATAAGAAAGGTGACACAGAATGGAAGCTTGCAGATGACAAGGCTTTAGTTAAGTTGTTACTAGACAATGGCATAACTTCTAGTGACTGTGTTATAGCAACAAGTCCAGAACCAATGGCAGCAGCTAGATTTGCAGTTGTATGCAAGTATCTTGGTGTTAAGGATGTTAGAATAATGAATGGTGGTCTAGTTGGATGGTCATCAAATGGTTATGAACTAGCTACTAAGGAAGAAACTCCAAAGAAGGCAAGTGATTTTGGTGTTACTGCTCCACAGAATCCTGCTTTAATTGATACAATGGAAGAAGCTAAGGCTATGCTTGAAAACAAGGATAAGAATGTACTTGTTGACAATAGAACTATAGGCGAGTACCAGGGTAAGGTAACAGGTTATTCATACCATAAGAAAAAGGGTAGAATACCAGGTGCAGTATATGGTCATGCTGGAATTAAGAATTCAAGCTCAATGTACTACTATAGAAATATAGATAAGACTATGAGAAATGCCCAGGAAATAGAAGAATTATGGAAGAAGGATGGAATTGATACTTCTAAGCACCTATCATTTATGTGTGGTAGTGGTTGGAGAGCATCTGAAATACTATGGTACTCAATGGTAATGGGTATGGAAAATACATCTTTATACAGTGATGGATGGATAGGATGGTCAAATTCAGGCCTACCTACTGAAGCTGGGGATAACAAGTAGTAAATATAAATTAATATATAAAAAATGTAAATTTTAGAGTATATTAGTAGAAATTTGGAGTAATATGTTTGAAAGAATTAAAAAAATATTAATTGTATTATTATGGTTTGTGCAATTTGCATTATGTCTAGCAATAAAATACCTGGAGAAACTTTCAAGAGTTAAAGCAGGTGTTAACCATCACTTGTATTTCAAAAAAGAAGAGTATATGCAGATGTTTTTTACAGATGAAAAGATAAGGATTATGTTTATCTGTGCTCTGGTATTATTGGCTATTGCCCTACTACTTATGATGGTTGCAAAGAATAAAAAAAATATTTGGATGGGACTTGGAACTATTAACCAATGTCTCTGGTCATCTGTATTTATATATGACCTAATTGCAAAATCAGCACTTGAAAGCATTGTTTATCCTTATGCTATGTTTGTACTTTCTATTAATATAGTCATAGCCGTTGTCATGATTTTATTGGGAGCAAGCTTACAAACAAAAGTCAAAATACAAGAAAATATTAATAACAAATAATAAATCACGGCATCATAAGGTTATGGTGCCGTTTTCAAAAATAAATATTTTTAAGGAGGGTTTAATGAATACTTTAATATGCTACAAAAAATGTACTACTTGCAAGGCAGTAGAAAAATTGATGAAAGACCAGGCTATTGATTATGGAATAAGGGAAATAGACAAGGACAATCCAACAAAAGATGAATTAAAGAAATGGAAGGAAATGTCAGGTCTAGATTTAAAGAGATTTTTCAATACTAGTGGTAAAATATACAAGGAAATGGGCCTATCTAAAAAGCTAAAGGATATACCAGAGGATGAACAGTTTGATATGCTTGCTAGTGATGGTATGCTAGTTAAAAGACCCATATTATTGTTAGATGATAGTAGAATATTTGTAGGACCTGATGTTAAAAAATACCTTTTAGGAGAGCTTGATGAAGATAAATAAGTAAATGGACTTGGTAGACTATACGATGTAGTAAATGGCCTATATCTTGATTAAAAATATATAAAGGTAGACAAATAATAAATCCCCAGAAATTACATTATCTGGGGATTTTAATTATAGGGACGTGTCCCTGTTGAGCTCGCAAAGCGTGCGAAACAATAAACCACCCGCTATGCGGGTGCGCGACAGATGTTATACAAAAAAATCACCATTCCATAGTATAATTGAATTGTTCAAGCTCAATAATACGAATAGGAAGGTGATTTTATGGCAAACAAAGCGAACAGCTTGTCTCATACAAAATGGATGTGTAAATATCACATTGTGTTTACTCCAAAATACAGGAGAAAAATAATATACAATCAATACAGAAATAGTATTGGTAAGATATTGAGACAACTATGTTCATACAGAGGTGTTGAAATACTCGAAGGTCATCTGA
>NZ_KB906617.1 GCF_000381525.1 Peptostreptococcus anaerobius VPI 4330 = DSM 2949
GATAAAATAGCAAGTATTTTGAAAAACTTTCTCGTAAGTGTAACATATGTATTGACAACTAAGACTATAGGTGCAGGAATAAAATAGATTATTATAAATTAATGGTATTGTATATGATATAATATAGGGTGATAAAAAATTGGAAATTAGATTTTGTGTTAAATAGATTATTATAATAGGATGGTGGAAGTGTGTTAGAAAAGGGAAAAAAATATGAATGTAATATAGTAGATATGGGGCAGAATGGTGTCGGCATAGGAAAGCATGATGGATTTACTGTATTTGTGGATGGTGCATTACTTGGGGAAACTGTGGATGTTAAGATCACAAAGTCCAAGAAAAAGTATGCTGAGGGTGTGATATCCAAGGTTAAGGAAAAATCTCCTCATAGGGTTGAGAGGGTCTGTAATCCTAAGTATAGCCAGTGTGGTGGTTGCCAGATTCAGGAGTTGGATTATAAAAAGCAGCTGGAGTTAAAGACTAATATTGTAAGAGAGGACCTAAGAAGGATTGGTGGTCTTGAAGACGTTGAAGTTCTAGATGCTATAGGTATGGAGAATCCTTTTAGGTATCGTAACAAGGCTCAGTTCCCTGTTAGGTTGGAGAATGGCAAGGTCAAGATTGGTTTCTATAAAAAGAAGAGTCACGACATTATAGATGTGGATAAGTGTGTAATTCAAGATGTAAAGAATGATGAAATTATTGAAATAATAAGAGACTATATTGCTGAGGAAAATATCAGTATCTATGATGAAAAGTCTCATAGTGGTGTCTTAAGGCATATTGTTACTAAGTGCGGATTTACAAGTGGTCAGGTTATGGTTGTCCTAGTTGCTACTGAGGATAGGTTTAAAAATATAGATAGGTTAGTCGGAAAATTAAAGGAAAGTATTGAAGGATTTAATAGTTTGGTGGTGAATATAAATAAGGACAGGACTAATGTGATACTTGGTAGGAAGAATATCAACAAGTTTGGTGATGGTAAGATAATAGATAACATTGGTGACTTGAAGTTCGAGATTTCTCCTTTGTCATTTTTCCAAGTAAACCCAGTTCAGACGGAGATTCTGTATAATAAGGCTCTTGAGTTTGCAGACTTAAAAGAGGGTGACAGGGTATTTGATATCTACTGTGGTATAGGATCTATTTCTCTTTTCTTGGCCCAAAAGGCTGAGTTTGTATATGGGGTCGAGATAGTTGAGGATGCTATCAAGGATGCTAGGATAAATGCAAAGCTTAATGGTATGGACAATCTGGAGTTATTTGTCGGTAAGGCTGAGGAAGTGGTGCCTGAGATCTACAAGCAGGGGAAGAGGGCCAATGTTGTAGTGGTCGACCCTCCAAGAAAGGGCTGTGATGAGAAGGTTCTTGATACTATTGTTGAGATGGAGCCTGAGAGGGTTGTGTATGTGAGTTGTAATCCTAGTACGCTGGCTAGGGACTTGAGGTATCTGGAGGACAGGGGATACAGGTGCGAGAAGGTGCAGCCTGTTGACTTATTTGCTCACTCAGTTCATGTGGAGTGCATAGCGTTGATACAAAGAGTGAAATCGTGAAAATCCTGCATTTTAAGCAGTTTTACAAACATTATGTATTTGTAGAAGACGGAGAGGGAGGACGAAAAAAAGTCTTAAAAAATTATATGGATGTGAATGTTTGCATTGATATGGTGTGTGGAGATACAAAGAATGTTTTTGAAAGTGAGGAATAAGAAATTATGAGATGGATAATAAAAATAATCTTATTCCCAATTAGCTTGGTGTTAAGTATCCTCACAGCATTTCTGACATTTCTACTTGGTATCGGAACAGCCCTACTATATTTGCTGATGATGTTTTGTATATTTGGAGCAATTGCATCTTTTCTGCAAAAAGAAGTTACCATCGGAATAGAAGCATTGATTATTGGATTCTTAGTTAGTCCATACGGAATACCGATGGTTGGTGCAACTGTTATAGCTTTTTTACAAGGTATCAATGAGGCAATAAAATCAATCTAAAAAATTTCATAAAAATGGTTACCAAAGGCGATAGATGAAAAAACTATCGTCTTTTTCTTTGCAAATTTTTAAGGAGGGAGGTGATCTTGCATGGACTTTGACTATTTCTATAACAGAGAAGCAGAGCGATTTAACTTTCTGAAAGTGCCTGAAATATTAGTAGACGGAGAAGAATTTAAGGGACTGTCTGCTGAAGCCATTATCCTATACTCCATGCTTTTGAAACGCACAGGAATGTCCTTTAAGAATAACTGGGTGGACAAGGAAGGCAGAGTATTTATCTATTTTACTGTTGAAGAAATTATGAGAAGAAGAAATATCTCAAAGCCTACTGCCATAAAAACATTGGACGAGTTAGACAGCAAAAAAGGAATAGGACTGATTGAAAGAGTAAGGCTTGGACTTGGTAAGCCGAATGTCATTTATGTTAAAGATTTTATGAGCATAATAGCGGTAAAAGAAAATGACTTTCAGAAGTCAAAAAACTTAACTTCAGAAGTAAAAGATTTTAACCTCAGAAGTAAAGAAAATGAACTTCAGGAAGTTCAAAATGTTGACTCTAACTATATAGAGAATAATAAGAGTAAGTATAGTAAGAGAGAATATAGTTTTGGGGAAAACGGACTTGGAACATTTCAAAATGTTTTTTTAAAGAATGAGGATATAGGCGAATTACAAATAAAAATGGCAGGAGAGCTTGATAACTACATTGAGAGATTATCAACCTATCTTCAAAGTACTGGAAAGACATATAAAGACCATAAAGCAACAATTCTTTCTTGGTTTTATAAAGATCAGGGAAGTAAGAAAAAAACCAATATCCCTACATGGGAGGAATATAACAAGGGAGTACATTTATGATTAAAGAATTAGAGAAAGTGATGATAGAAGATGTGGAATACAGCTTCAATCCTGAAAAAGAATACATCAAAGACGGACACGCCTACTGTAAAGTGTGCCACGAAAGAAAAGATGGAAAAGCATTAGAATTTTTCGGAAGGCAGATGATATTTAAGACAGTTTGTAAATGCGATAGAGATAGAGAAGCAAAAGAAAAAGAAAGACAAAAGCAGCTTGAAATCGAGAGACTAAAAAGTATCTGCTTCACATCCATGATTCAGTGGTCATATACCTTTGAAAACTATCAGGGAAAAGAAAATCAGAGCCTTATTATCGCAAAGAATTTTGTAAAAGATTATGAACTGATGAAAAAAGAAAACATCGGACTTTTGTTTTATGGTTCGGTGGGTAGCGGAAAGACCTATCTTGCCTGCTCTATTGCCAATGCACTGATTGAACAGTATCAGATAAGCGTCAAGATTAGAAACTTTTCACAAATAATCAACGAACTTCAAAAAGGCGGATTTGACCTTGATAAAAACGCATATATCGAATCCCTTGTAAACACTTCCGTTCTCATCTTAGATGATTTAGGAATTGAAAGAGATACAAGCTATGCCAAAGAGCAGGTATATAACATTGTGAATAACAGGTACTTAAAGCATAAGCCAACAATCTTTACCACAAATCTTTCATACAGCCAAATTGAAAACTGTACGGAGAGTGTGGAATACCAAAGAATTTACTCAAGAATTATCGAGATGTGTATTCCTGTGATGGTACTCGGAGAAGATTACAGGAAAGTTATTCAGGAAGAAAAATTAAAGAGGAATAAAGAAAGATTACTGACTGGAGGTGAGAGAACTTGATCAATGAAGAAATTGCAAGAAAAACGCTGAATATGGAAGTGAAAGCTGCCAAAGTAACGGGAAAGCTAATTCTGAACTTATTAAAGAAATTGATGAAAGAAGCAGAAAAACTTGGAGGACTGGAAAAGCTGGTTAATGCTAACGGAAATGAAGTAAAGCTAAAAGATATGGTTAAAAAGGGACAGCTTGAAGAAATTCCGGTAGAAGAAGCTGAGCTGAAAGAGTTAAAAAAGGAACTGAACAGATACGGAGTCAAGTTTTCAGTGATGAAAGATAAGGAAAGTGGAAAATACTCCGTATTCTTTCAAGCAAAAGATATGAAAGTCATGGATAAAGCCTTCAAACACGCTCTTTCAGAATCAGAAAAGAAAATGGAAAGGAAAGAGTCCATTCATAAGAATATTGAGAAGTTTAAGGAGATGGCAAAGAACACTGTTTCTAAAGATAAAGTTAAGAATAAACAAAAGGAGCAGAGCCTATGATAGATAAGATACTAAAAGACATCAAAGGCTTATTTAAGGTGCAAGATAAGGCAAAGTTTCTAAAGCAGAATACTCCCCATCTTGCATTTTTCTATGTTGGCAATATCTTTTCTCATCATGTAAGAGCCTATACAGGTGGCGATGTAATAGATAAAATCTTTCAAGGAATATTAGAGCTTAATACCATGAGTTTTATTCCAAGTATTCATCCTTCTGACATTTTAATGGGCGTAGGAGTGGCAGCTATAATTAAATTTATTGTCTATACCAAAGGCAAAAATGCAAAAAAGTTCAGACAAGGGAAAGAGTATGGATCAGCACGATGGGGAACGAGAAAAGATATAGAGCCGTATGTGGATGAAAAGTTCCAAAACAATATCTTGCTTACTCAAACGGAACGATTAACTATGAATGGTAGACCTGCTAATCCAAAGTATGCAAGAAATAAGAATGTACTTGTTATTGGCGGTTCAGGCTCCGGAAAAACAAGATTTTATGTAAAGCCAAACCTAATGCAAATGCACTCGTCATATTGCGTAACAGATCCAAAAGGAACAATAGTCATTGAGTGTGGGAAGATGCTTGAAGATAATGGCTATGAGATAAAAATCTTAAATACCATCAACTTTAAAAAGAGTATGAAGTACAATCCATTCGCCTATCTCAGAAGTGAAAAAGACATACTTAAATTGGTACAGACAATCATTGCAAATACTAAGGGAGAGGGTGAAAAAGCAGGTGAAGATTTTTGGGTGAAAGCCGAGAAACTCTACTATACGGCTTTGATAGGTTATATTTTTTATGAAGCTCCAAGAGAAGAAAAGAACTTTGCGACACTACTGGATATGATAGATGCTTCAGAAGTCAGAGAAGATGATGAAACCTATATGAATCCCATTGATAGACTATTTGAAGCATTGGAAAAGAAAGAGCCTACGCACTTTGCGGTAAAGCAATATAAGAAATACAAACTTGCTGCTGGAAAAACGGCGAAGTCTATTCTTATTTCATGTGGTGCAAGACTTGCTCCTTTTGATATTCAGGAGCTTAGGGACTTGATGAAAGAAGATGAACTTGAGCTTGATACTCTTGGAGATAGAAAGACAGCACTTTTTGTCATTATATCTGATACAGATGATACTTTTAACTTTGTGGTATCTATCATGTACTCACAGTTATTTAATCTACTTTGTGATAAGGCAGATGATGAGTATGGAGGAAGATTACCTGTTCATGTAAGGTGCTTGCTTGACGAGTTTGCAAATATCGGCTTAATTCCAAAGTTTGAGAAGTTAATAGCGACAATCCGTTCAAGAGAAATATCTGCAAGCATTATTTTGCAAGCACAATCTCAGTTAAAGGCGATATATAAGGATAATGCTGACACAATCGTGGGCAACTGTGATAGTACATTGTTTTTAGGTGGAAAGGAAAAGACCACATTAAAAGAGCTATCAGAAACGCTTGGAAAGGAAACGATAGATCTATATAACACTTCTGAAACACGCTCCAATGCTAATAGTTATGGACTCAATTACCAAAAGACAGGAAAAGAGCTGATGAGTCAAGATGAGATAACGGTTATGGATGGCAGTAAATGTATCTTTCAGCTTAGAGGTGTAAGACCGTTTTTATCAGATAAATTTGATATTACAAAGCACAAGAATTACAAGTTACTTGAAGATTTTAATAAGAAAAATGCCTTTAATATTGAGGAATATATCAAGAGAAAAGGGAAAGCAAAATTAAATAGAGAAACGGTTATTACAAGAGTGCAGTAAGTCTAAAGAACATAGATTTGCTGCTTTTTTATTACTCAAAATCAGGAGGAAAGATGGTAAGGATAAGAAGTCCCACTAAGGAAAACTAAATAGCAAGAGTATCAGCGATTGGAAAAGAAAAACTCCGATCGCTTTTTTTATTGAAGAGAAAAGGAGAAATTTTTAATGAAGCAAGAAATGATTAACATCAATGCCAACTTATTGGCAGAACCAACTTTTTCAAGTTTTGACAAAGAGGGAGAAACGGTTGAAGTTGCAAACTTTACGCTTGTAAAAAAGTACGGAAAAGGTAAGGAATATATCAATTGTGCAGCCTATGGAGAAAAAGCGGAGAAAGCAAAGGATTTTGAAAAGGGCGATTTGATCCATATCTTTGGCTACTTCAAGAAGCGTGAAAAAGAGGGAAAGACTTACAAAAACTTTGTTGTGAAGTCATATAACAAAATTGAAAAGAAAGAAGAAAACGAGGAGGAATAAATTATGGAATTTTTTACACAGGCAGTTAATGTATTAAAGATTTTAGTTATGGCAGTAGGTGCAGGACTTGGAGCATGGGGTGTAATTAACCTGATGGAAGGTTATGGTAATGACAATCCGGGTGCAAAATCTCAGGGCATTAAGCAGCTTATGGCTGGAGGCGGTATCGTCTTAATCGGATTAAAGCTAATTCCACTACTTGCAAATGTACTCAAGTAAGAAGAAAAGGAGAAATTAAATGTTTGGAATATTCGACAAGATAGAGGAGTTTTTCAAAGATCTTCTACTGGGCGGTATCCAAGCAAACTTAGAGTCCATGTTTCTTGATATCAACGATAAAGTTGGTGCGATTGCAACGGATGTGGGAAAGACACCAATGGGGTGGAACGGACAGGTTTTTAGTTTTATCAAAAGCATTAACGACTCTGTCATTATCCCCATTGCAGGGCTAATCATAACGGCAGTCCTTTGTATCGAGCTTATCAATATGGTTATGCAAAAGAACAATATGCACGATACGGATACCTTTGAATTTTTCAAATACATCATAAAGATGTGGATTGCCGTATGGTTAGTGTCTCACGCTTTTCAGTTTTCTATGGCAGTCTTTGATGTGGCACAGCACATGGTAAATAAAGCGGCAGGGGTAATTAACACCTCTGCCGTTATCTCCGGAGATCAGATTGTAACGATGGTAGAAGGCTTAAAAGATAAAGGTCTTGGAGAGCTTGTCATGATACTCTTTGAAACCTCGCTCATAAAGGTGGCAATACAGGTCATTTCCATTGTGATTATGCTTGTGGTATACGGCAGAATGTTTGAGATTTATGTTTACTCATCCGTTTCAGCCATTCCTTTTGCCACAATGGGAAACAAAGAGTGGGGACAAATCGGAACAAACTATATCAAAGGCTTATTTGCCATAGGCTTACAAGGACTCTTTTTAATGGTTTGTCTTGGAATATACGCAGTATTAGTTAAGACAATACAGATAACAGATATACACACAAGTACATTTACGATACTTGGATATGCGGTTTTGCTGGGGTTAATGATGCTAAAGAGCGGAACACTGGCCAAAAGCGTATTAAATGCACACTAAAAGAAAGGAAATATATGATGAACAAAAGAAAAACAGTATTGATAGCAGTAGCAGTTGGAACAGGTATTTTGGCAGTGATGGATAGAATCAGGCTTCACAGCAAAGTGAATGACTTGGAAGAAAGAACAAAGGACATCGGTCGCTGCCACAATGATTTTTGTCTAATGCAGGAAAGATATAACAGAAGTACAGATGAACAGATTGCAAGTATTCAGGAAGAAATCGGCTCCGTATATGAGCATATAGAGGAGCTTTCAAAGGGTAAAGAAGATGGGAGGTAAGTTATGGCGTATGTACCTATTCCAAAAGACTTAAAGAAGGTAAAAACAAAGGTTGCATTTAACCTTACAAAAAGACAACTGATAGGTTTTACGATTGCAGGACTGATTGGAATACCAATCTATTTATTTATGCGAAAGGTTGTTCCAAATGATATAGCAGTCATCTTTCTCATTGTGTCCACTCTCCCTATATTTTTCATAACTCTTTTTGAAAAGGACGGACTTAGCTTTGAGAAATATTTTAAGTATATTTACCTTCACAAATTTTATCAGCCACAAAAAAGAGTGAGAAAGGAGGTTTACTTTGAAAGACAAAAGAAAGATTCAGCAGCTAAAGTTAGAACAAAACCAAAAGAAGTTAAGAAGTCAAAAACAGGACTTAAAGCAAAATAAGGGAAAGTCTAAAAAAGACAGGAGCGGATTACTTGACCTTATCTTTAGGAAAGAACCGAAAAGATACACTGTTGAAGATACCATTCCCTACCTTAGACTTTTAAAAAGCGGGATATGTCAGATTGATGAAAAGCATTTTAATAAGAGTATCGCCTTTGAGGATATAAACTATCAGCTTGCCTTAGAAGAAGATAGAGATTTGATTTTTAATCAGTTTGCAAATTTTCTTAATTCCTTTGATCCAAGTGTCAGCATAGAGTTTTCATATATTAATCAGCTTGGCAGAAATGAAGAAATGAAATCAGCTATTCAAATACCGGATAAAAAGGACGGGTTTGACGATATTCGCCTTGAGTTTAGAGAAATGCTGAAAAGCCAGATTGTAAAGGGAAATAACGGACTGAAAAAATCAAAGTATGTAACCTTTACGGTGGAAGCGGATAATTTAGAGCAGGCAACATCAAAACTGGAAAGACTGGAGATAGATATATTATCGAGTCTTAAAAGTATGGGAGTAAGAGCAGAAAGCCTTAACGGAGAGGAAAGGCTGAAGATACTTCATGATGTTTTAAATCCGAATAAGACCTTTGAATTTTCATATAAGGACTTAAAGAAGAAAGAAAGCACAAAGACATACATTGTTCCTGATGAATTTAACTTTACACCGTCAAGGTATTTTAAGTTTGGAAAGTTTATTGGAGCGGCAAGTCATTTTCAAATCCTTGCAAGTGAGCTTTCCGACCGTATGCTTGCTGAGTTTTTGGATATAGATGATAACATCAATATCTCTTTTCATATCAAGGCAATCGAGCAGTCGGAAGCCATCAAGATGGTAAAAAGAAAAAATACCGATATTGACAAGATGAAGATTGAGGAAAACAAAAAGGCTGTAAGGTCGGGATATGATATGGACATTCTTCCAAGTGATTTAATCACCTATGGAGAAGATGTAAAAAGCCTTTTAAAAGACCTCCAGACAAGAGATGAAAGAATGTTTGTTGTAACCATTATCTTTATGAACTTTGCAAAGACGATTCAAAAGCTGGACAATACCATTTCTCAAATCAGCTCTATTGCCAATAAGCATAATTGCAAGTTAAAAAGACTTGATCACTCACAGGAGCAGGGCTTAATCAGTGTACTTCCACTTGGGGTAAATAAGATTGAAATTGACAGAGGACTAACCTCATCATCTACGGCAGTATTTATGCCTTTTACCACAGAGGAGCTTTTCATAAATTCGGCGAACAGTTTGTATTATGGACTAAATGCCCTAAGCCATAACCTGATTATGGCAGATAGAAAGAAATTGAAAAACCCGAACGGTTTAATTCTCGGAACTCCGGGAAGTGGTAAATCCTTTAGTGCAAAAAGAGAAATGGCAAATGCTATTCTTACAACCGATGATGATGTAATTATCTGCGATCCGGAAGGCGAGTACGGAAACCTTGTGCGTCAGTTTAAAGGAGAAGTCATAAAGGTCAGTAGTAAGTCAAAAGACTACCTTAATCCCCTTGACATCAATATGAACTATGGCGATGGGGACGCACCACTAAAGGACAAAGCAAACTTTATTATGTCTATGCTTGAGCTTGTCGTTGGCGGTAGTGGTCTTACAGCAGAAGAAAAGTCGGTTATAGACAGATGCCTTCCTAAGATTTATGAAAAGTATTTTGAAAATCCAAAGCCTTGTAATATGCCGATTCTTCAAAACCTATATGATATGTTAAAAAATCAGGAAGAAAAAGTCGGCAAGAAGCTGGCAACGGAAATGGAGATTTATGTAACAGGCTCTCTTAATGTATTTAACCATCAGTCCAATGTGGACTTAAATAAGCAGCTTCTTTGTTTTGATATTAAGGAGTTAGGCTCGCAGCTTAAAAAAATCGGAATGCTTGTTATTCAGGATCAGGTATGGAATAAGGTATCGCAAAACAGAGGAAATAAGGCTACAAGGTACTATATAGACGAGTTTCACTTGCTTTTAAAAGACGAGCAGACAGCTTCCTATTCCGTAGAGATTTGGAAAAGATTTCGTAAGTGGGGAGGAATCCCGACAGGCATTACACAAAATGTCAAAGACCTACTGATGAGCAAGGAAATTGAGAATATCTTTGATAATACGGACTTTGTTTTAATGCTTAATCAGGCTTCAGGCGATAGAGAAATTTTAGCAAGGAAACTTAAAATCTCACAGCCACAGCTAAAATATGTAACCAATTCCAATGCAGGAGAAGGACTTTTGTTTTTTGGGAATACCATTGTACCTTTCCTTGATAAGTTCCCGAAAGATACAATTCTTTATCAGAAGATGACAACTAAGCCTGAAGAAGTGAGGTAGGCTTATGGGAAAGAAACTGAAAAAGGACTTTAAGGAAAGGCAAAGGGCAAGGATTGAAAAGGAAAGGCTGCAAAGTAATGGCGGAATAGAGCCTGAAGAAAATAAACTAAAGCATAATGATGATTACAGAGGGAAAATCGTCCATGACAAAGACAGATTTCAAGATAAGGTTCATGAAAAGGTCAGTAAGAGAAGTGCAGAAACTGAATTAAACGGAAAAACTTCTAAAAGAAATGCAAGGTATAGAAGTCCTGAAACAGGAAGTGTAAGTCAGGAAGAAATCGGGAAAGCGGATTATGATACTGAGGTTAAGGATGGAAAAATCTATGATCCTTTAGGAAAAGACCTCGACAATGATGGGATTATAGACAGATATGACAATGACTTTAGGGACAGCGACTATTTTGAGTCAACCTATGATGTAGAGGACAACCTTCATCATAAAGCAGAAGATACAAAAGGCTTTTCAACAAGCCAAAAAGCTCAAAAGAAAAATTATAAGAGAAAAAATTATTCCGATAAGCTCTATACCAGAAAAAAGGACAAAGAAGCCAAAGAGGAAAAGGCTGACAATAAAAAAAGCGGAAAAGAAGCCATTCTTGATAGAGAAAAGAAAAACAGGCTTTCTAAAGAACAGGAAAGAACTTTTAGGGATAAGGCTTCTAAGGTGTCCGCTTTATCAGGACTTGCTAAAGGAAGTGAAACCGTAAGAGATTACTTATCACATGGAAGTGATGAAAATCAAGGGGTAGAGGCAGGAGAAAAAACAGCCGACACAAGCTCAAAACTTATTCATGGCATTAAGAACTATTCAGATAAGAAAAGAGCAAAAAAAGGATATGACCTTACGAATAAGGACTATAAAATCAGAAAGCGAAAATCCAAGTTAGAGTTTCGAGATGCCAAAGAGGAGCTGAAAAAGACACAGGAGTATCAAAAAGCAAATAACTTTAAGCGATTTCAAAAGCGAAAGCAGATGAAAGATTCCATTAAAAGGCAGAATAAGTCAAGGCTTAGAGATCGCATTAAGGAAGGGCTTATAGGAAGTCTTAAAAGTTCAAAGGAAGTCATATTAAGAAAAGCAAAGGGACTTATGATTATTTTCATAGGTCTTATTATTTTGGGAACTTTCTTTATCAACTTTGCAGGAACGGGAATGACAGGCTTTATGAACTCCACAAGTTCTGTTCTTACAACAAGCTATTTGTCAAAGCCAAATGTCCTAAATGAAATCAATCAGAATTTTTCCGCTATGGAAAGTGAGCTTCAAAATGAGGTTGATCATGTCAAAGAAAATTATCCCGGATATGACGAGTACATCCTAAATAACACAGAGTACATCGGTCATAATGTCCATGAGCTTTTATCCTACATTACATCAAGGTGTGGAGAAGTAAAGAATGTATCAGAAGTAAGTTCTGTATTAAATGAGCTTTTTAAGTCCATGTATGACCTTGAGTATAAGGAAGAAGTGGAAATCAGATACAGGACAGTTACAGATACCTATACCGATGAAGATGGAAACGAATATACCGAAAGCCATGAAGAACCTTATGAGTATAAGAAACTCATTGTAACCCTTCATAAAAGGGAAATGGACAGTATCATCAGAGAAGTCTTTGCGAACTATCCTGATAATCTGAAACACTATGAAGCCTTATTCCTTGCTCAAGGCAATATGGGAGAAGCCTTTGGCAATAGCGACCTTATTGCTTCCAATGGAGGTATCGGAGGCGGAAAAGAGTATGAGGCTTCTACGGAAGTTCAAAAGAAGATTGTAAATGCTGCATACATTACGCCATCTCCGGGTGCAGGCTGGTGTGCTATGTGGGTATCGCAGGTCTATCAAAATGCAGGACTTGGATATATCGGAGGAAATGCCTGTGATATGTACCGAAACTACACCTTTACATCAGATAAATCAAAACTCAAGGTAGGAATGCTTGTTGCAGTTGAAAGCAGTAGTAGTGGAAGCAGTGCAGGACTTACCTATGGTCATGTAGGAATTTATATAGGCGATGGCAAGGTAATAGATAATATCGGGCGAATCAGAGTAACTACCTTAGATGATTGGATAGCAACTTTCTGCAAGCACCATCCTGTAGGTTTCGGCTTTCCGCCAAATGTAAACAGATAAGGAGGACACAATTTGAAAAAAGAACTTACAGCAGTAAAAAACAGAATAAAGAAATTAAAAGATAAAAAGGCTCTAATTGATGAAGAATTGGAGCCTTTGTTCATTCGTGAGGAAGAACTTGAAAACGAAGAAATTATTGCCATTTGCAGAAAGAACAACATTACAATCAGTGATTTAATGGCAAAAGTAAACAGAGAAAAAGCAGAAGTGAAAAAGGAGAAAACAAATGAAAACCAGTTTGAAAAATAAAAGAATTACAGCCATTGTTGTAGCTTTTACCCTGTTAATGGGTGGAGTTTTAGGGGTGTTAAAAGTTGGTGCAAAGACAGTGTTTGCGTCAAATGAACCGCCTGAAAAATATGAAACATATTATGAACTGAAATTTGAGGATCATACTTCAGATGACACCTTTAGAGGATTTTATCATCTCGGAAAAGGAAATAAGGAAGGTCAGCCATTGAACTTTAAATTTTCCTTATCAAAATCCTTTGAAGAAAAGGGCGGTGTAGTTCTCGATAAGTATAATGAAACCTTTACCAATGAGAATATGGACAAGGTAAATCAGTTAGATGATCTAAGATATATGACAAAGAAAACTTATCCATATTATCGAATTCATAATGTAGGGACAGGTGCTTTTACAAGTATCGTTTCTCCAAGAGATAAAGATAATTACTATATTGGAGATATTACAGAAAATGCAGAAGAACGAACTGTAAAAGGAAAGAAAGCAAATGTCATTGTCTATACCTGCCCTGTTCTACAGTTAAATAGAAATATTGAGAAAGTAACGGTTGATTATGAGGGAGAGCTTAAAGAGGAAACAAAGAACGCTATTATTGGCAGAGTAAAGGAAGCAAATCCCAATATCAACAATGTAAAAGAAATTAAGATTGTTAAAGACAAGCTGATTATTGAAACATGGAACAGATTTCATACCGGTGTACCCTACCTTGAATTACCTTTAGAGGATTTATATAAGAGAGTATCGAATGCGTCAACTCAAACAGACAATAAGGATACAAAGGATCAGGAAAGTCAGACAAAAAGTGAAGTAAAGGTCAAATATCAATATCAGGATGGAAAGGTATATAAGGAGTATTCAGCTTCCTTTGACAAAAATCAGGTGATTGACGCTTCTGATCTTGAAATGCTTCCTGATAACATGAGCTTTAATGACGATTTTGTAAACTACACAGTAAAAGGTGATGGAAGCGATAGTATTATCCGAATTGTAAAAAAGTTAGAAAGTAATGCTCAGACGCAGACAGAAAAGCCAAAAACAGAAGATAAGGGAACTCAAACAGAGCTTAGCAAAGATGATATTTCAAAAATGGAAAAGGAATCTAAGGAACTTCAGGAAAAACTTGATAAGCTAAGTCAGGAGATTAAGGACAAGTATAAATTAAGCGACAAGCAAAAGGAGAAAATCAAAGACCTTGAGGAAAAAATAGATAAGCTGAAGGAAAAACTTGAGAAGGGCAAAAACGATAAGGACTTATCGGCGGATATGAAAAAGGAGATAGAGAAGCTGACTGCGAAAATTAAGGAACTTGAGAAAAAGACGAATGAAGTTAGCAAGGCTACGGTTACACATAATCCTACTGTAACACCAATCAGCCCTATCTCCGGAATGAAAACAGGAACAGGAAACTTCCCTCAAACATCGGTAAGTGATATGGGTAAAGGCTCATTATCACAGGATAATACAGGAAAGATTACAAAGGACACAAATGTTAGCAAGACCGATGGAAAAGAAAAAGAAGTTCGTTATCCCAATAAGCTGACACCGAAACAGCCTGCCAATAACAGTAGTCAGGATTCCTCTATGGATGGTTCAAGTAAGACAGTAAATACCAATAAAGGAGTTGCTTCTGCTCCATCAAAGGCACGAGGAACTGTTACGGAAAATAAGGATAATGCGAACAAGGATTATCCGATTCATCATGGAGATAGCAGTGATAAGGGAGAAACGGATATGTATTCAGCGGATGCAAGACAGTTTGTTACCTTTACTACTAAGAATGGCAAGACTTTCCATCTAATCATCAATCACGATGAGGATAGCGAGAATGTTATGCTCCTAACAGAAGTATCCGAAGACGATCTTCTTAACATGGTTGAAAAGAAAGAAGCTCCAAAACAGGAAATTACAAAGGAAGAACCTAAAAAAGAAGAACCTAAGCCAGTAAAAAAAGAAGAAAGCAGCAATATGGGAACTTACTTAATTCTCATTCTTGTAGTAGCAGGAGCGTTAGGTGCAGGATATTATTTCAAGGTCGTTAAGAAAAAGGAAGATAAGGAGCTTGAAGGCTTTGAGGAGGAAGATGATGATTTCTTTTCAGAGGCGGAAGAAAGCGAAAATGAAGTAGATGAAGCAGAAACAGAAGATAAGGAAGATGATGATTTGGAATAAATTTGCACCCAAAACCATCTCATATTTGGTGTAAAAGACAGGGCGGGAGAGTAACATCTTTCGCCCTTTTATATTGAAAAACAGGAGGACAAATATATATGAAACTTGTAATTGCTGAAAAGCCAAGTGTTGCAATTTCTATTGCAAAAGTAATTGGAGCAACAAAAAAGAAATACGGATACTATGAGGGAAACAGATACAAGGTGAGCTGGTGTGTCGGACATTTAATTCAGATGGCAAATCCAGAAAGCTATGATGAAAAGTACGCAAAGTGGAATATGGCGGATTTACCGATTATCCCAAGAGAATATAAGTATGAGATTGCAAAGTCCACAAAGAAACAATTTACGATTCTTAAAAAGCTCATGAACGATAAGGACATAGACATCGTGATAAATGCTTGCGATGCAGGGCGTGAGGGAGAAGCAATCTTCAGGCTTGTCTATAATCAGGCAAATTGTAAAAAGAAGATGAAACGCCTTTGGATTTCGTCAATGGAAGATAGTGCAATTAAAGAGGGCTTTGATAACCTAAAAGATGGAAGTTCTTACGATAATCTTTTTGAGTCTGCACAAGCAAGAGCAATAGCAGATTGGATTGTGGGAATGAATTTAAGCAGACTGTATTCGTGCCTATATAAACAGAGTTATTCTGTTGGGAGGGTACAAACACCAACTCTTGCCATGATTGTAAATAGAGATGATGAGATAGCCAATTTTAAGAAAGAAAAATATTATACAGTGGAATTAAGTCTTAATGGCTTTACACTATCAACAGATAGAATTGATGATGAGGTTACTGCTGAACAGCTCTTAAATTTAGTAGGTGATAAGATAGAAATTACCGATGTTATTCAAAAGGAAAAGATAACAAAGCCTGATTTGTCTTTTGACCTTACAACACTTCAAAGAGAGTGCAATAAGTATTTTGGATACTCAGCTAAGCAGACACTTGATTATGCTCAAAGTCTTTACGAAAAGAAACTGATTACCTATCCAAGAACAGACAGCAGATTCCTTACTGAAGATATGATTGTAAGTACGGTTAATAACATTTTAGGAAAGAATGATTTTGACACAGGGCGTATCAAGACGGTATTTAACTCTAAAAAGGTTACAGATCATCATGCGATTATACCGACAGAAAGCAGTATGAATGAGGACTTAACTTCTCTTCCGGAAAGTGAATTGAAGGTATATGAACTTATTTTAAATAAGCTACATGCAAGTGTAGGCTATCCTTTAATTGAGAATGCAATGAAGATTGTGGCTGAATTTGATAGCTTTACTTTTACAAGCTCAGGCAAGACAATTAAAGATGAAGGTTTTACAAAATATCTTAAAGAATATAAGTCTAAGAAAAATGAAGATATGGCACTTCCTGATGTGAACATTGGTGATGTATTGAGCATTGAAAACAAGGAAATAAAAGAAAAGTACACTCAACCGGCTAAGCATTTTACGGAAGATCTTCTCCTAAAGGCGATGGAGCTTGCAGGAAATGACGCATTGGAAAAAGGAGTAGAGGTTGAGCGAAAAGGACTTGGAACACCTGCAACAAGAGCAGGGATTATTGAAAATCTGATTTTCAAGGGATTTGTAGAAAGAGATAAAAAGAACCTTATTGCTACACATAAGGGAATCAGCCTTGTAACGATTGTAGCTGATACTTTTAAATCAGCAGAAACAACAGCAAAGTGGGAAATGGAGTTATCGGATATTGCACAGGGAAAATCATCAAAGAAAAATTTTTTAGAGGCAATTGAAACTGAGATAAAAGAAGTGGTTTCAACTTATATCAAGTAAGATGGCACTAATTTCAAGGTGGAAAAAATGCCCTAAAAATGCTATAATCTTTTGTAGGAAAAGTAGGGCGAAAGGAAACGGGTATGAAAGATACATTTATGGATACTGCAAAAGTTATGTCAAAAGGGCAGGTTACTATTCCGAAAAGGATAAGAGAACTTTTGGACTTACAAAATGGAGATTATGTTACTTTTGTAGTTAATAACGATAAAGTGCAAATTCAAAACTCCAAGACTTTTATTGAAGAAAACATTGATAAATAAAGGTGGTGAAATAACACAGATGACAATAGATGAAATAAAAAAGTTAATTCAAAATGGAGAAAAGATAGATGTTGAATTTAAAGAATCGAGGAATGCTTTAACCAAAGATGTCTTTGATACAGTATGCTCTTTCAACAATAGAAATGGAGGACATATTTTACTTGGTGTAAATGATAAAAGAGATATTGTTGGTGTTAGTGAAGATAAAGTTGATAAGATTATTAAAGAATTTACAACATCTATCAACAATTCGCAGAAGATGTACCCACCACTTTATTTATTACCGGAAGTATTTGAGATTGACAGTAAAAAAGTGATTTATATCCGAGTACCTGAAGGTTATCAGGTATGCAGGCATAACGGAAGAATATGGGACAGGTCTTATGAAGGAGACATAAATATCACAGACCATGCAGAACTTGTTTATAAGCTATATGCGAGGAAACAGGGAAGCTATTTTGTGAATAAGGTGTATCCAAACCTCGATATAGAATTTCTTGATACTGATGTTATTGATAAAGCCAAGAAAATGGCAGTTGCAAGAAATAAAAATCATGTCTGGGAAAATATGAGTTATGAGGAACTGCTCCGAAGTGCAAATCTCATTCTGACAGATCCTGAAACAAAGCTTGAAGGCATTACATTAGCAGCGATTTTGCTATTTGGAAAAGACAACTCTATTATGTCTGTTCTTCCACAGCATAAAACTGATGCAATATTTAGAGTTGAAAATAAGGACAGATATGATGATAGAGATGTGGTAATTACAAATCTGATTGATAGCTATGACAGGCTTATAGCGTTTGGACAAAAGCATTTGAATGATTTATTTGTCTTAGATGGAATTGTAAATGTGAATGCAAGAGATAGGATACTTAGAGAAATTGTTTCTAATACATTGGCTCACAGAGATTATTCAAGTGGTTTCCCAGCCAAAATGATTATTGATGATGAGAAGATTACCATTGAAAACAGTAACTTGGCTCATGGAATAGGAGCATTAGATTTACAAAAGTTTGAGCCTTTCCCTAAAAATCCGGCTATTTCAAAAGTGTTTAGAGAAATAGGACTTGCGGATGAGCTTGGTTCCGGCATGAGAAACACCTATAAATATACAAGACTATATTCAGGTGCTTTTCCTCTGTTTGAGGAGGGAAATATATTTAGAACGATTATTCCTTTAAAGAAAATAGCGACTCAAAAAGTTGGAGGAAATGGTGTCGCTCAGGATGTCGCTCACAGTGTCGCTCAGGATGTCGCTCACGATAAGATAGCTCTTGTAGAGTTTATAAAAGAAAAAATAAGAGAAAATGACAAGATTACAAGAAAAACAATTGCAGATGAAGCTGGAGTCAGTGTAAAGACTATAGAAAGAACCATAAAAGAAATAGATAATCTACGATATATAGGTAGTGGAAGTAATGGTCATTGGGAACTGACTGAATAGCAGTAAGTTGCAGCACATAGAATTGAAAGGTGATTAGAGTAAAATCTAACCGCCTTTTTTCATGCAAAAAAGAAGGAGGTAAACATGCGAATAAATGATTTTCATAACATCTTGGAGCTAATAAAACAAGATATTCTGCAGAGTGAAGCAGAGTATCTGAAGCTCTTAAAGGTTGTCGGAAACAATCAGAGGTACGACTTTAGAAGTCAGCTAAGTATTTATGACAAAAATCCTGAAGCGACAGCTTGTGCCAAGTTTGACTACTGGAGGGAACGCTTTAATCGAACTGTTATGAGAGGACAGAAAGGTATCCCCATTTTAGAGGACTATGGCACATATAAAAAGGTGGACTATATCTTTGATATAAGTCAGACCGTTTCCAAAAACAGAGATGTCAATGAGGTAAATCTTTGGAGATTTGATAAAGAGGCTCATAGAGATGTATTAAAAGAAATGATAAAAGCTGAAGGCTATGAAGAAAGTGAAAGCACCTTAGAAAATATCTTTTCTTTAAGTAGGCTCTACGGAGATGAAAAAATAGATAGCCTGATGAATGAACTTAGAATATCTGATGAGGACAGAATAGCCTTTACCAAGTTTGTGAGGAACTCGGTAAGCTATGCAGTAGCTGCAAGATTTAAGTTAGACTATCCTATAGATACGGAGCTGTTAAAAGAAAACTTTGCAATGCTTGACAGCATTTCCCTTATGAGCCTTGGAGAAACGGTATCAGACATTAGTGGAACAGTCATTGATGCAACCATTCAAAAAAGCAAAGAGTTAGAGCTTCAAAAAGAAGTGTTAAGAGGTAAAGAAGCAGGATATAATAAAATTAGAGAAGAATTAGAGGAGGTAGAAGAAAATGTACTTCGACGAGATGATCAGGAAAGAATTAGTGAAAACGAGCGAATTTTCCGAAATGGAGAGTACGGACGAGATAATAGAGAAAATCAAAGAGAATACACTGAATCAGTTGGAGGAAGAGATGGACTTTATGAGGGAATATCCGAATCCGGTGTACGCAGTGACGAGACTGGATTATCTTTCAAGCAGCGAGGAGCAGAGCAACTTCGAGATGTTAGTGGATCTATACAAGGAGAAGAAGCTGATAGGACACCTGATGGATACTCAGAAACAGGCGATAGAGTTTATGAGAGCAGAGAAGCCGAAACTGATGATGGCTTGGAATATAGAGGACGAGAGCCATCCGCAGTACAAAGCGATGATTTCAGCCCTCAAAGAAATGACCATCAAGGAAGTAGTGGAAATCTAAAAGAAAATACGGATAAAGAGATAAGAGAAGCTGACAAGGCTTCTTTTTCTTTACCCGAAAACAGATCAGGACAGATTAAACTTACAATACCTCTTACTCAAAATGATATTGACAGTATTCTTGTAAACGGTGGAAACCATGAGGGCGAAAGACTTCCTATCATTGCTGAATTTTCCAAAGAAAAAACAGTAGAAGAATTAGGAGAATACCTTAAAGATACCTTTAGAGGCGGAAACGGTTTATTTCTTAATGGAGCAGAAGTATCTTCCTGGTATTCGGATAAAGGCATTCATTTAGCTTATGGAACTTCTGCAAGAGAAGATATGACGCAAATTTTAAGCTGGAGTGATGCTGTAAGAAGAATCAATGAGCTTTTGGAAAATGGAGAGTTTGCAACAAATGTAGAGCTTTCTGAAGCACAGGACTATGAAAGAGATAGAGTTTCAGAATCCTTATGGTATCTATACCACGATTTAAGTGAAGAAGGGAAAGCACAGGGATATTTTGACTTTATAGAAAGAGGTGGTGGCTTTCCGAAAGAAACAAGACAGTTATCGGAAGCTCTGAAAAATCCTGACTATCTAAAGAATGTTATTTCCAAGTACAGTCGCTTTTTGACAGGATATAAAGAAAACAAAGATGTACTAAGATTTCATTATCACAAGGTAGATAGCCTTTATCAAAAATTGCAGGAGCTTGAACTTCCGAGAAAGGAATATACCTCTAATCTTACCGAACTTCCAAAGGTACAAGGATTTATTACAGAAGATGAAGTCCTTGCTACGATTTCAAGAGGAAGTGGAGTAGATAGAGGGAAAGAAAGAATTACAAAGTATTTTAAAGAAAACCATACGCTTCAGGAAAAAGCAAATTTCTTAAAAGACGAGTATGGAATTGGCGGAGGCTCTCATGCTGTTTCAGGCGAAAGAGGAAGTGGAGAATGGCACGATGCAAAGGGACTTAAATTACAGAAGAATCATTGTAACGATGTATTTCTTACATGGTCAAATGTAGCAAAGTATATAGATGAGCTGCTTTCTAAAAATCTTTATCTTGAAGAGAATAAAATTGAAAGCAAGACAGCGATAGAAGAACAAAAAGAGCCAAGTTATTACTCTAAAGACGATCCATACAATCTGATGACTGATGAAATGCTTGAGCGAGTTCCTGAGCTTTATGCACAAGAGGATGTCGCTTTAGCGGATAAACAGGTTCATGCAGCATACATCATTCCATTTAGAAGCAACTGGACTTGGTATATGACGGAGTACGATAGAGAAAGCAAAGACGCTTTTGGACTTGTTTTAGGTATAGAACCGGAATGGGGATATTTTAATCTTGATGAGCTAAAGGAACTAAATGCACAAAGGCTCATTTTAGAGGATTTTCCAAAGACCTTTAGAGAACTTAAAGACAGTGAACTTAAAAAGCAGATGGATGAGCAGGAGCTTTACCATGTCTTTAATGGAGAACTTAGCTTTGAGGAGAATAATACAGAGCTTGAAGCACCTGAAGAAGTAGAAGAAAGCATACAGGCAGAACCTCTTCAGGCTACCTTATTTGATTATCTAAAGGAAAAAGAAGAAGTAGAGCTTAATGAAAAAGAGGATATCCTTTCCGATGAGTTTGTAGTTAAAGAAGGCGATACCGTCTATTTTAATCATGAGGAGTACAAAGTAAGGGAGATCTCTAAAAATCAAATCACAGGAAGAAATGATTTGTGGCTTGATCCTGCAAGGCAAGGTAATCATCAAATACCGATTGTAGCCTTTATAGATAATGAGGATTTATTAAGACAAATAAATCTTGAAAGACCTGAATTTATCATCGGTGATGAAGTGAAGTACAAGGGAAAAGACTGTACCATCACAAGATTTGATGATATGGGAAATAACCTAAAGACAGTAACGGTCAAGGATAATACAGAGTATCTTGGAGGTATGATTACAGGCGCCGATGTAATTCCTTATTACAAAGAAAGTGAGCTTGATAAAATCTTTGAAAATCTTACCAATGCAAAGCCCGAAAAGACTTTTGAGGAAATAGAAATAAAGAAAAATGAAGCTCATAATTTCAAGATTACAGAAGAAACTCTTCCTCAAAAGCTATCTCCAAGCGAGAGATTAAACAATAACCTTGAAGCAATCTCTATGCTTAACAGGGTGGAGAGCGGAGAACGAGAGCTTGATATTACAGCTCAAGAAGTTTTAGCAAAATATGTAGGCTGGGGTGGATTATCTGAAGTCTTTGATGAAAGCAGAGAAGGACAGTGGAAAGAGGAAAGAGCCTTCTTAAAAGACAACCTATCACAAGCAGAATACGAAGCTGCAAGAGAATCAACCCTAACGAGCTTTTACACACCCAAAACTGTTATTGACGGAATATATAAGACGCTTTCCGGTATGGGATTTAAACAGGGAAATATCCTTGAGCCGTCAATGGGGATCGGGAACTTTATCGGTAACCTACCTGATGAAATGAATAAGTCCAAGTTTTATGGTGTAGAGCTTGATTCGGTAAGTGGTCGTATTGGAAAACTCTTATACCCTGAAAGTGAAGTACAGGTAAAGGGACTGGAAGAAACGGGATTTTCCAACAACTTCTTTGATGTTGCAATCGGAAATGTTCCCTTTGGAGAGTACAAGGTAAATGACAGAGAATATAACCGCAATAACTTTCTTATTCACGATTATTTCTTTGCCAAGTCCATTGATAAGGTAAGAAACGGCGGGGTTATCGCCTTTATTACATCTTCAGGGACAATGGATAAAAAAGACGAAAGTGTAAGACGCTATCTTGCAGCAAGATCCGAATTTTTAGGGGCAATCAGACTTCCAAACGATACCTTTAAGGGTGTTGCAGGAACTGAGGTAACAAGCGATATTATTTTCCTAAAGAAAAGAGATAGCGTACTTGAGCGAGATGAAGATTGGATACACCTTGCGGAAGATGAAAATGGACTTGTATATAACAAATACTTTGTCGAACATCCGGAGCAGGTGCTTGGTTCTATGCGTGAGGTAAGTGGTCGATTTGGAAAAACTCTAACTTGTGAGCCGATAGCCTTTTTAGGGCAAGAGAACAATATGGCTTCGTTAAAGGATCGTATCGAGATTGCGGGAGAAAGAATTTCAAAAGATGCAAAGTATGAAGAAATAGAGCTACTTGATGATGAAATAACATCAATTCCTGCAACCGATGATGTAAAGAACTTCTCATACACCTTAATTGATGATGAAGTTTATTATAGAGAAAACTCACTCTTTATCAAAAAGGAAGTATCAGACAAGAAAAAAGAAAAAATCAAGGATTACCTTGAGCTGAATGCTGCCTTAAAAGATGTGATTTACAAGCAGAAAGAAGATTTTAATGAAGAAGAAATTAAGGCTTCACAGGAAAAACTAAATGAAGTATATGACAATTTTTCAAAGAAACATGGCTTTGTAAATAACCTAAGTAATACCAGAGCCTTGAAAGAGGATAGCAACTTCCCGCTTGTTTCATCCATTGAAATCCTTGATGAAGAAGAAAATTTCAAGGCAAAGGGAGATATTTTCTCCAAAAGAACCATTACAAAAGCCAAAGTCATAGACCATGTGGATACCTCTTTAGAAGCTCTTGTTTTATCGGTATCTGAAAAAGGCTATGTGGATTTTGACTATATGGGAAGTCTTACCGGAAAAGACAGACCAACTTTGATTGAGGAGCTTCGAGGGGAAATCTATCTAAATATTAGAGAAGAACAAAACTTTTACAGACCGCTTTCTTTTAACCCTGAAGATGGCGATTTACCTTTTGCCTGTGCAAATGGCAGCAATTCCTATAAATATGGCTATGTAACAAAGGATGAATATTTAAGTGGGAATATCAGGGATAAGATTGCCATTGTAGATAGTTATCTATCTAAGCTCAGACAAACGGAAAGAGAACTTCCTCATCTTGGCTATGAAGAAAATGGAAAAGAAAAAGAGCTGATAAGATATGAAATAAACCGTTTGGAATACCAAAAGGCAGAGCTTACAAAAGTTCTTCCAAAGGAATTAGAAGCAAGTGAAATCAATGTGCGTCTTGGTGCAACTTGGATACCGATTAAAGATATTGAGAAATTCATCTTTGAAACGCTAAAAACTCCGGGGTATGCCAAATGGGATATTAAGGTTAAATTTTCAAACCTTACAAGCGAATGGAATGTAGAAGGAAAAAGCAGGGATAGAGGAAATGATCTTGCGGAAATGACTTACGGTACATCAAGGGTAAATGCCTATAAGCTGATTGAAGATGCCTTAAACCTGAAAGAAACAAAGGTATTTGACCAAATTGTAAATCCGGATGGCTCTAAAACTTCTGTATTAAATAAAAAAGAAACCATGCTTGCAGGACAAAAGCAGGAGTTATTAAAAGAAGAATTTAAGAACTGGATATTTAACGATCAGGAAAGAAGAAACCGTCTTGTAAAACTGTATAATGAGCGTTTTAACTCAATCCGCAACAGAGAATATGACGGAAGCAATCTCTCTTTTGAGGGAATGAATACAGAGATTGACTTAAGACCTCATCAAAGAAATGCCATAGCAAGAAGCCTTTATGGAGGAAATACCTTGCTTGCCCATGTAGTAGGAAGTGGAAAGACCTTTGAAATGGT
This sequence comes from Peptostreptococcus anaerobius VPI 4330 = DSM 2949, assembly GCF_000381525.1. Lineage (GTDB taxonomy): Bacteria > Bacillota > Clostridia > Peptostreptococcales > Peptostreptococcaceae > Peptostreptococcus > Peptostreptococcus anaerobius. The sequence goes on from NZ_KB906617.1 coordinate 24,549, forward strand.
AGCTTCCGCAATGGAGAGTAAAAGGCTTGGAATGTGCAGTAAGTCCTTGTTTGTTGTACCAAATCATTTAACAGGGCAAATCGGGCGTGAGTTTATGCAGCTATATCCATCGGCTAACATTATGGTGGCTGATAAGAAAGATTTTGAGCCGAAAAACAGAAAGAGATTTATTGGTAAGATTGCCACAGGGGAATATGATGCGGTTGTTATCGGACATACGCAGTTTGAAAAAATCCCGATGAGTAAGGAATATCAGGAAAAGCATATTCAAGATCAGATTGATGAAATCGTAAACTATGTAGAAGAATACAAGCATGATAGAAATCAGAACTTTACCGTAAAACAGCTTGAAAAGACAAAGAAAAAACTGGAAACAAGGCTTGAAAAATTAAATGATGATTTTAAGAAAGACGATGTGATTACCTTTGAGGAGCTGGGAGTTGATAAGCTCTTTGTTGACGAAGCACATGGCTTTAAAAACCTTTATCTCTATACCAAAATGAGAAATGTTGCAGGTATCGGACAGTCAGAAGCCTTTAAGTCCTCCGATATGTTCATGAAGTGCCGTTACATGGATGAAATGACAGGAGGAAAAGGCGTAGTCTTTGCCACAGGAACGCCTGTAAGCAACTCTATGACAGAGCTTTATACCATGCAGCGTTATCTTCAGTATGAAAGTCTAAAGAAAAACAACTTAGAGCATTTTGACTCTTGGGCTTCTACATTTGGAGAAACACAGTCTGCCTTTGAATTATCTCCAGAGGGAACGGGATACAGGGTAAAAACGAGATTTTCAAAGTTCTATAACTTGCCTGAGCTTATGTCTATGTTTAAGGAAGTTGCAGATATTCAAACTGCGGATATGCTTAACCTTCCTACACCTGAAGCTAACTACGAGGTTATTAAGACTGTGCCTTCTGAAGAACAAAAGGAAATCCTAAAGAGCCTTTCTGAAAGAGCGGATGATGTCAGAAATAGAGTTGTAGAGCCAGATGTTGATAATATGCTTAAGATTACCAATGACGGTAAGAAACTTGCCTTGGATCAGCGTTTAATCAATCCCCTGCTTCCTGATAATCCTGATAGCAAGGTCAATGTATGCGTAAAGAATGTCTTTTCTATTTGGGATAAGACAAAAGAAAACAAATCTACACAGCTACTTTTTTCTGATATGTCCACTCCAAAAGGAGATGGAGAATTTAACATCTATGATGATATTAGAGAAAAACTTGTAGCTATGGGAATACCGAAAGAAGAAATTGCCTTTATCCATGAAGCGAATTCCGATAAGCAAAAGGATGAACTCTTTGCAAAGGTAAGAAAAGGGGAAATCCGTATCTTAATGGGTTCAACGCAGAAGATGGGAGCAGGAACGAATGTGCAAAATAAGTTGATTGCTTTGCATGACCTCGATGTGCCTTGGCGTCCCGCTGACTTAGAGCAAAGAGCAGGGAGAATTGTAAGACAGGGGAACGAAAATGAGAAAGTAAATATCTATCGTTATGTTACAGAGAATACATTTGACAGCTACTTATGGCAGACGATAGAGAATAAGCAGAAATTCATTTCTCAGATTATGACTTCAAAGACTCCTGTTCGTGTTGCGGAAGATGTGGACGAAAGCTCTCTTAACTATGCAGAGATTAAAGCTCTTGCAACGGGTGATCCAAAGATTAAAGAGAAGATGGATTTGGACAACGAGGTTACAAAACTTAAAATGCTTGAAGCAAACTATAAGTCCAACCGTTACAGATTAGAGGATAAGGTGGTGAAAAACTATCCTGAAGAAATCGCAAGAACGGAAAAACTCATTGAAGCTGTCAGAAAAGATATATCCGATGTAGAGCCTAAAGCGGAAGGCGAGGAAAAGTTTACTTCCATTACCATTGCAGGAGAAAAAATTACCGATAAGAAATTAGCCGGAGAAAGACTTCTTGAAGCTATTTCAAAGGTTAAAATCAATGAAAGCAAGGTTATAGGAAAGTATAGAAATATGGATTTAGAAGTAAGTTATAACTTCTTTACCAATGAACATAACTTTAGCCTAAATGGTGCTGCAAAGCATTCAGGAGAGCTTGGAACAAGTGCGGACGGTAACCTTACAAGACTGGATAATGCTCTTGAGAAAATGCCTGAGAAATTAAACAGGCTTGAAGAAAAACTTATCAGTACAAAAGAACAACTGGAAAATGCCAAAGAGGAATTAAAAAAGCCTTTTGAAAAAGCTGATGAGCTGAAAACTAAGGTATTAAGACTTGCAGAATTGAATAAGCTACTCGATATGGGAGAAGTGGAAGAAAAGAGAAATGATAATCCGCTTATAGAAGATGTAAAAAGGGCAATCATTGATTTCTGTAACAGGGAATATGAAGAAAATCATAGCTATGATGAATTTAATACCCTGTATCCTGATTTAAAACATATCGGTATCGCCTATACCAATACGCCGGATGAAAGACATGGTATTCAGTATGAGCTTGATTTAGAGGAGAAAACATGGACACAGTATATTGATGATACTCCTATCAAAACAGAGAGCTTCGACTATGAAAACAAGGGAGAGAATGAAGCTCTAAGGAATATGAAAAATGAAATAGAGCTATCCTCTTTTGAAGATTTAGTCTATGTGGATTCCGAAGACTTAAAGGCAGCAACAGGACTTGATATTGATGATGAAGGAAACTTCTATGATCCACTTTCTAAAGACCTTGATAATGACGGTATTCCTGACAGATATGACAATGACTTTAAGGACAGTGATTATTTTGAGTCAACCTATGATGTGGAGGACAATCTTCATAGCAAAGAAGAAACCGCACAAAAATCAGAGGATAAGCCATCTATTTTAGGACAGATAAGAGCCTATCAAAATGAAAGTAAAACAGAAGAAAAGCAAAAAACAAAAGAACAGGAATTTTTAAGATAAGGGGAGGGAAACCTCCCTTTTGCCATGAAAGGAGATAAAAACATGGATTACAAAGCAATGAGAAATCAGATTGAAGATATGGTAAGTGATAACCACAAGGACTTTGTAAAGGCGATTATAAGCATGGAAAAAGGTATCAATGATGAAAGTGCTTTGGATAAGCTCTATGACGCTTATATGGACAATGACAGCTTTAATTTGCTGCATGAGGAATTTGACTATATGATTGAGGATTTAAGAGAACAGGGGCAGATAAAAGATCTGCCTTATGTTGAGGAAGAAAAGGATAATCTTATCAATATTGTCGGAAATATTGTTGGAGAGGTCGATGTAGTAGAAAGGGAAAACAAAAGCGGAGAAGCCTTTAAGGTGGCAAATTTCTCCGTAGTATCCAAAGATGATGAAGGAAACAAGGTATATCACAACTGCTCTGCTTATGGAGAAAAAAGTGATATTCCAAAGAACTTTAAGCAGGGAGATTTTGTTAAGCTCTTTGGACAAATCAGAACATCCATTGATGATAACGGCAAGGAGCATAGCAACATCAGGATACTTTCTTCAAAGCTGTTAAAGGCAAAGGAACAAATGAAAGGACAAGAAGAAAAGAAAGAATCTGTACTTGGGGCTATCAAAAAATATCAAGTTGAAGATAAGGAAAAACCGAAAGAAAAGAAAGAAGCAAGAAAAGAAGCTGAGAGATAAATTTACGGTCGGTGTGGTCTTAGGACTGCACCGACTATTTTTTTATTGGTCTTGAATTGCCAAATCAAGGTAGAAAAAAGAGGAGAGAAAAAATTACCTCTCCATCTCCTTGCCCATGTAAATTCCATAGTTCTTTCGTATTTGATAAAGCTCGTCCATAGTAGATTTTGAGGAAGAATACTCTTGCATTAGGGTATTCTTTTTTTCTTGCAATTTATCAAGTTTATCTAAAATATCCTTGGAATCAGGAAGCTTTGAATAGGATTTTTTAAGTTTTGTAAGATTTGTTTCGTAGCGTGTGATTTCAGCCTTATGCTCCTCAAAAAATGCCTTATCAGAAGGATTTGCTTTAAATTCTTTGTAGTAGGCTCTATATTTTTTAACAGTATGAACTTGTTCCATCGTATCGGAAAGCTCGTGCATTTCCTTATCAATTTCTTTGATTTTATCTTGTAAACCTTGTCTTTCTTCAGCACTTTTTTTGATATATTCATCAAGCTGTTTAACGGAGTTAATGCCATGTTCCCTGATGAAAACAACTGACTCAGCCATTATATTTAAGTTATGTTTTGTTGCCCAGTATTCATAGCCTTTGCTCTCTTTCACTTTGGCATTGGTATTCATATTGATGACATTTCCGATTCGTTTTTTGACAGGTGGGGCTTTAATAGATTGATTTTCTGTAATACGCTCTTTTAATCTTTCTTCGGTATAATCCTCACCAATCGTCTTAGCTCTTGTAAATCTCTGCTTATCTTTTGGCTTAAAGGCAATGTGTTTGCCATGCTTTATTTCATATCCAAGTTCCGCCATTTTCTTTAGAAATTCTTCCCAATCTTTAGACTGTTGTAACATTCTGTCAATGTCAAATTGAAGTTTGCTTTTCCAAGAAGTACCTTTCTTAGATTGCTCATTTTCATACCATGACTTGCCATTTGTTTTGTACTTTCTCTTATAACTCTCGTAGAACTCATCAATCACAGATAGGTTGTTTTCTTTGCATAGCTTATCGCTTTGATACCTGATTTGGTGGTAGCTTTTCTTGTTGGATTGATAGCACTTGCCAGTAACCATATTCACATTATTAAATATGACGTGATTATGAATATGCCCCTTATCTATGTGGGTAGATAAGACAAATTCGTACTCATCCTTTAATATCTTTTTACATAGTTCAAGACCGATTTGATGTGCCATTTCAGGACTTGCTTCTCCGGGTAAAAAGGATTGAATGAGGTGTCTTGCAAGAACAGTTCCGTTTGTGCAGGCATCATTTCGTGTTCTTAAAAATTGTGTGTGAGCAGTTTCCTGATGGCATTTATGAGTGCTTACTAAGATTTGCTCGTTTGTTTTTTCTCCATTAACAATATATGAAATGGCGAGATTAAGGGTTGATTTTATAGGATGTATTTTTGTAATAGCCATAAAATTTAATCACCTCCGGAAGTTCTGTTAAGAAGCAGAGAATGTATTTGCCACAACTCTTTTGAGAAATATTCAATCTGCTTTTTCATATCGTTTATATCGTCTTTGTAGATTATTCCAGTAGAATTTACACGCTTTGCAATCTGATTGATGTTGTTTGTAGCGTTGGAAAGCAAGCCTTGTAAATCTCTAAAGGGTTCTAAATCCACTTGGTATATTTCCTTTTCTAAAACGCACTTGCGAATGAAATGGCTCATATTTTTGCATTTCGCAAGTTTTCTTTTCTCCTCAAAAAGAGCCTTTTCTTCTTCGGTTAATTTAATTTCAAGTCTTTCATTTCGTATTCTATTTGCCATAAGTAAATCCTCCTTTGAATGTATTTCGGGGTCTTAGGGTACACCCTAACAAGTTAAAAATTGATAAAAAAAGAAGCAGATCCCGAAGGGCTGCTTCATCAATTTTTCCGTAAGTGTCCGTACACTTACTGTGCTTGCTACAAAAGAATGAATTAGATAGCAAGCGTTAAGCAAGTTTTAAATTTATGAATATATTATACCATAATTTGTCTTATAAAAATGCAGAAATTTTTGAGGGTTGACATTATCGGTTAGAAAAAATTAAGTTTCCTAAGGCACTTATTATTGCACAGGTAAAAATGGGCAAGGTATAGTCTTGGAATTTTGTTAAATTTTTTCATGCGTAAAATCAATTGGTTAGTTGACTCTAATCCTATATGGTGCTATAATAAAAACTGACAAAATTGTCGGTTCTTATTATTCGGTTATGAGGAGATATTTATTTTGGAAGAGAAAAAACAAAAAGTCGGGCAAATTAGAAAAAAAGAGATCTTGGAAGCAGCTAAAAAAGTCTTTTTACGAAAAGGATTTGCCGACACGGTAATGGAAGATATTATTACTGAAACATCATTGTCAAGAGGAGGCGTATATTACCATTATAAAAGCATAGTGGAAATATTACATGATTTAATGAGAGAAGGCATGGCTTATCGAATGGATAAAATGAATGAGTTCATGGCAAAGTATTCTAACGAACTTGGTAAGGAAGCTCTTGCTGAAATGCTTGTTGATAGGATGCTCGATGAGAATGAGTTAATGAGCATATATGTTATTTATCTACAAGCTATAAAAAACAATGATGAATTGAAAAAATTGTATCCTGTCTTAAAAGAAGAAACTCTCCATTCAGATTATGGAGGAGATATAAAGGGTGTAAAACTGGGAGATTTTCGCTGGAACACCACAGATTTTGTACTTTATTTTATGAATGCAATTATTTTAGGTTGTGAAATTCTTGAGGCAAGAGATAATTTCTGGCAAAATAGAGACTTTTTAATTAAAGTAATGATGCTTTACTTTGACTACTATGATGAAGGGAAAATAAAGTAAAAATCAGATCATAGCCGATAATAAAATAACTGCAAATTAAGTTAGTTACTATATCAATCCATTCTTAAAAAAGAATTAAATTAGGAGGAAAAAATGGATAAAAAAGAAAACAAATTACAAGTGAAGGATTTAATAATGATTGGTGTATTTTCCGCATTATATTTTGTGCTTAACATGGTTGGAGGAATGCCTTTTGCCATGAATCCTATATTAACATTCTATCAACCAATGGGAAGTGCATTTTTATCAGGAATTATATTTATGTTTTTAATTGCAAAGGCACCTAAAAGAGGAACTATTACTATTTTGTCAGTTATCATGTGCATTTTAAGATTTGCTACAGGTATGCATTGGGCTATGGGAGTAGGAACTTTGATAGCCGGTATAATTGCTGAAATTATAGCCGGAAGCAAGAGCTATAAAAACAAAAAAATGAATATGCTATCTTTTGGAATATTTGCACTTGGTGACATTGGTACCTTTTTAGTATATTTCATTAATCCAGAATCTTGGTCAAATGCAATGATAAAAAAAGGCACAGATATTTCATATATTGAATCCATGAATGCTGCCGCTGCTAATTGGATGATTTATGTAATCGTAATCGGAACTTTCTTAGTTGCTTTGCTTAGTGCTTGGATTGGCATGAAACTTTTGAAAAAGCAATTTGAGAAGGCTGGCATTGTATAATGGAAAAGAAATTGAATTTACACTTTAACCCATGCACAAAAATAGTTTTACTATTTTTGTGCATAGTTATCTCCAGCCTGTTGCCTTCGATAGAATATGAATTGATTTTTGTGTCTATAATTGCACTTTTTAGCATTATAAATAAAAAAATCAAATTTGCTTTTGGGGGCCTACTTATATATTTATTAGTATTTATTGTTAGCGTTTTAACTGTTAAGTATGGTAGTAATACAGTCAGGAGCTTAGTAATGCCATTTTTAGGTTTGGTTCACAAGGTTTATCCCGTGTGTATGCTTTCTACGCTTATATTAAGTACTACAAAAGTGGGCGAATTTTTATCTGCCATGAGTTATGCAAGAATTTCTAAAAAAATAACTATCCCTCTGGCGGTAATGCTTCGATATATACCTACTGTACGAGAAGATTGGATGTATATAAAAGATTCAATGTGTTTAAGAGGTATTTCGCCATCTTTTGTTGGATTTATAAAAAATCCGGCTTTGACGATAGAATGCATTTATTCACCCATGATAATCATGGCTTCAAAGGCAGCGGATGAATTAACTATTGCATCTATAACAAGAGGAATAGAATCTCCTAAAAAGAGAACATCCATTATTGAAATCCGTTTTGATATTCAGGATATTATTGCCTTAATAATCGGTGTTGTAATTACTGCCTTTATAATTTATAGGAGCGTTTTTTATGATTGAATTAACAGGAATTAGCTTTAACTATAAGAATACTTCAAGTAACAGCTTGAGTAATATAGATTTAGAAATAAAAAAGGGAGAATTTATCCTAGTCTGCGGAGCTTCAGGCTCAGGGAAAACATCTATCACAAGAGTAATAAATAAGCTAATCCCAGACTATTACGAAGGAACGCTTGAAGGTAATGTAAAAATAAATAATGATTTAGTCTCCAACTATCAAATGTTCGAACTTTCAGAAATAGTTGGTAGTGTTTTTCAAAATCCCAGAACGCAATTTTTTAATGTGGATACAAATAGTGAAATAGTGTTTGGCTTAGAAAATCAAGGTATAGCAAGAGATATTTTAGAAAAAAAATTAACTGAAACTTGCCAGACATTAGATATAAGCAAATTGCAGAATAGAAATATTTTTCATTTATCTGGAGGAGAAAAACAAAAAATTGCTTTTGCATCAGTTTATGCCATGAATCCAGATATTTATTTATTGGATGAGCCATCTTCCAATCTGGATATACCGACGATAGAAGTGTTAAAAAGGCACTTATCTGTTTTGAAAAACAGTGGAAAAACAGTTGTTATTTCTGAACATCGAATTTACTATTTGATGGATTTGGTCGACAAAATTATATTTATGGAAAATGGTCGAATTCAAAAGAGCTATTCAAGAAAAGATTTTTTGAATTTACCCGAACAAGAAATTAAATCGATGGGGTTAAGATCCAGAAGTGAAACAATACTGGATATAAAAGACGATACAGGAACTGCAGAAAAACCTTATTTACAAGTGAAAAATCTTTCCATAAATAGAAAAGATAAGTGTATTATAAGTAACCTTAATTTTTTTTGCAAAAAAGGAGATATTGTTGCAGTGCTAGGGTCTAATGGCGTTGGTAAAACAACTTTTTTAAGAACTCTTTGTGGGTTGCATAATGATTACGAGGGAGACATTTTATTTGATTCTAAAAAAATAGATATTAAAAAGCGAAAACAAAAAACCTATATGGTTATGCAAGATGTGAATTATCAATTATTTGCTGAAAGTGTGTTTTCTGAATGTAAATTAGGAATAAAAAACGCAAATGATGATCTTATTGATGAAATCCTAACTGATTTTGATTTAGACAACTATAAAAATAATCATCCTAATACACTATCCGGAGGTCAAAAACAGAGATTGGCAATAGCTGTAGGGCTAATATGTAATAAGGAAATTTTAATTTTAGATGAGCCGACAAGTGGACTTGATTATAGAAATATGCTTAAAACCGCAGAATTGTTAAAGCGTTATTCCAAAGAAAAAGTTATTTTTATTGCTACACATGATAATGAATTTGCAAATCTAATTTGCAACCGTGTATTAGATTTAGAGAAATAAATGGAGGTGTATAAATTTTGGATGTTTTAAGAAGATTATATAAGTATGCACCTGAAAAACGAGGTTATTCCTATGTTTCGATGATTTTATCAGCAATAGCGACTATTCTTTCAGTGATTCCATATCTGTATTTATGGAAATTTTTGAATGAGCTTTTAGTAATTAAAAATATTGAAAGTGCAAATAAATATGCATTATGGATTTTTATGTTCATGGTTTTACAAACTGTAGTTTATTTTTTAAGTTTGTATTGCAGTCATATATTTGCTTTTAGGGTTGAAAGAAACTTGAAAATTGAAGGTTTAAATAACCTTTTGGATGCGTCTTTTTCATTTTTTGATACCAATCCATCAGGAAAGACTAGGCAAATTATTGATGACAATGCATCAGAGACACATTCTATACTTGCTCACATGCAACCAGATATGGTGAACGCTGTTGTTTATCCTATAATTCTACTAATTGTAAGCTTTTTGGTAAGCATAAAGCTTGGAATAGTGATGGTTGGATCACTAATTATCGGCATATTTCTAATTATAAAAATGTTCGGGAATCAGAATTTCCTCCAAAATTATATGGATTCCAATGAAAATATGAGTTCCGAAATTGTTGAATATATACGAGGAATTAAAGTTGTTAAAATATTTAATATAGGAATAGAAAAATTCCAATCACTACACAAAACAATTATAAATTCTTCTGAATTAGGATACGCCTATTCCCTTTCATGTAGAAAATGGAAAGTCTTTTATGATTCGTTTTTTATGGGATTGTGCATGATCATGATACCTTATGGCTTATATTTGCTGAACATGAATACAAGCACAGGTAAAATTATTTCTTATATGGTATTTTTCGCCGCTTTTACAGAATTATTCTATATCGCTTTTAACAAAGTAATGTTTCTGGGACAAAATAAAGCAAAGGCAAAAAACTCTATAGATAAGCTGGAAGATATTTTCAACAAAATGCAAGTTAAAAAATTGGAAAGTAAATTTTTAAATGAAATAGACAATTTTGATATTGAATTTGAAAATGTATCGTTCAAGTATGAAGAAGGAAGTAACTATGTATTAAAAGATTTATCGTTCAAATTAGATTCAGGGAAAAGTTATGCGCTTATTGGTTCTTCCGGCAGCGGAAAATCTACTATTGCTAAACTCATTTCTGGATTTTATGAAATTGATTCAGGGAAAATAAAAATTGGTAGTCGAGATATTAAGGACTATTCAAGAGAGGCGATAGCAAGAAGCATTGCATTTGTTTTTCAGAATGCAAAATTATTCAAAATGAGTATTTACGAAAATGTGAGGATTGGAAATCCGAAAGCAACTTACAACGAAGTTATGAAAGCTCTTGAAGAAGCAAGGTGCAATGATATTTTAGATAAATTTGAATTAAGGGAAAATACGGTGATTGGTTCAAAAGGGGTTTACCTTTCTGGAGGAGAAACTCAAAGAATTGTAATTGCAAGAGCTATTTTAAAGAATTCGCCTATTATCATACTTGACGAGGCAAGCGCAGCAGCCGATCCGGAAAATGAATATGAACTTCAAATAGCTTTTTCCAAACTAATAAAAAATAAAACTGTAATAATGATTGCTCACAGGTTGTCAGCAATTAAAAACATTGATGAAATTATCGTTGTGGAAAATGGAGAAATTGTAGAAAGAGGCAGTAGCAAAGTTTTATTAGAGAATAAGAGCTCTAAATACAATTTTTTCATGGATATGTACTTAAGAGCAAATGATTGGGTGGTGTCAAATGAAGTCAAAGTTAATGGATAAATATGGAATAACTGAAGGTAGCTCAAAGGATTTAATTCGAGCTTCAATAGCTTCATTTTGGAAGAACATAGTATATATGCTGCCTATAATGCTTATACTATTTTTTCTCATGAACACAAGTAATTCAAGATATTTGTCAGAATGGGCTTATTTCATCGGAATCATGATAATTTTTGTTGTAATGTATTATGTTACGAATAAGCAGTACATAAAATCATATTCTACGACATTTAAGGAGAGCAAAAATTTAAGAATAGAACTTGTTGAAATAATAAAAAAGCTACCATTATCTTATTTTTCAACACATGATTTAACTGATTTGTCACAAACAGTGATGACTGATGTATCAAAAATTGAACAGGCTTTATCTCATGCTATATGTGCTTCTTATGGGTGGATGGCTTATTTCGTTATTTTAAGTTTAAGCCTTTTGATTAGTTCTCTACCATTAGGCTTGTGTATTATATTGCCTGTAATTATAGCTCTACTCATACTTTATCAGTCTAAAAATATTCAATATAGAATTAACAAAAAGTATTATGAAAAATTAAGAGAAAATTCGCAAGCGTTTCAAGATTCTTTTGAAATGCAACAAGAGATTAAGTCGTATAATATGCAAGATGTAGTAAGAAAAGATGTACAGGATAAATTAAAAGATAGCGAAAGAATACAAATAAGAACAGAGTTATTTACAACTGTACCATCAAGTTTATTGTCTATTTTGCCGCAATTTTCGATAGCACTGGTTATTATTTTCGGATTTCAAATGTATTTAACAAATCAAATAAAACTGATTTTCTATATTGGATATATAATTTGTGCCACAAAAGTTGCTAGTGGTTTTACTGGCATATTGGACGGTCTTTTGATGATAATGAACTTTCAAAGTAGTTTTAAGTCAGTTTCAGCAATAAGGAAAACTCCTTTGCAACAAGGAGAAAATGTAGCTATTCAAACATTTAATGTTGAATTTAAGGATGTTAGTTTTGCTTATGAAAATGGAAGGAATGTTATCAGTGATTTGTCTTTTAAGGCAAATCAAGGAGAGATTACTGCAATAGTAGGACCATCAGGGTGTGGAAAATCTACTATTCTAAAATTACTTTCAAGATTGTATGACCACAGCAGTGGACAGATATTGATTGGTGGAAAAGATATTTCTAAAATATCTACAAATAGTTTGTTTGAGAATATTTCAATCGTTTTTCAAGATGTTGAGTTATTTGATGATACAATTTTTGAAAATATTAAATGTGGTAATCCGAATGCTACTACCGAAGATGTGTTGAGAGCTGGAAAAATTGCAAATGTGGATGAGATTGCCGATAAATTTGCAGATAAATATAACACAAAAATAGGTGAAAATGGAAGTAAATTGTCAGGAGGAGAAAGACAAAGAATTTCTATTGCAAGGGCTCTTGTTAAAGATGCTCCAATAATATTATTGGATGAAATCTCTGCGAGTTTGGATATAGAAAATGAAGTAAAAATACAAGCTGGATTAGATCGTTTAATAAAGAATAAAACAGTTATTATTGTTTCACACAGGATGAAATCTATTGAAAATGCAAATAAAATTGTAGTTATAGAAAATGGTAAAGTAGAAAGTATTGGAGAACATAAGTATTTATTGAAAAATTCAGCAATGTATAGAACTTTGGTGCAGTGTTCTCAATTAGCAAGTGAGTATGAATATTAATATAGTTAAAAAATAATTAGAGGATAATAATTTATGGAACAGGATATAAAAACTCAATTACTAACAAAAAACCTATAGATTTACTATTTCAGCTATCTATTCCAGCAGTTATGACGATTACATTCTTCCAATCAATCGGAAATGGAAAGAAAGCCGGAACTATTGTTATGCTTAGACAGTTGTTCTTATTTGTTCCTGCAATGATCTTTTTGCTAATGGTATTTGAAATAAAAGCAGTATGGTTCACACAACCACTTGTAGATTTCATTATGATTGTTGTTGGAATACTTATGATGATTGGGAGTTGAATAAAATGGGACAAGAAAAGTTAAAATCCTAAAAACTTTGCTTAATTTTGCAATGAAATTGTTTCAGAAAGGCATTGTTAAAAATATATTTTAGCTATAAGTAATGGAGGAAGAATAATGAATGCTATTTTATATTCATTGAAAACAGAGCAAGATATAATAAACACTCCTTTTTCCTACATTCTTAATACTTTTATGCTTTCTTAAACATTTAACTAACCAATTAAATAGAATTAAAGGAAGATCAAGTTTCTTCCGTTTTAGAGGACTTCTTATGCCTATGTGCAGGAGTCCTCCTTTTTTTGCCTGAAAACAAGCAGACAAAAAAAGAAATGGAGGAAGCATATATGCCAAAAGAATATTACCTTTATGTCAGAGGGCAAAAGGTCAAAGTCAGCGAGCAGATATACAAAGTCTACTGGCGAGAAAGAGAACACGAGAAGTATTTAGAGCAGGTGGACAGAAAAAACCACTTGCTCTTTTTTTCATCATTGGATCACGATGGACACTTTGTAGATAATATTGTTGATGAAAGTGTAGATGTAGAAAAGATTGTTGAAACACAGATGATGATTGAAGCAGTCAGAAATGCTATATCAAGGCTCAATGCAGAAGAAAGAGATATTATTGAACGCTTGTATTTCAATGATGAAACGGTTCGCTCAGTGGCAAAGCTCAAAAGTATTACTCATCCGGCTTTAATCAAAAGAAGAAACAAAATTCTTGAAAAGCTGAAAAAATTCATCGAAGAACTTTAGAACTTCGGTAACCAAAGGGGTCAAATTTTCCTTATGTAAAGTGAAGGGGAGTTTGACCTCCTTTACTTTATTCAATAAGAGAGAAGCCTGCTTATGGCAAATAGGAAAATGTAAAGAAAATAATCCCTTTCAAATATTGATCTTTGACAACTGAATAGACCAAGGTAGGACTTTATCTACTTGTGGAGAATTATGACTTACGCCATGATCTTTCTGCTGAAAGCAATTTCGGTTCTATGAATACTGGGTTAGCCAAGGATACAAGAAAGTGAGCGATAAATAAGAATACATAAAAAACAGAGGTGGCAATCTGTTCGGTGATACAAGTAGTGATAATGATACTTCAATAGTTTAAGCCGGCTCGTCTTAATAAGGGGCGGAGGTGAGATTCCTATGTTGCTGCCAAGCACCTACCAATGTCATAAAACTTAAAAATGATTTTTAACGAGGAGGGTTTAGAATGAATAACGAATTACTAAAATATAGCCTCCAATTATCTATGCTATCTATCTTGCTGTCCAAACATTTACTAAATGATATTGAATACAGGAAGATAAAGTTAAAACTGATGAAAAAGTACAACATTTCAACAGAATTATATTTATAATGTTTTGCAAGTGTGGTATAATAAGACTGCATAGAAAGATACAAAAAAGGAGGCGGATGCAGTGAAGAAAGATGTAAAAGTTATTAAAGGTGATACCACACTAAAAAGAACTGCATCAGGCTGTGTTGAACGCTCTATAAAGAGAGTGGCAGCTTATTGCAGAGTTAGTACGGATACCGAAGATCAGATTAACAGATATAATTCTCAGGTAGAACACTACACAGAATTTATACAGAAGAATAACGAGTGGACTCTTGCCGGAATATATGCTGACGAAGCGATAACAGGAACACAGGTTGATCGAAGAATTGACTTTCAAAGGTTGATAAATGACTGTATAAATGGCGATATAGATATGATAATTACAAAGTCTATATCAAGATTTGCGAGAAATACATTAGATACCTTGAAGTATGTAAGAAAGCTGAAAGAATTTAATGTTGCAGTCTTTTTTGAAGAAGAAAACATAAACACCTTAACAATGGACGGTGAGTTGCTTTTAACAATTTTAAGTTCAGTTGCTCAACAGGAAGTAGAGAACATTTCAGCCAATGTCAAAAAAGGTTTGAGAATGAAGATGGAAAGAGGAGAAATGGTCGGCTTTCAAGGGTGTTTAGGCTATGACTATGATCCGGAAACTAAAAGCATTTCTATCAATGAAAAAGAAGCTGAGATTGTAAGATATATTTTCAGAAGATACATTGAAGGTGTTGGCGGTATGGTAATTTCCAGAGAACTGGAAGAACAAGGATATTTATCGCCAAGAGGAAATAAAAGATGGACTGAAACAACTGTTTTAGGAATCATAAAAAACGAAAAATATAAAGGGGATCTTATGATGGGAAAGACCTATACGGTTGATCCTATTTCAAAGAGAAGATTGGACAATTATGGAGAACAGGATAAGTTTTATATAGAAAACCATCACGAGCCAATCATTTCAGAAGAAGTTTTTGAAAAAGCTCAAGGTATTAGATTGAGAAGGTCAAAAAACAGAAATACTGTTGCCAATAATGGTGGTAAAAGAGAAAAGTATTCAAGAAAATATGCTTTTAGCAGTATGCTTGAATGTGGATTTTGCGGTCATAATCTTTCAAGAAGAAATTGGCATTCAAGTTCAGAATATACAAAAGTTATATGGCAGTGTGTCAATGCTACTAAAAACGGAAAGAAGTATTGTCCGCATAGCAAAGGAATTGAGGAAGAAGCTATTGAAAAAGCATTTATGGAAAGCTACCGTCAGGTATGCCATAATAATGTGGAAATTACCAATGAATTCCTTAAAACTGTGGAAGAAGAATTGAAAGACAACAGTTTAGCTAAAGATCTGAAGAAGATTACAAATCAACTTGATAAGGTACTAAAAAAAGAGAAGGATCTTGTTGAGTTAAGGCTGAATGAGTCAATCAGCATGGATATATATCAGGACAAGTATAATGAAATAGCTATTAGTAAAGAGAAACTACTTGCAGAAAAGAGGACTTTAGAGGTAACACTTACCGATGAAAAAGCATTGAAGAAAAGGCTTGAGGGATTTAAAAAAATACTTGAGTCCAATAAATACCTTGAGAAATTTGATAGAGCTGTATTTGAAAGTATAGTAGATAAAATCATCATTGGGGGAACTAACGATGAAGGAGAAATTGATCCTGCAATGATTACTATCATATATAAGACTGGTAAAAAAGACTCTCAGGACGGAAGGTTATTTAAGAGTAGAAGAAAAAATGCAAAGGAAGTTAATGAGGAAACTGACAACAAATTGTATCCTCAATCAAGCGACGAGGTTAATAATTTGTGTTCCTATCATATGGACAACACATGTAGAGACAGTAGCTCTGTTGTCCAAACTAAATACAGAACATCATTTAGATATAGAAATAGGGGAAGATGAATTATCTGAAATTGACTTTTCAAAAGACGCAACTTATGGAGAAATTAAAAAGTATGTGTTAGATAAATACGGACTAAAAGTTTCAAGCCTATATATTGCACAAATAAAAAGGAAACATGGTCTAATAGAGAGAGAAAATTATAATTTTAGTAAGAAAGAAAATCAAAGAGTGCCAAATTGCCCAGAAGAAAAAGAAAAAGCAATCGAAGATGCTTTAGAGCATTTTGGAATGATTTAAATAATATCTAAGATTGAAAATTTAAAAATTAAGACTTAAAAACTTTAAGATTAAAAAGATATGTACTTCTTATATAACCTAAGAAGATTAATTGAAAATCAGGGGAACGATGATGGTAAAATAAAAAATTTTAACAACTAAAGAAGAATTAGGCATTATTGCCAAAGAGGTTTTTATGAAGTTAAAAATACTGAAAAAGACTTGTTAGAATTGAAAATTTTAGATCATTGTGCGGGGTTTCGTGTCATAATAGTGATAGAGGCAAATAGTTATGTAAATATAAAGAGTTCAAGACTTCTACCAAAGTTTAAAACTCAAAAATTAAATAGTTGGTGTGCTGCTTAGAGTAACCATTTTGATAATGTGGATGCGAAACAAAAAGAGATAATCAGACTTCGTAAAAAATTGAAACAGGTTGAAATGGAGAATGATATTTTAAAGCAAGCTGCACTACTGTTAGGCAAAAAATAGACCTCATTATCTCGAACCGAGATAAATATAGCATTAGTGCAATGTGTAGACTACTTGGGGTCACAAGAAGTTTAGTCTATTATCATTTGAACAAAGAAAAAGATGTGAAATTAGATGAAGATGAAAAACTAATAGAAGAAATAAAAGAAATATTCAGAAGAAGTAGAAACAACTACGGAACACGCAAAATAAAAAAAAACTAGGGAAAATTGGATATAAAATATCGAGAAGAAAAATAGGACGAATAATGAAGAAAAATGGCCTAGTCTCAAACTATACAGTAGCACAATATAAAGTAATAAGATCCAAATGCAACGAAGAAGACATCCCTAACCTTTTAAATAGATAATTTGACAATAGAGACTATTTAGAAGCAATAGTAAGCGACCTAACATATGTAAGAGTAGGAAAAACATGGAATTATATATGTTTAATAATAGACTTAAACAGCCGTGAAATAATAGGATACTCATCAGGTAAAAACAAAGATGCAAATCTAGTAGCAGAAGCATTTTACTCAATAAGGCAGCCACTAAATCGTATAAAAATATTTCACACAGACAGAGGAAGAGAATTTAAAAATATAAAAATAGAAGAAATATTAAAGGTATTTGGGATAAAAAGATCGCTAAGTAAAAAAGGAAGCCCATATGATAACGGAGTAAGCGAAGCAGTCAATAAAGTAATGAAGACAGAATTCATATATCAGGAGAACTTTACTAATTTCCAAGAACTTAATCTAAAATTAGCAGAATACGTATATTGGTATAATAACCTAAGAATTCATGGATCTTTAGGATATAAAACACCAGTAGAATATAGAAAAGCAGAATAAAAAGCTCTGGAAGTTTCATAAATTAAATAAAATATATGAACAGACTGTCAAGGGCAAATTTCAACGAAATTTGGGCGAAGCCTTTACCCTTGATTGTCTGAGAATATATTTTATAATCTAAAGAAACTTTCAAGCTTGATAATGTTCGGTTATAAATTGTCTAAAAAATGGTTGCCATTCCATGTATTTGGGTTCATTAGAAGAATGCCGAGCAATGGGTAACATGACGCTGATGTGTTTATACACAAAAAAGCTACACGTGCGTTGGCTGACAACAGGGAGCTAAGTAAATTAACACCAGCTAAAATGTTTGACGCTATTAATAAATGACAAGTATATGAAATTGGTTTTACCTAGTTTAAAAAAGAAATTATAATGAAAATATGGAGGCTAAGAATATGAAGATTAATAATGAATGTTGTTGTGGATGCAAAACAGAAAAGCCGGATCAAATTAAAGACAATTGTCCTGTATGTAATAATGAAGGGATTTCCGTTAGTAAAGTAACTGTTGAACATCTAGTGGTAGATGATTATCGTAATGCTGTTAACGGAGATCAATATAAGATTTGCATGAACGAGGACTGCGACGTTGTTTACTATAACTTAGATAATGAAATAAAATTCTTGAAAGACCAAGTTAGAGTTCCTATCTGGTTTAAGAAAGATGCAGATCCTAAGTATGCTTGTTATTGTAGCGAAGTCACAGAAAATCAGGTAATTGAAGCAGTTGTAAAGCATGGCGCGAAATCCGTAAAAGAAGTAAATGCCATCACTGGGGCAATGAAAAATTCTAATTGTAAAGAAAACAATCCGTTGGGAGTTTGTTGTCATAAGATTATTCAGGAAGCTATCGATAAAGGCTTGAAAATGAAATAATTACAGTCGATATGTTCCTACAAACGAGAGCCAATCTTTGATATGTTTCCATCTACGAGCGTGGATATGTTCCCCATAACCATAGGGGTTGAGACAGTAGCGCTTTTGTCCAAACTTGATGTCGATAAGCATATAAATATTGAAATTGAGCTGGATGAGCTTGATTTGACAAGTGCTGAAAGTAAGGCAACATATGCTCAAATCAAAGAATATGTTTGGAATAAATTTGAATTAAAAGTTTCGACGTTATATATTGCACAGATAAAAAAGAAATGTGGAATAGAATTACGAGAACATTACAACAAGTCTAAAAAGGAGAAACAAATTATTCCACAGTGTACACCTGAAAAAGAAGAAGCCATCATGGATGCTTTGAGACACTTCAAAATGATTTAATAGAAAAGAATGACAGCATATGACTTTCTGCATTTATTACATTCCTACTTGGTATAGGAACAGCTATTATTCCTTTCTTGCAAGGTATCAATTAGAAAATAGGCTCAATATAAAGATTGATAGGATCATTTTTATATTTAAAGGAGCGTTGAAATGATTGATAAAATCAACAAAAAATTTTGGGATAAATTTGCTAAGTTGTATTCCCCTTTTATGAAAAAAGATAAAGAGATTTATGAAAAAGTTTGTGAATATCTTAGTCCTCATTTGAATAAAGATATGTAGGTGCTTGAACTTGCTTGTGGAGTAAGACCTTTCTTATTTGATAAATTCGATATTACAAATCATAAGAATTACAAGTTGTTGGAAGATTATGATAAGAAAAACTTGTTTGATGTAGAAGAGTTTTTGAAAAACAGAGATAAAATAAAAATAAATAGGAACAGTTTGATTACAAGATTATGAATTAACGTTAGGATAAAAATATTTTTGGTATAATATCTATATTTAAACCTTTTGTAGGAATATATTTAAGAAACCAACAAAAACTGTATTTTAAAGATTTGAATGAATCACTTAATTGTGAAGAAGCAAGTCATGTTCAGGTGTTATGAAAATAATGAAATAGATAAATTGGAGTAGCCTATTCATATATTTAGATCTTTTCGAAAGGATAAAACAATGATAGAAAGTAGACCTAAGTTTGATAAAATCACATCGTTTGATGAGTTTAATAAATACTATTGGTATCGTGAAGAACTTTCACAGATATGCAAGTTATTAGGATTAGAATATAGAGGTACAAAACAAGAACTCACTTATATTATTGAGCAGTACTTTAAGGGTGATGTGATTAAAAAGTCATCAATAAAAAACATAAAGAAACAAGTTGATTATATTACTTTAGATATGCCTTTACTTGAGTGTGGATTTTCCTTTAATTCAAAATTCAGAGAATATTTTTCTGTTGTAACAGGTGTTTTGCCTTTCAAATTTACCGCAGATATGGCAACGGCTTGGAGAAAAGTGAAAAGACAAAATGATTTGAGTTTTACAATTCAAGATATGCTCAAAGTTTATTATGGAAAATCAGATTATGCTAAGTATGATAATTCGGTTTGTCAATGGAATCAATTTTTAAAGGATTTTTGTGCAGACGAAATTAGTCGTAACTACTCTAATAAAATACAAGTAGCTGCAATTCTTTGGAAAGAAGCCAGAGATTCAAAAAACAAAAAAGTTTATTCACGAGAACTTATAAAAAAATATGAGGATAAAATAGAAGACTATCACAAGTAAACAGAAACTATTTTTTTGAATGAAAAAAATTAATACAGATAGATGTTAGGCGATAGAAGTTAAAAACTCTATCGTCTTTTTTATTGCAAAAAAGGAGTTATCTATGAAAAAATTAGAACAAATAAGACAAGAATCAAAAGAAATAAAAGATAAAATTGATGATACAGAAGAAAGATTAAGGCAACTAAAAAATCAAGAACAAAAGATATTAAAACAAGACATAGTGAAAAGAAGAAAAGAAAGAACTCATAGACTCATAACAAGAGGAGCAATCTTAGAAAGCCTTATAGAAAATGCAGAAGAATTAACAGAGGAAGAAATAAAAATCCTACTAGAAGAAGCAACCAATACAAAAGAATTTAAAGAAACATTAAAAATAATGAGAGAAAATTAAGAAAAATAAATATGAACAGTCTGATTATAAGATTATGAAATAATATTAAGAAAAAATATTTTAGGTATAATAATATTAAAATATTTGGTTGATTGTATAATCAATTTGTACAACTAAATAAAAAATGATTCATTGCGAATCCTGTGTTAAAATATAAGTCACAACACAAATACATACAGGAGGTCCACAATGAATCGACTTAATTTTAACACAAAAAAGAGAAACTTTAAACACCTAAGTGAGTATGAAAGAGGAGAAATTTATGCCATGATCAAATTAGGTTGCTCAATATCTTCTATTGCCAGGCACCTAAAAAGGTCAAGAACCACTATTTACAATGAGCTTAAAGGTGGTAGGGTGGAACAAATAAAAAATGGACACAAGGT
>NZ_KB906618.1 GCF_000381525.1 Peptostreptococcus anaerobius VPI 4330 = DSM 2949
AAAATATGACAAAAATAGACGAACATCTTCGAAACCGTATGAGAATAGTCATCTGGAAACAGTGGAAAACCAGTGAGAAAAGGATGTGGGGGTTAAAGAAACTTGGCGTACCCGAATGGATGGCAAGACAATCCGTAGGATTTGCAGACCATTATCAGGCGGTAGCAAAAACAGCCGGACTTCGCAAGATAACAAAAGAAATCCTCGCAAAGCGAGGACTCATTAGTTGTTTAGATTATTACATGAATTGAACCGCCGTATGCCGAACGGCACGTACGGTGGTGTGAGAGGGAGGAGAAAGTCCTCCCTACTCGATTATACTATTAAACATAAAGTGAAAAATATATATTCTGATAAACAAATATGATAAAAATTTTATAGATTTATTGATACAAATGTTGTATACTAGTATTGTATAAATTTAGTATTAGTTAAGAATAGGGGGTAACAAAATGAAGCTCTTAACTTTTAAGGGAGGTATACATCCTCCGTATGGAAAAGAGTACGCTAACAAAAAACCAATTGAGAAAGCAGCAGCGCCTGCTAAAGTTTATATCCCTCTTCAACAGCATATCGGTGCACCTGCAAAGTGTATTGTAGCAGTTGGTGATGAAGTTAAACTTGGACAGAAAATTGGTGAAGCCCAAGGCTTTGTATCTTCTAACATTCACTCTTCAGTTTCTGGAGTTGTAAAGGCAATTGAGCCATGTGGTGTTCCTGGTGGGACAGCTATGTGCGTCATAATTGAAAACGATTTTCAAGAAACTCTTCATGAGAGCGTTAAGCCAAATAAAGACGTTGAAGAATTGAGCAAAGAAGAAATTGTAGGAATTATTAAAGAGGCCGGTATAGTTGGTATGGGTGGTGCAACATTCCCTAACCACGTAAAGATATCTCCTCCACCAGACTCAAAAGCAGAATTTGTTATACTTAACGGTGCTGAGTGTGAGCCTTATCTTACAGCAGATGATAGGTTGATGGTTGAGTATCCAGAAAAAGTTGTTTACGGTCTAAGAGCGCTTTTAAAGGCATTAGATGTCAATAAAGGATTCATAGGTATTGAAGCAAACAAACCAGAAGCCTTAAAGAACGTGACTGAAGCTGCTAAACCTTATCCAGAAATTGAAGTAGTTGGAATGCAGGTTAAGTATCCAGAAGGTGCTGAAAAACAGCTTATATATGCATGTACAGGAAGAGAAGTTCCATCAGGAGCACTTCCAATAGCTGTTGGAGCAGTGGTAAGTAACGTCGCTACAGCTGCAGCAATATCAAACGCTATTAGAGAAGGTATGCCTCTAGTAGAGAGAATAACAACAGTAACAGGTCCTTGTATAAAGGAACCTAAGAATTTAATGACAAAGGTTGGAACAAAGTTCAGTGAAATAATTGAGCAGTGCGGTGGAATCAAGGAAGGCGTAACAGCATCTAAGCTAATCGCCGGTGGTCCTATGATGGGTCTTGCACAGTATACTTCTGACATATCTACTAACAAGGGTTCTTCAGGTATCCTAATATTGCCAGAAGAAATGGCTGTAGCACCAGAACAGATGAACTGTATCAAGTGTGGTAGATGTACAGACGTATGTCCAGCATTCCTTCAACCATTATTTATAAGTGCATATTCGTTAAAGAATAATTTTGACGAAGCGGAAAAGCATAGGGCTATGGATTGTATAGAGTGCGGTTCATGTTCATACATTTGCCCAGCTAGAAGGTTATTACTTCCTTCTATAAGACAGGCAAAGAGAGAAATAGGCGCAAAGAGAAGAAAAGCTCAAGCAGCACAGAAGAAATAATAGTTAGGGGGAAAAATGATGAATAATAAATTGATAGTATCTTCTTCACCTCATATTAGGACAAATCAAGATACTTCATACATAATGAAACAAGTTTTACTTGCATTACTTCCAGCTACTCTAGCAGGTGTATACTACTTTAGAGTACAGGGTATAGTGACAATATTAGCTTGTGTAATCGGAGCAGTATGTTCTGAGTGGTTATATTGCAAAATAACAAAGAAGCCTTCAACAATAGGTGACTATTCAGCAGTGGTTACAGGTTTATTGTTAGCTTTTAACGTGCCTGCAGGTCTTCCTATATGGATGTGCATATTTGGTGCAATATTCTCAATAATAGTTGTAAAAATGGTATTCGGTGGTATAGGATTCAACTTCCTTAACCCAGCTCTTGCAGGTAGAGCCTTCTTATTGGCTTCTTTCCCAGTAGCTATGACTACATGGTTAAAGCCAGGTGCTAACCCAGATGCGGTTACTACTGCAACTCCTCTAAGCTTCTTAAAGCTAGCAGGTGCAGAGGGAATGGGAAGTGCAACAGATGCACTTACTAGGATACATGGAGCAAACATAAGTATAGCTGATATGTTCATGGGTAACATAGGTGGTACAATAGGTGAAACATGCTCATTGCTTTTAATATTAGGTGGAGTATACCTAATCTATAAGGGAATAATATCATATGTTATGCCTGCTACATATATCTGTCTAGTAGTTGTACTTACATTTATATTTGGCGGATTCAATGCAGAATTTGCAATCTATCAGGCATTTGCAGGTGGTTTGTTACTTGGTGGTTTCTTCATGTTGACAGACTACACTACATCTCCAATGACTAAAAAGGGTCAGATAATATATGCAGCAATTGCAGCAGTGATAGCTACTTGTATCAGACTATGGGGTGGATATCCAGAAGGTGTATCTTACTCAATCTTATTTGCAAACTGTCTAGTTCCACTAATAGACAAGTATGTACACAACAGAGTATTCGGGGAGGTGCGTAAATAATGAATAGTATGGTTAAAATAGGAACAACATTATTTGCATTCTCAGCAATAGCAGCTGGTCTACTAGCTGGTACAAACCAGATGACAGCTCCGAAGATAGCAGAGCTTAATGAGAAGGCCAACAACGAAGCAAGAATGCAGGTTCTTCCAGAAGCTAAAGAATTCAAAAAGGTAGAAGAAGGCCAGTACAAGTCAGCAGGTGCTGCTACTGTAAGAGAAGTATTCGAAGGTAGTAACGGTTCTGAAAAGGCTGGTTATACAATAAAGGCTGCTCCATCAGGTTACGGTGGTGAAGTCGAAATAACAATCGGTATATCAAAAGATGGAAAGATTTCCGGTGTTTCAATAGGTAACAACTCAGAAACTCCTGGTCTAGGTGCCAAGTCAGCTGATCCAGCTTTCAATGGTCAGTACAAGGGTAAGGCAGCCAAGCCAATCGAAGTTATAAAAGCTGGTAACCCAGCTGATAACCAAATAAAAGCAATATCTGGTGCAACAATAACATCTAAGGCAGTAACTAGCGGTGTTAACGATGCAATCAAGGTATTTGATACATTAAACAAATAGGGGGAGATAAGATGAGTAATTTAATAAAGATATTAAAAAACGGTATAATCGATGAGAACCCTACATTTGTTCAGGTAATAGGTATGTGTCCAACACTAGCCGTTACAAGTTCAGCAATAAATGGTATAGGTATGGGGTTGTCTACAGCAGTGGTACTTTCTTGTTCAAACTTGGCGATATCACTTCTTAGAAAGATAGTACCAGATAAGATAAGAATACCATGTTTCGTAGTAGTTATAGCTACATTCGTTACAATAGTACAGATGATGTTAAAGGCTTATATGCCAGCACTTGATGCCGCACTTGGTCTTTACATTCCGCTTATAGTTGTTAACTGTTTGATACTTGCAAGAGCAGAAGCTTATGCTTGTAAGAATAAGCCAGTTGATTCATTCGTAGACGGTATAGGAATGGGTCTTGGTTTTACACTTGGTCTTACAGCTCTAGGTGCAGTTAGAGAAATATTAGGAGCAGGAAGCATCTTCGGATTCGTATTCCTTCCAGCTCAGTTTAACACATTGTTATTCATATTACCTCCAGGAGCTTTCTTAACTCTAGGATTCTTGATGGCGATATTTAACAAAGTGACAAAGAAAAAAGCGTAAAGGGGTGTAGAGATTGAAATTAATATTATTATTCTTATATATAGTACTTGTTAATAATGTTATAACTTCTCAGTTCTTGGGTATATGTCCATTCTTGGGTGTATCTAAGAAGACTGATACAGCTATCGGTATGGGTGTAGCAGTTACATTCGTTATAGCGCTTGCATCAGTTATAACTTATTTCATACAGATGGTTTTAGATAAATTTGGTATTGGATACCTACAGACAATAGCATTTATACTTGTTATTGCTTCTATAGTTCAGTTCGTTGAAATGGTAATAAAGAAGTCATCTCCATCGCTTTACCAGGCGCTTGGTGTTTACCTTCCTCTTATCACAACAAACTGTGCCGTGTTAGGTATTGCTATTGTTAATATAACAAAGGGTTACAATCTAATTGAAACTCTAATAAACGGTGTGGGAGCTGGTATTGGCTTCACACTTTCAATAGTAATATTTGCAGGTATCAGAGAAAGACTTGAATTGGCAGACATACAGGAAGCTTTTGAGGGATTCCCAATAACATTGATTTCTGCGAGTCTAATGTCAATAGCCTTTCTAGGATTCACAGGTTTAATTAAATTATAAGGGGGGTACTAGAGAATGCTAATTGTATATGCGGTAGTAGTACTAGGTGTACTTGGTTTGATCTTTGGTATGATCCTTGATTTCGCTTCAAAGAAGTTTGCTGTAGAAGTAGACCCAAAAGAAGCTGAAGTATTAGAAGTATTGCCAGGAGCAAACTGTGGTGGTTGTGGATTCCCAGGTTGTGGAGGTCTTGCAGCTGCTATAGCTAAGGGAGAAGCACCAGTTAATGGCTGTCCAGTTGGTGGAGCAGGCGTTGCAGAAAAAGTTGCAGCAATAATGGGTGTTGATGCCGGTTCAGGAGAAAAGTTAGTTGCTAATGTAAGATGTAAGGGCACATGTGAAGCTACTAAGAATAAATATGAATATAGTGGTATACAGGATTGTAGGGCTGCAGCATCTCTTATAGGAGGTCCTAAGGGATGTTCTTATGGATGTTTAGGTCTTGGAACTTGTGTACAGGTTTGTAAGTTCGATGCTATCCACGTTATAGATGGAGTTGCTGTAGTTGACGAAGAAAAGTGCGTTAACTGTGGTAAGTGTATCGATATATGTCCTAAGGGGCTTATTGAACGTAAGCCAGCTAACAAGGCTGTTACAGTTCAGTGTAAGTCAAATGACTTTGGTAAGGCAGTAAAGGAAAATTGTTCAGTTGGTTGTATAGGTTGTGGTATCTGTTTCAAGGAATGTCCTTTCGATGCTATAATCTTTGAAAACAAGCTAGCACAGATCGATTATGACAAGTGTAAGCAATGTAACAAGTGTGCAATGAAGTGTCCTACTAAGGTTATTAAGCCAAAGGAAAGAAAAAAACCAGCTCCAAAGCCAGCTCCAAAGCCAGCTGAAGCAGTAGCTCCTAAGACAGAAGCTAAGCCAGCAGAGGTTAAGGAAGAGGCTAAGACAGTTGAAGCAACTGATGAAAAACAGGGTAACTAGTCTTAACTAATATAAAATAAAAAGATCCTTGGGATTTCCTAAGGGTCTTTTTTATATGCTTTTAAAATTTTGTGTATGCAACCGTGTATATGTGATTCTTGTATATATGGCTTGTGTAAGCCACATGGCCTATAAGACCTTATTTTGGTTTAAAAAATTATCCTTAGTGTCTATATAACTACAAAATATATAAGTTGGAGGACACGCTGTGAAAAATATAAGGATAAGAGAAATGAACGATGATGAAAGACCTGTGGAGAAAATGATAAAAAAAGGAGTCAAATACCTAAATAACTCTGAGTTACTGGCTATACTGATAAGGACTGGAAGTAGAAATGACAGTGCTATTAGTCTATCTACAAAGATACTAGCTAAAACTGATAAGGGTATCAGGGGCTTGGTAGATATGACTATAGAAGACCTGTGTATGATAGAGGGTATAGGACCTACAAAGGCTACCATAATAAAGGCTGCCCTTGAACTTGGGTCTAGGGTGTCTGGATATATTCCTAAAAACTACAAAATCAAAAACCCATGGGACATATATTCTTTTTATATGGAAGAGATGAGGTACCTAAAGAAAGAAGTATTCAAGGTAGTATTACTCAACACCAAAAATGAAATAATAAGCGACATTAACATATCTATTGGCAGTCTTAATTATTCTATTGTGCATCCTAGAGAGGTATTTACAGAAGCTATAAAAAAGAGCGCAAACTCTATAATACTTATGCACAACCATCCATCAGGCAATCCTAATCCTTCACTAGAGGATATAAACGTGACCAAGAGGCTGAGAGAATCTGGTGAAATACTGGGCATAGAGGTACTCGATCACGTCATTATAGGAGAAGGGGTTTACTACAGCCTTAAGGAAGAGGACGATATCTAAGGAAATGGAAGTTTTTAAGTGGTTTACTTATGTTGACACGCCTATATGTCTGACGTATAATATAAATTAGTATAGTATGTTAGAATAAAATTCAAGTATGAGAAAATGTATTATCTATATAAGTTTTTGGTCTTGTAAAATAGCAATATTTTATAAGTAGACAAGTATTTTGGAGCGAAACCGATAAAAATATATAGATAGGCACATTCAAATAGTACTTAACTATAAAATAGGAGGATGTTATGGGTTTCTTTAGTAAATTATTCGGTACAAAGGTAAACAACATTATAACAAATGATATGGCTATAGATCTTGGTACTGCCAACACGCTTGTATATATCAAGGGTCAGGGAATAGTGGTGGATGAACCATCAGTAGTAGCTATAAGAGAGGACAATAATGAAATACTAGCTGTAGGTAACGAGGCTAGAGAGATGATGGGAAGGACGCCAGAGAACATCTTAGCAATTCAGCCAGTTAAAGAGGGTGTTATATCAGATTTTGAAGCAACTCAGGCTATGATGAGTTATTTTATACAGAAGGGATCAAAGGGACTAGTAAGTCCTAGGATTATAGTGTGTGTTCCTTATGGCATAACAAAGGTTGAGAGAAAGGCTATCGAGGAGGCAGCTATGCAGTCTGGCGGTAGAGAGATATTTATATTAGATGAACCTATGGCAGCAGCTATAGGAGCAAAACTAAATGTCAACGACCCAGAAGGCAATATGATAGTGGATATTGGTGGTGGAACTTCTGAAATTGCAGTTATATCACTTGGTGGGGTAGTTGCAGCCAATTCAATAAGAATAGGTGGGGACGAGTTCAATTCAGCAATAGAAAATTATGTTAGAAGAGAATATAACATTGTAATAGGTACTAGAACTGCAGAGATAATTAAGCTTGAAATAGGTTCAGCCTATCCAGGTGACAAGGAAATGGAAATGAACGTAAGTGGTAGGGATATTATGACAGGCCTGCCTAGAACTATAACAATAGGCTCTACAGAAGTTAGGGAAGCCTTGAGAACTCAGATTGAAGAGGTAATAGAAGCTATAAGGACTACTCTTGAACAGACACCTCCAGAATTGGCGTCTGATATATTGGACAAGGGTATATTTTTAACAGGTGGAGGATCTCTTCTTAGGGGTCTTGATAAGCTGATAAATGTTGAGACCTCGCTTGATGTCAAGGTAGCTGAAAATCCACTTATGGCGGTTGCACTTGGAGCAGGGGCAGCAGTGGAAAATGAAGACATATTCCATAGCATAGTAATGATGAATCAAGAGAGTTAGTTGGTGGTATAGTTGAAGTTAAGTAAAAATGAAAGAAGGAAGCTAACAACTAAGGGACTATTGTCTACTATTGTCATAGTAGTAGTTCTTGGTGTTACAGCCATTTCATTTTCAAATGGCGGAAGAGTTGATCAGATAGAAAATAGTGGAATACACCAATTTTTCTATGGATTTGGCAAGCACATTAATAGGGTCCTTGATTTTGGTCAGGGATTTGTTAGCGATATTATATACTTTAGGCATAATTCACGCAAGTTGAAGGAAGTAGAGGCCCAAAACGACAAGCTAAAGAAGGAGATTATTGATCTAAAGGGAGATGGAGAAAAGATGGAATCTCTAGATAGACTCAAAAAATCCCTTAACTATGTCAGTAGTGACTCTAGAAATGAATTGGTATCTGCAAGTATTATAGGTAAGAATGATGGAGACTGGTACAAGTCTTTTATAATAGATGCTGGTTCGGATGCAGGTGTTTCAAAAAATAGTATTGTTATAAATGACAAGGGTGTAGTGGGCATTGTCTATAGTGTGAGTAATAGGTATTCTAAGTCTATAAGTCTGGTTGATTCCAGGGCATCTGTTAGCTTTAAGGTACCTGGAGAAAGTGACAAAAATGGTGTTATCACAACATCTTCAATGGTTGGTAATGCAGATTTTACGGATGTTGACAAGCTTTTGAGGGGATATATGTTCGATTCAAAATCAAAAATCAAGACAGGAGACTTGATAGTTACATCTGGAGTTGGTCTTTATCCTGAGAACATACCTATTGGAAAGATAACTAGTGTGAATTATGATAAAAATAAGTCCATGAAGATAATAAAGGTAAGGCCTAATGTTGATTTTAAAAAACTAAATGACGTAAGTATAATTCCTCCAAGAAGGACAGAATAGGAGGCCAGTATGAAAAATATTATGCTATTTATTATAGGAGTGGTTATCCTTTTATTGGAGACCTTCCTTACTAACTTTTTAAATGCTAGTGTAAGTATAAATTTTCTACTCGTATTCATAATTTTGATTTCACTTTATTATGATAAGAACTATTCGCTTGTTTTAGGAGGAATTTTAGGTTTAATAAGCGATTTGGTTTCAGGGGGGATAATAGGTGTTACAGGAGTTCTTTTCCTTGCGACATCATACTTTATTTCCAGCATAGAGAAGTCTATATTCAAGGATGACAAAAAAATCATATGCCTTTTGGTGTATATAGTTAGTGCGGGCTACTCCTTGCTAAATGGTGTAGTGTCTGCTATATTTTTTGTTCCACCATCCTTGTTTGTAGCTCTACTTAAGATGATTATAGTATTTCCAATATTAAATTCTTTAATAGCTTTTGTAGCCTATACTTTATTTGAAGATAGGCTGAAGAAATTGAGAGAAGATTAGGGGGGTAAAATGAACAAAGATACATTATTAAAGTCTAGGCTTAAGACCTTAAACAAGGTGATTTTTGTTATTCTAGCCCTGATATTAGTGAAGATAGTCTATATGACTACAATAGAGGGGGACCAGTATGTAGACCTAGCCAATCAGAAGACCTACAAGAGGATAATGGTTCAGGCACCCAGGGGTGAGATTAAGGATAGGAACGGTATCGTACTTGCTGGGAACACTCCAGAGTTTACCGTGCAGATTGTAGGCGATTCATTTAACCAAAAGGGTGTTGACAATGACGAGTACCAAAACAAGACAGCCTATTCACTGGTTAGGATACTGGAAAAAAACGAGGAAAAGTATGAAGATGACTTTCCTATATTTATAGAGGCTGGTAGGTATAGGTACACTTATGACAAAAAAATAGAGGAATTCAAGAGTGAAAATGGAATTCCAAAAAACTACAGTCCAAAGCAGTGTTTCTACTATATTACGGACTCTTTGATAAAAAATGGGCTGCTTTCCCTTGCTGATAGGGAAAAAAATCCAGTAGACCTCCAGTCCAAGATGAATTCACTTGGCTACTACCCGCCTATATTGGTGTCTACATGGCAATTTACAGAGGATAAGAACAAGATAGACTGGTTGGAAAGCTACAAGTTAGACTCAAAGACAGAGGCTGGAGATGCCTTTAAGAAGATTAGGGACTCCTATTACAAGATAGACAAGTCCATATCAGATAGAGAAGCTAGAAAGATAATGATAGTAAGAAACCTACTAAAGTCCAATATATATACACAGTATAATCCTGTGACCTTGGCAAAAGGTATAAAGAAAGAAACAGTTGCCCAGATTGAAGAAAATTCAATGAACTTGTCAGGTGTTTCTGTTGCAGTCAAACAAAAGAGGGTATATCCAAACAAAAACCTAGCCTCACACGTATTGGGTTATGTAGGGAAGATACCTTCTTCAAAGCAGCAAGAACTTTTGACAAAAGGTTACTCCAGTGATAGCAATATAGGGCTTTCTGGTGTAGAGCATAGTTTTGAAGAAAAGCTAAAAGGAAAAGATGGATATAAGGAAGTAAAGGTTGATAGCGTAGGTAGGGTGATCAATGAGATGAAGTCTGTAAGCCCTGTTTCTGGGTCCAGTCTTTACCTTACTATAGATTCAAAGCTACAAACAGTTGCAGAAGAGTCATTAGAAAGAGCTATAAATTCTGCTAGAACTGGTTCAACATTTAAAAGTCAGTTCGGAGATATAAGTATAGGTGACGTAGGGCCAAAAGCTAAATCAGGTGCTATAGTAGCAATGGATGTTTCTAGTGGAGATGTGCTTGCTATGTCAAGTTTTCCAAATTACGATCCTAATAAGTTTGCAGAAGGCATAAGTGCTAGTGACTACAACAACTACCTGCCTAAGAACCAAAATGACTTGTTGGCTCCGAATCCATTATTAAACTTGGCTACACAGGGGGCCTTCCAGCCGGGTTCAACATTTAAGCTGATAACAGCTATGGCAGCTCTTGAGTCAGGTCTAAACCCAGAATATACTATAAATGATCCG
The DNA here is from genome assembly GCF_000381525.1 of Peptostreptococcus anaerobius VPI 4330 = DSM 2949. GTDB lineage: Bacteria > Bacillota > Clostridia > Peptostreptococcales > Peptostreptococcaceae > Peptostreptococcus > Peptostreptococcus anaerobius. The sequence continues at coordinate 10,622 of NZ_KB906618.1, forward strand.
GGTGTTATAAGAATGGGTAATAGGAACTTTGCCGATTATATATGGCATAAGTCCAGAAAAGGCCATGGTATTGAAAACCTGTATAAGGCAATACAAGAGTCTTGTAACGTGTATTTTTATATAATCGGTAGTGACAAAAACTGGCTCACAGGTCAGGACCTAAACCTAGGCATGGGTGCTAAAAAGATATTAGACTATGCTAAAAAGTTTGGTCTAGACCAAGAGACGGGGCTTGAAGGCCAGTTGGAACAGAGAAATGGTAAGGTTCCTAGTGAAGAGCAAAAGATAGAAAAGACAAAAATTCAGATGAAACTTGCTATAGAAAAGACAATGAAGGATCATTTTGAAGGAATAGACTACACCAAAAATAATGACCTTTTTGAGAACAAGGTAGAAGAGATAGTATCTTGGATAGATGAAGACAAACCTGTAGGAAGATCTGAGGCTATAACCAGGCTAAAAAAACTAGGTGTAAAGTCTCAATATGTAACAGATGATGCAGATTATCTAGTATTCTCTTATATAAATTATGCAAAATGGGGTGTTGGTGATACCTTTAACTTGTCTATAGGGCAGGGTGAGAATGCATACAATCCCGTACAGATTGCAAGATATGTATCTGCAATAGCCAATGGTGGATATCTGGTAAATGTAAATGTAGTAAATAAGTCGGAATCTCCAAATGGCAAGATAGGCGAAGAGGCAAATAGAAGGTTAGACAAGATAAGCTTTAAAAACGATAAGAATCTAGAAGACTTGAAAATAGGTATGGTCAGGGTTTCTCAGCAAGGTCTAGCCAAGAAGGCTTTTGAAAACTTCCCTATAAAGGTTGCGTCTAAGACAGGTACAGCTGAGAAAACTGGTAAGATTCCAACTGACAATGAGTTTGCATACTTGATGTCTCATTTGGCTTCTTATAAGGTTGAAAAGGACAAGGTAATAGCCAAGTATGAAGAACTTAAGACAGAGAAAGAACAGGAATTAACTAAGAACAAAATAGAGGAATTAAAGAAAAAGATAGCTAGTCCACAAACTAGTAAAGATGACAAAGAAAAGTATGAAAAAGAGCTTAAAAATGGAGTAAGGGTCAAATTAGATAATACAGACAAGATTAATTCTTTTTATCTAAGAAAGGCTATAAAGCTACTTAACCACAAGCTTACAAATGAAGATATTGATAGTTTTAAGGAAAACTATGGTTCATTCGCTTGGTGTGTTGCATTTGCTCCAGCAGATAATCCTAAAATAGCAGTTGCGTGTATGATACCACAGGGAGAATCCTCCTCATATGCAGTGCTACCTATCAGGGAGGTCTTAGGATCATACTTTAAGTTAAAACCTAATCTTGATAAAAAAGAAGCAGACAAAAAATCCGATAATGACAAGAATAGGTCAAATAAAAACGATCAAGAAGAGACAAATGAAAATGACCATATAGGCTCATCTAATAATGAAGATAGGACAAATGGCTATGGTCTTGAGGGTGTAGACTAAAAGAGAGAAGGGAATTATGAAAAAACTTGAATACAGGAAAAAACTTAAAATATTAAGAAATATTGACTGGAAGCTTATATCAATAGTTTTGGTGATTTTCTTCTCAGGTCTTATAGTTCTGAGCAGTGCCACTCACGCAAATCTGACGGGGAACTTTACCCAAATATATAAGCAGTTGCTGGCCTTTGTGATGGGTACACTTATAATAGCTGTCTTTATGATGATAGATTATAACAGCATAGGTAAACACTACAAGGAGCTCTATGTAATAAGCTTGGCACTTTTGGTACTAGTTTTGATACCAGGTATAGGCGATGTCCAGTTTGGTGCTAGGTCATGGATCCGTATAGGTAGCTTTAACTTACAGACTTCCGAGATAGTAAAGACTACCTTTATATTGAGCTATGCCTATATAATTGATAAGAATAAGAAAAATATAAACGATTTAAAGACTTTGTTTCTATTGGTCGTCTATGCATTTCCCTTTATAGGACTACTGCTTAGCCAGCCTGATTTAGGAACTGCAATAGTATTTTCTGTTATGATATTCTTCATGCTGTATGCGGCAGGACTTAACAATAAAATACTTAGAAATGTTGTAATAGTAATGGTTATATTGGCGCCTATTATGTATTTTTTGATGGCACCACACCAGAGGATTAGGATAGTTAACTTCTTTAACCCAGAGGCTATGAGTAACTATCAAGTGTTGCAGTCTATGATAGCTATTGGTTCAGGAGGAATATTTGGAAAAGGACTTTACAATGGGTCTCAAAACCAAGAGTCATTTCTACCTGTTAGGGACAGTGACTTTATATTTGCAGTTGTGGGAGAGGAGTTTGGCCTGATAGGAATGCTATTTTTTATAGTCCTATTTGTACTTCTAATCACTAGACTCTTAATGATAGCAAAAAAATCAAAAAATACCTATGGAAGTTTGGTTATAGCTGGTATAACAGGTATGTTTACCTACCAGATAATACAAAATATAGGTATGACAGTAGGTTTGATGCCAGTAACAGGGGTTACCCTACCATTTGTAAGTTACGGGGGCAGTTCTCTGCTTACATCTATGGCCAATATAGGCATTGTCTTAAATATATGTCTTAGAAGAAAGAGAATGGGCTTGTATTCATAAAATACTAGCCCTTGTTCAAAAAGGAGAAGAACTTTGTATAATTATTTAAAGCACGAAAAGGTCGATATAAAAAAAATACTTAAAAAGGTTGAAAAACCTGCCAGATACCTAGGTAATGAATTTAATACCATACACAAGAATACAGATGTAGAGGGCATGATAAGGTATGCTCATTGCTTTCCAGATATATATGAGGTTGGTATGAGCCACTTGGGTAGTCATATTCTCTATAATTCTTTGAATTTGGATGATGATGTCTATTGCGAGAGGGTCTACGCACCTGCTATAGACATGGAAGAGATGATGAGAGAAAATAAGATAAAACTTTTTGCCCTAGAGTCTAGGCAGTCTATAAGGTATTTTGACTTTGTGACATTTTCCCTACAGTATGAGATGTGCTATACAAATATACTAAATATGATGGACCTTGCTGGAATTCCTATCTTTAGGAAGGACAGATCAAAGGAAGACCCCTTTATAATGGTTGGTGGTTCATGTGCCTACAATGTAGAACCTATAGCTGATTTTGTAGACATAGTAGTCCTTGGAGAAGGAGAAGAGTTAAATAGGGAGGTAGTCAGAGCCTATAAAAAATGGATGCTTACAGACCCTTATGAGAGAGGGCTTACAAGAGAGGACTTTTTTAAGGAAATCGTAGAAATTGATGGTGTCTATATACCTTCATTTTACGAGTTTGACTACTATGAAGATGGTAGGGTAAGAGAACTAAAAAAGTTGTACGACAAGGCTCCTGACAGACCTAGAAAGAGGATAATTGAGAATATGGATCTTGTGGAATATCCTGAAAAGGTCATAGTTCCCTTTATTGAGACAATACACGATAGGATAGTCCTAGAACTATTTAGGGGCTGCACTAGGGGGTGTAGGTTCTGTCAGGCGGGTATGATTTACAGGCCTATCAGAGAAAAGTCTCTAGATAGACTAAAGTCAATAGTGGATAATATGGTCAAGAATACCGGCTATGATGAAATATCCCTGTCTTCTCTTAGCACAAGTGACTACTCGCATATAAGTGAGATTGCAGAATACTTGGTAGAAGAGTACGCTGACCAAAATATAGGAGTTTCCCTGCCTTCTCTTAGGTTAGACAATTTCTCTATGGATCTTGCTGATAAGGTCCAGCAGGTTAGAAAGACTGGTCTCACCTTTGCACCAGAGGCAGGTAGCCAGAGGATGAGAGATGTAATAAACAAGGGAGTAACGGAACAAGACCTAAGAAATGCTGTATCACGTGCCTTTGAAATGGGTTGGAAGTCTGTAAAACTATACTTTATGATAGGACTTCCTACAGAAACATACGAAGATCTTGACGGTATAAGAGACCTTGCCTATGAGGTAATAAATATATACAAGGAAATTAATGGTGGAATCAGGGGTAAATTCAATGTTACAGTATCTACATCTACCTTTGTACCTAAACCATTTACACCATTCCAGTGGCACCCACAGGACAACCAGCAGATGATAAGGGATAAGCAAAAACACCTTGTATCAGTCCTAAGACACGGCAATATAAAATACAACTACCACGATTCGCCAACTAGCCTTATGGAGGCAGTATTTGCCAGGGGTGATAGGAGATTATCTCAGGTATTATATGAAGTCTTCAAGAGGGGGGCCAAGTTTGACGGATGGGGCCAGCACTTTAGCCTTGATAGGTGGCTAGAGTCCATGGAGGTAGCAGGATTAGACCCATATTTTTATGCTTATAGGGATAGGGACTACGATGAGATATTCCCATGGGACCACATAGATGTAGGTGTAAGTAAGGAATTTTTGATAAGAGAAAATGAACTTGCTAAAAAGAACACGATTACAGCTGACTGCAGGCATGGCTGTAGGGGTTGTGGAGTAAATACAAATGATATAGGAAGGGGGCTATGTTAATGTCAATCACAATGAGAGTAAAATATATAAAGATAAAAGACATGATCTACATATCCCACCTAGATGTTCAGTCCTTGTTTCAGAGGGCTTTTAGAAGGGCTGGAATAAGTTTATCATACTCACAGGGTTATAATCCACATCCAAAGATGAGCTATGGTAATGCCTTGGCCCTAGGTGTTGAAAGTTACGGAGAATATGTGGATATAGATATAGAAAACGACATATCAGAAGAAGAATTGATGACTAGTATAAATGCTCAGTTACCAGAGGGGATAAAGTTTGTCAAATGCCTGAGAAGAGACGGGTCTGAGAGGGCATTGGCATCAAATATAGAGTATGGTGACTATGAGTTCTATGTGGATAACTTAAGAGACTATAGTCTCGAATGTTTAAAAGATAAGCTTGATTACTTCTTAAACCAAGAAGAGATCCTAGTTACAAAGAAAAATAAGAAGAAGCAACTAGTCGAGGTGGATATAAGACCAATGATTCAAAAGTTATATCCAATAGATATAATAGAGGGGAGACTCCATATAGGGGCCCTACTTGCAACGGGTTCTAAGCAAAATTTAAATACAAATGTGTTTTTACCATGTATTTTGGCTTACTTGGACATTGAGCTCGATTATTTGGACGTAGATATCATAAGAAATGACCTGTATATGTATATTGGCTCAAGCTTAGTCAAGCCTATGGAGTAGGCCATGAAGAGATACTATATAGAGGATTTCGTCAATTCTAGGAAGTTGGCAGTTATGGATGATGGTGACCTAGTAGACCTAGTAATAGAGAAAAATGATGCTTTTGTCAGGATCAAGGACATATATGCTGGAAGGGTAGAAAGGGTGCTTCCGGGCATGGAGGCCTGCTTTGTAGATATAGGTTCAGATATATCTGGCTACCTAAAGCTTGGACAAAGTAGCACACTAAAGGTTGGTGACAGGGTCTTGGTCCAAGTCAAAAAGTCTGACAAGGAAAACAAGAGACTTAGCCTAGACCTCGAGATATCCTTGACTGGAAGGGGACTTGTTTATATTGGTGGTCTTAAAAAACCAGTGTTTTCAAAGTCCATAAAAGATTCAAGCCAAAGGTCCAGGATAAGGTCTATACTTCCATCACCTGAGTATCTTGTAAGGACTAGGGCACAGTATATGCTAGACCAAGATTTGATAAAAGAGGCTGGTATATTGGAGAGAGACTATCAAGATGTTTTGGATTCTTTTAAGAAAAATAGGAGGATTGGCCTATTAAGACCAGCCCAATCTATGGTACTGGAATATGTAGGTGATAATATAGGTGCAGATCAAGATGAAGGATCTTCTGATGAGATAGACAGGATAGTATACAGTGTGTATGGTATAGAAGAGGACTTTAATAAGGACCTGAGGGCATACTTAAAGACTATTTCTAGCGACCTATTGTTGAAACTAGACAAGAAAAAAAATACGGATATATTTGAAGCCTATGGTATCAACACACGGATAGGGAGATTATTGTCTAAGAGGGTGGATACAGAGCAAGGACCCTATATCATAATTGATAGGACAGAGGCCCTTAATATAATAGATGTCAATACAGGTAGTTTTGTAGGCTATAGTGACTATGAAACTACTGTTACAATGGCCAACAAGATAGCTGCCAAGGAAATAGTAAGGCAGATACTGATGAGAGATTTAAGTGGCATAATACTTGTTGATTTTATAGATATGAAGGACAAGTCAGTAAGAGACAGCCTAATAGATATTATAAATCAAGGTCTTTCTGTAGATGAGAGAAAATTTAAAGTCCATGGTTATACAAGACTGGGCCTGCTAGAGATATCCAGGTCTAGAAAGTCCAAGTCTATACTTGACTATTACGAAGATATTGACCCAAAGAACCTTTCTAGAATCAAGTCACTTGATTCTGTCATTGACGAGATTGAGAGGAGGGTACAAATAGAGGTATACCATAAGCAAAATTATGATATCAAGTTATGTGATATCCTATATGAATACAGGTTGGTTGAAATAGAAGAAATATTTAAATCATGTCAGGGCATGATCAAAAAAATGGAAGTTAGGTACAATGTGAATATTGAAAAATAGTTGTATTTTTAGATACTTGGAGGTTATATATGCTACTAAAGATCTTTCTTATATGCTTGGGAGCTGGTGTAGGTGCTTTGGCACGTTACAAGCTAGGAGAGTGTATTAAGAACAAGAATAAGAAAAAATGGAAGACCAAATTTTCACTACATACATTTATAATTAATGCGGTCGGGGCTTTTTTGTTGGCTCTTTCATATTACTATATGAAAAATGATAAGCTAGTTGACCTAGTACAGCTAGGCTTTTGTGGTGGTTTTACTACATATTCGACCATGTTTTATGAAGCTCTTGATATATCCAATAATGGCTCTAAGTTATGGTCCATTATATATGTACTTTCGAGTATATTCTTGGGGGCTCTCTTGTTCTTAATAGTGGCTACTGTAGCTGACCTATAGGACTAGCATTATAAGGGAGAAAAATATGAACAAGTCATTATATATATTTTTTGGAGGTTTTCTTGGAGGACTGATGAGGTACCTAGTTGGCATATTTGAAAAATCTCTATTTGGTACAGGGGATTATTCCATTTTAACAGTCAACTTAGTTGGGGCTTTTTTGCTTTCCACGATAAACTACTATGCTATAAAAAAGAAAAAAATAGATAGGTCTTCACCTTGTTACATAGGTCTTACTACTGGTTTTTTGGGAGCATTTACAAGTTTTTCCAGCCTTACAAAAGACCTTGTATTGTTTAGTCAAGAGTCTATGGCAAAGGGAATGGTCTATCTATTGCTTAGCTTGTTTGGGGGCTATATAATGGCCATCTTGGGGTCAATCCTAGGCGACAAGTTAGCAAGAATAAATAATAAATTTTGTTAAGAAAAAGGAGGTGTAGGTTTGGTAAATTTATTGATGTTGGGAACAGGTGGTAATGTACCATCATATAATAGATTTTGCTCCTGCCTCTTTATCAATTATAAGGGAAAGAAGATATTGATAGATTGCGGTGAGGGTACACAGATAGCCATGAAAAGGTATGGGTGTGGTTTTAAGGATGTAGATCTTTTGTTGATTACCCACCTTCATGGAGACCATATAAATGGAATGTTGGGTCTTTTGGCTACAATGGGCAATTCAGAAAAGAGAAACCCACTTACTATAGTTGGTCCTAGGGGAATAAAAAATGCAATAAGGGCTATGATGGTCCTATGGGAGGGTCTACCATTTAGTTTGAGGGTAATAGAAAATCCAGCTGGGAGCTTTTCCCTAATTGATGATGTATTTAAAGAAATAGAGATATCAACTTTGGAAGTTAGCCATTCTACTGAGTGCCTGGCCTATAGTCTCTACTTTAGAAGAAATAGGTTATTCGATATAGAAAAGGCAAAATCAAATGATGTACCTAAGAAACTTTGGAAGGGTCTACAGTCAGGCAGGACCTATTATATTGATGACAGGTCATATGTCCCTGACATGGTTTTAGGTCGTGAGAGAAGGGGAATAAAGCTGTCTTATGTAACTGATACAAGACCTGTAGAGTCTATACCTGATTTTATATATGGAAGCGACTTATTTATATGTGAGGGTACCTATGGAGATGATATGGATATAGCCAAGGCTGTTAAGAATAAGCATATGACCTTTAGGGAGGCTGCTGGCCTTGCCAAGAGTGGTAAGGTAGACAAGCTATTGATTACACATTTTTCTCCATCTCTAGAGGAGCCTAAGGACTACATGGCAAATGCTACAAGTGTATTTAAGAACACTGTGATAGCTCATGATGGCATAAGGCAAGACTTATCTTACAAAGATTAAGATTGATTTTAATATAACAAGTAATAGACTGTATTTACTAAAAATATAAAAGTTTATTACTTGTTTTTTTATTAAAAACCTTTTAATTATAAGATAAAAATGGTATAATTAATTATCAGAAAATTTTGTCAAAAACTCCTGCAGGGGGTGTTTTTTATTTTAAGGCACTTGTTATTAATATAGCAAATAAAAATATGACATTAAAAAATAATAGAAAAAAGCAATAGGTCTGTCTTGGATATTTTTAGGGTCAATGTTCTATTGAGAAATATGTTTGTATTATGAAGGGAGTGGGGAAATATGAGTAGATTATACATTAATACACCTAATACTGCCCAGGTAGTTGTAGAAGGTCTGTATAAGGATATGGAGAGGAGGATTATGTCTAGCCCTCCAGGTATATGTCCGATAGATATATCACTTTCTTTTTTGAGCCTATGTCATGCTCAGACCTGCGGAAAATGTGTACCATGCAGGATAGGCTTAGGCAAATTAAAGGAGTTGATGGAAAAGGTTTTATCATCAGAAGCAGACGAATCAACTATAGACCTGATTGAAGAAACTTCAAGGGTGATAATGGAAACAGCTGACTGCGCTATAGGAACAGAGGCTGCTGAAATGGTTCTAAAGGGAGTGATGGGATTTAGGGATGACTACCTATCACATATAAGGACTGGCAATTGTTCTATGGACAGGAATATATCTGTACCATGCGTTGCCCTATGCCCAGCAGGTGTTGACATACCAGGCTATATGGCCTTGGTAGGAGAGGGCAGGTACAAGGATGCTGTCAGGCTGGTAAGAAAGGACAATCCATTCACTACTGCCTGTGCCCTAGTATGCGAACACCCATGTGAGGCGAGGTGCAGGAGGACTATGGTAGATGCTCCTATGAATATCAGGGGTATCAAGTTATATGCTGCTGACCATGCTAAAGAGGTGCCACCTCCAAAACCAGCAAAATCAACAAATAAAAAGGTCGCTGTAGTCGGCGGTGGACCAAGTGGTCTATCGGCTGCCTATTACTTGTCCTTGATGGGCCACAAGGTGAGCGTATACGAGGCTAAGGACAAGTTGGGTGGTATGTTAAGATATGGTATACCTAACTATAGGCTACCTAGAAAGAGACTACAGGAAGATATAGATGCCATACTAGCAACTGGTATAGAGGTCCATACAAATGTAGAAATAGGCAAGGATTTTAGTGTTGAGGACCTATCCAAAAAATTTGATGCAGTCTATATAGCCATAGGTGCCCATGACGATAAGAAACTTGGCCTAGATGGTGAAAATTCTAAGGGTGTCACATCAGCAGTAGAGATGTTAAAAAATATAGGCGATGAAAAGTATCCAGACTTTACAGGTAAGAAAGTTGTTGTAATAGGTGGTGGTAATGTTGCAATGGACGTTGCAAGAACTGCTATAAGGTGTAAGGCAGACAAGGTGTCTATAGTATACAGGAGGAGACAAGAGGACATGACTTGCCTACCAGAAGAGGTAGAGGGTGCTATAGCAGAAGGATGCCAGTTGGTAACTCTTATGGCTCCAATAAGGATAGAGGCTGACAAGGACAACAATACAAAAGCTATATGGGTTCAACCACAGATGATATCTACAATAACAAACGGTCGTGCCAAGCCGATTAATTCTTCTAAGAAAGAGGAGAGGATAGAGTGTGACCAGATAATAGTGGCAATAGGACAAAATATAGGATCCAACTACTTTAAGGAGTTCGGTATGCCTGTTAAAAAGGGAATAATTGAGGCTCTTAATTCAAGTGAAGTAAAAAATATACCGGGTGTATTTGCTGGTGGTGACTGTGTTACAGGACCGGCTACAGTTATAAAGGCTATAGGAGCTGGCAAGGTAGCTGCTGCAAATATAGATGAATACTTAGGATTTAACCACATGATTAGTGTTGATGTAGAGATACCAAAAGTGGATTTCAAGGACAAAAAAGCCTGTGCAAGGTCAAACATGAGGGAAGTCCCTATTGAAATAAGAAAGAATAATTTTGAAGAAATTGAGTTGGGGCTTACTAGGGAAGAGACAGAGCAAGAGGTTTCAAGATGCCTTAGGTGCGACCATTTTGGTTGGGGTAACTTTAGAGGGGGTAGGACTTTAAAATGGTAAATTTAATAATAGATAATGTTGAAGTAGAAGTAAAAGAAGGCACATCTATTATGGATGCAGCCAAGTTTGCTGGAGTTGATATACCTAGGCTATGCTTTTTAAAAGACCTTAACGAAATAGGTGCCTGCAGAATATGTATAGTGGAGCTAGAAGGCACCAACAAGCTGATAACATCTTGTAACAACAAGGTGGAAGATGGCATGGTCATCAGGACCAACAGCCCTAGGGTTAGGAAGGCAAGAAGGACAAATATAGAGTTTATCCTAGCAAACCATGATTTTAAGTGTGCTACTTGCGTAAGAAGTGGAAATTGCTCTTTGCAAGATATGGCCAACAGTATGAGTATTTTCAATATGCCTTTTGAAGTAAAGTATGAAAAAAAGGCATGGAACAAGGACTTCCCACTTCAAAAGTCTTTTGAGAAATGTATAAAGTGTATGAGGTGTATCCAGGTCTGCAACAAGGTCCAGAGTTTGGGTATATGGGATGTAGTAAATTCGGGCTACAGGACAAGTGTAGATGTTTCGTGGAATAGGACTATAGAACAGACGGATTGCTCATTGTGTGGCCAGTGTATAACCCATTGTCCAGTGGGGGCACTTACCGTTAGAAATGATATAGACAAGGTCTATAGGGCTATGGAAGACCCTAGTATAGTAACAGTAGTTCAGGTTGCTCCAGCGGTTAGGACAGCCTGGGCAGAAAGACTTAATATAGACGAAAAAGATGCCAGCACAAATCTGATGGTGGCAGCCCTTAAGAAGATTGGCTTTGACTATGTATTCGATACTAATTTTTCAGCTGACCTCACTATAATGGAAGAAGCTACAGAGTTTTTAAATAAGTTTACAGCTGGACCTATGGAATTTCCTATGTTTACTTCATGTTGTCCGGGTTGGGTTAGGTTTATAAAGTCTCAGTACCCTGACCTAGTTAAGTACTTGTCTACAGCTAAATCTCCACAGCAGATGTTCGGTACAATAGCCAAGACTTATTATGCAAAACTATTAAATATTAATCCAAAAAAAATATTTTGCGTATCTATAATGCCTTGTACTGCCAAAAAGCACGAAGCTGATATACCTAGTATAAACGACTCAGAGGCACCTAAGGATGTAGATGTAGTCATAACCACAAGGGGGCTTGAAAAGATGATAAGGTCAGAAAATATTAAATTTGATATGCTAGAAGAAGAAGCCTTTGATATGCCCCTTGGTATAGGAAGTGGAGCAGGAGCTATATTTGGTGCTACTGGTGGAGTGATGGAAGCTGCCCTAAGATCCGCCTACTACTTTGTGACAGGCAAGGATCCAGAACCGGATGCTTTCAAGTCTGTAAGGGGCCAAAAGGGCTGGAGAGAGTCTACCTTTGATATAGAAGGTAATACTGTAAGAGTGGCTGTGGCAAGTGGTTTAAAGAACGCTAGAAGGCTTATAGAGGCGCTGCTTAGAAAGGAAGTATCCTATGATTTTGTAGAGATAATGGCCTGTCCAGGAGGATGTTCGGGTGGTGGTGGCCAACCTATAAAGGATGGTCAGGAACTTGCTGAAAAAAGAGCCAAAAAGCTATATGACATAGATAAGAAGATGGCTCTTAGGTATTCACATGAAAATCCGTCCATAATAAAGGTCTATGATGACTATCTTGGAGTACCAAACTCCAAACTTGCCCACAAACTCCTACACACTGACCACGAGATGTGGGATATGGCCCTATCACCTAGGTTGACTATGGTAGAGGATGACTTTTATGATGAATATTAGCTTGAAAAATGAGATATTTGCCTAAGAGTAAGAGTAATATATAACCCTCAATACTAAATTATACAACGAAACTATTTGTTACTAGAAAAAACTATAACAATGAGTTAAAATGAAATATAGTGGGCAGGCTTGACTCAGGTCGGCTTACCCACTATATTTTATTGGAGGCGATTTACTTGGCTAAGATAACAGCTATTGAATTTCAAAAGAAGAATAAGGATAGGGTTAACTTATATCTTGATGGGCAGTACTTTATGTCTTTGTATGCTGAGTTAATCTATAAGTTTAAGCTTGAAAAGGGGCAGGATATAAATATAGAGGACCTAACAGAGGTCATCAAAAACGATGATTTTGAGAAGGCTAAAAACAAGGCCCTCAATTCTATTTCCAAGGCAGAAAAATCCGAAAAAAGACTAAGGGAAAAACTAGCTGGAGAGTTTGCACCTGAAATCATAGATAAAGTAGTTGAATTTATGAAAAAATATTCCTTTATAGATGATGAGAGGTATGCTGACAGGATTGTCAACAATGATCTGAATTTCAAGAAATTGGGTAAGAATAGGATTAAACAAAACCTCTACTCAAAGGGTATATCAAGCTCTGATATAGACAGGGCAATATCTAATGTAGATAGGGACGTAGAGCTAGAAAATGCAATTATCCTAGCTAAAAAGAGGATGTCAAAGTTGAAGAATGAAGAGCCTAGGAAAAAAAGATCAAAAATATATCAACATCTGGCCTATAAGGGATTTGATTATAATACGATTAATTCTGCTCTTAGGAGAGTATTAGATGAAGAGGATGATTTTTTAGAATGAAGAATTTAGTATTGGTTATTTTAAGTTTGTTAGTAGGTGTGATAAATATAATAAGACTCTACTTAAATGATAGAAACAATTATTAGATTGGACTTATAATCCTCGCTGTGATAAAATATAATTATCATGGTTGAAGGGAAAAGACGATGAAAGAATTAGATGAACTATTGGAATATGCGATAGATAAAAACGAAAGTAAAATTAAAGATTTTTTGTCCTCCAAGGGAGGCTACAAGGTAGGTATAATGGGGGGAACGTTCAATCCCATTCACAATGCCCACTTGGTTATAGCTGAATTTATAAGGGACAAGTATTGTTTGGATAAGATTATATTTATTCCTACAGGTAATCCACCACATAAGAATCATATAGTCGACAAGAAGCACAGGTTTGATATGGTAGTACTTGCAACTAGGAAGAATGATGATTTTTTCGTTTTGGACTATGAGATGAGACAGGGCCATATGTCATATACGGTGGATACTCTCAAGTATTTGAGGTCTATATATGATTTTGAAGACTTATATTTTATTACAGGGTCTGACACTATAAACCAGATAGAGACTTGGAAGGATTTTAGAGAAAACTTCGCTCTTGCCAAGTTTATAGCTGCTGCAAGACCTGGGATTAATCTTTTAGAAACACAGGAAAACATAGGAAGATATAGAAGGGAATATGGAGCCAGTATAGATATGTTATATGTGCCCGCCCTTGAGATTTCTTCAACCTACATCAGGTCTAGGTTAAAGAGTAACCATACAATCAAGTACCTGATGCCTACTAGGGTTGAAGAATACATTTATGATAGAGGAATATACGGAGGTGCAATAGACTAGATGGATATAGCAAATATGATAGATAAATTAGATGAATATCTACCAGAAAAGAGAAAGATCCATTCTATAAACGTGTCCAAGTCTGCGGTTAGACTGGCTAAAATCTTGGGGTGTGATGAGAAAAAAGCTGAGATAGCAGGTATCCTGCATGATACAGCTAAGTATGTAAAGTACGAAGACGTTCCTAAATATTGCGCAAAGTATTCGATAGTTTTAGATGATATGGAACAAAAATCAACAGCCCTATCCCATAGTGTTGTTGGTTCATATATAGCTAGACATGAGTTTGGCATAGAGGATGAGGAGATACTTAGTGCAATTAGGTACCATACCACCGGAAGACCAGGCATGACAGATCTTGAAAAATCTGTCTACCTTGCAGATTTGATAGAGGTTGGAAGAAATTATCCGATGGTTGATGAACTTAGAGAACTGGCTTATTCAGGCAAAGTTGATGAAGCTGTACTAAGGTCTATGGACAATACAATAGGAGTAGTCCTAAAAAAGAAGGCACCTATGCATCTTAGGACAGTAGAGGCTAGAAACTACTACCTTAGTTTGGTAAAGGAAAAAGAAAAATTAAAAAAAATAATGGACAATATATCTACAAAATAGTATAATTGGTAGATTAGCAGTTTAATAATAAGAGAGTATAGGAGGTTATAGTCTGTATAGGCTATGACCTTTAAAAAAGAAAGGGGATTTATGGAAACAGTTGAAAGTATATTAGCAAAGATTTATGATGCAATAGATGACAAGATAGGTCAGGATATAGTTATCTTAAACATCGGTAAGGTATCAAGCCTATGTGATTATTTTGTAATTGCAACAGGATCTTCTTCAAGGCAGGTAAAGGCTATAGCAGATAGCGTAGAGGATGAAATGACAAAGATTGATATAGAGCCAAGGGGTAAGGAAGGGATTACAAGCCAGTCTTGGGTCCTACTTGACTACGGCGATATCATGGTACATATATTTGACGAAGAAAACAGAGGTTTCTACAACCTAGAAAAGCTATGGAAGGATGCACCATACGTAGAAAGAGACGAACTAGCTTAAAGGATTATAATAGGAGTGGACATGACTAAGGATATTAAAAAATATACAAATGAATATGGGCCACTAGTATCCATAATAGTGCCTATCTATAATGCAGAAAAATATTTAAAAGACTGCCTAGAATCAATCAAAAACCAGACATACAAGAATATAGAGGTTATAATGGTAGATGATGGTTCCAAGGATGGGTCTGCTGGTATAGCTAGGAGGTATGCATCAAGCGACAGTAGGTTTATCTACATATTGCAGGAAAATTCAGGTGTATCAGTGGCTAGAAATACAGGTCTAAAAAAGGCTACGGGCCAGTATTTGTGTTTTGCAGATTCAGACGATATACTCCATTGTGATATGGTCAGGGTTCATCATGAAAAGGTGGTTGAATCAGGACTTGATATAGGTGTTTCTACTTATAAGGTATTCAAGGACAAGTCTGAGATAGTAGACAACAAGCCATGTGACCTATTAGCCAAGACAAGTATAAAGAGCGACAAGGAAGCCCTTATAGCCATGCTAAAAGACGCTAAGTATTCAGGCTACACATGGAACAAGATATTCAAGACCAGCCTTGTAAAGGATTCAAGTGGCTTGAAGGTAGGCTTTGAAAAGAAGCTACATATGTGTGAGGACCTCTATTTTTGCAGTGTCTTGATGAAAAAGGCCGGTAAGGTTGCATTTTATGACCAAGACCTGTATTATTATTTTGATAATGTAAATGGTATTACAAGTGGCAAATACTCTAAGAAGTTGTTTACGCAGTTAGAGGCCCTAGAGATGATAGCTGCCCTCTATAAGGGTGATGCAGATGTTCAAAAAGAGATGGCAAGGGTCATGTGCCAGGTGACAGTCAGCCATTATTCTAGGATGATCAAGGCAGGTGTAAAAGACGATTATATTGAAAATATCTACAAGGATACTATTAAGAAGTATAGCAAGGGCTTAGACCATCCATCCGTAAATAAGAAGGATAGGATATTGGCTAATATGATTATGAAAATGCCAGCTAGCATCTACAGGCTGGTATATGGAATATACTCAAAGAGATTGTAAATTTTTAAGCTATTTACAACCGCTCCTAAACTAAGAATTTCAAACGATAATAAATATAAGGCCTAAGAGGTCAAAGAGCAATTATTAGGAGGTAATTTTATGAGCGTTTATGATTTTTCAAAAATCGAAAAGAAATGGCAAAAAGTCTGGAAAGACAATAACCAGTACAAGATGGATACAAGGGATGATTCAAAGCCTAAGTACTATTGTCTAGAAATGTTCCCTTACCCATCAGGTAAGATCCATATGGGGCATGTTAGAAACTACTCAATAGGTGACGTGGTAGCTAGGTTTAAGAAGATGGAAGGCTACAATGTCCTACATCCAATGGGATGGGACTCATTTGGTCTACCAGCTGAAAATGCAGCGATCAAGCATGGAGTTCACCCACACAAGTGGACAATGGCTAATATAGAGGAGATGAAGGACCAGCTATCAATGCTAGGCCTAAGCTATGACTGGGACAAGGAAGTAGCTACTTCAACTCCAGAGTACTACAAGTGGACACAGAAGATATTCTTAAAGTTCTTAGAAAATGACCTAGCCTACAAGAAGAAGTCGTTTGTAAACTGGTGTCCATCATGTGAGACAGTACTAGCCAATGAACAGGTAGTAGATGGTCACTGTGAAAGATGTGATACACTAGTTGAAAAGAAGGAGCTAGAGCAGTGGTACTTTAAGACCACTGAATTCTCAGAAGAGCTACTAGCTGACCTTGATACACTAGACGGATGGCCAGAAAAGGTAAGATTGATGCAGAAGAACTGGATCGGTAAGAGTCACGGTGCCCATGTTGACTTTAAGGTTAAGGACATGGACAAGACTATCACAGTCTACACTACTAGACCAGATACAATATTCGGTACAACATTTATGGTTGTAGCTCCTGAGGCCCAGCTTGCAAGAGACCTTGTTGCTGGTACTGAATACGAAAAGGACTTGGACGAATTCCTTACAAAGATGCACACTATGACACAGATAGAAAGAGAAGCGGCGGACCTAAAGAAGGACGGTAGGTTTATAGGTAGGTATGTAATCAACCCTATAACAAACAAGGAAATGCCTATATGGATAGCCAACTATGTCCTAGCTGACTACGGTACTGGTGCTGTAATGGGTGTACCAGCTCATGACGATAGAGATGAAGATTTCGCTAAGACTTTTGATATGGAAATCGTGCCTGTAATAGATGAAGATGGAAAGATGATAAATTCTGGTGAATTTACAGGAATGGACAAGGATGAAGCCTTCAAGGCAATTATAGAAAAGCTAGAAAAGGACGGTCTTGGTAAGTCTACAACTAACTATAGACTAAGAGATTGGTTGATATCTAGACAGAGATACTGGGGATGCCCAATACCTGTAGTATACTGTGATGATTGTGGTATAGTGCCAGTCCCAGAAAAGGACCTACCAGTTTTACTTCCAACAGATGTAGAATTTACTGGAAAGGGAGAATCTCCACTTACAACTTCTGAAACATTCAACGACTGCGTTTGTCCTAAGTGTGGCAAGAAGGCTAAAAGAGAAGTAGATACAATGGATACATTTGTAGACTCATCTTGGTACTATATGAGATATGCAGACAACCAGAACACAGAAGATATATTTGACTCAGAAGTTATTGACAAGTGGCTGCCAGTTGACCAATATATAGGTGGTGTAGAGCACGCTATACTTCACTTATTGTATGCAAGATGGTTTACAAAGGCCTTTAATAAGATGGGAATGACAAAGCATGTTGAACCATTCAAGAACCTACTTACTCAGGGTATGGTACTTATGGATGGCTCAAAGATGTCTAAGTCTAAGGGGAATATAGTATCTCCAGTTGAGATGGTTGAAAAATACGGTGCCGACACTGCTAGATTATTTATCTTATTTGCAGCGCCACCAGAAAGAGACCTTGAGTGGTCAGAACAGGGAGTTGAAGGATGCTTCAAGTTCCTAAATAGGGTATTCAGAGTTGTTGATGAACTAGCAGATATTGCTAAGGTCAACCATGAATTCGGTGAACTGACTAAGGAAGACAAGGCTATGAGGGCCAAGACTAACAGTACACTTAAGAAGGTATCAGAGGACCTAAGCGACAAGTTTGGATTTAATACTGCTATAGCAGCCTTGATGGAACTTATAAACGACCTATACAAGTACAAGGAATTAGACACTAGAAACGATGCTGTTATCAAGGAAGCTATTGAAGCTGTAGTAGTTATACTAGCACCATTTGCCCCTCACCTAGGTGAAGAGTTATGGTCAATGATAGGCAAGCTGGGTAGCATATTCGATATAAGATGGCCTCAGTACGATGCTGAAGCTATAAAGTCTGATGAGATAGAGGTTGTAGTTCAGATAAATGGCAAGCTAAAGTCAAAGATAATGATAGATGCCAAGACAAGTAGAGAGGAGATGCAAGAAATAGCCCTAAAGGATGAAAAGATTGTTGAAGCTATTGAAGGCAAGAATGTTGTAAAAGTAATTGCAGTGCCTGGTAAGCTTGTCAACATCGTAGCTAAATAATTACGATTAATAGAATTATTTATTTTTTAGGTGTTGTCAAACCACAGACTATATGATAATATATAGCTGTGAAAAGAATATGTTAATATGATTATAAAGGGTTATTGCTTGAGTGCAGTGCCCTTTTTATTGTTTAATTTTAAGGTATTATTTATTTTGGCGAAAGTTTAAAAACAAAGAGAGAGGAGATTTGTATGGAAGCACAAAAGAGAAAAGAAGCAATCAGTGGTCTTATGTTAGGAGTAACAGCACTTGTTTGGGGTGTTGCATTTATATTCCAGAGGACTGGTATGGAACATATAGGTCCCTACGCATTTAATTTTTTCAGATGCCTTGTGTGTGTTATATTCTTGATGTTGGTATCTTATATATCGGATATGAGATTTAAGAGAAAGAATATAAAAGTTGGTGGATTTAAAGACAAGGCTATATTTAAGGGGGGTATACTCGCTGGTGTGGTACTATTTTTGGCTATGAGTTCACAGCAGGTAGGTATGGTGAGTACAACTGCTTCAAAGGCAGGTTTTATAACTACAATGTATATAGTTATAGTTCCACTTTTAGGTGTCTTCTATGGAAGAAAGGTATCTCCTAAGATTATTGTATGTGTTGCACTAGCTGCTGTAGGCCTATATCTATTGTCTATCAAGAGTGGTTTTACTATCAGCAGGGGGGATTTCTTTGTATTTGTGTCCGCTATTTTTTATTCTCTACAGATAGTAGTAATAGATATATTTGCACCAGGTGTGGACTCAATCAAGTTATCTTTAGTCGAATTTATAACTGCGGGCATATTATCTCTTGTTGCTATGCTCGTTCTTGAGACAGTAACAATGGAATCAGTTATGCTTGCATCTACAGCTATCTTATATACAGGTTTGATGTCAAGTGGTATTGGATTTACTTTACAGATAGTTGCTCAAAAAAATTTACAGCCCACAATAGCATCACTTCTTATGAGTTCTGAATCAGTTGTATCTTTACTTGCAGGAATTGTACTATTGGGTGAGAGTTTGACTAGTAGAGAATTTTCAGGATGTTTTATATTGGTAGTGGCAATTTTACTAGCTCAGATTGATTTCCCTGTTAAAAAAATAAAAAAGAGTCATTAGTATATAGATAAGACAATACTTATAAAGGGCTTAGTAATGAATTATAAAATTCTACTAAGCCTTTTTATTTTTATAAAAAAATAAATTGAGCATACTTATCTTAAGTAAACTTACAGCAAAATAATTATAATATTTATTAATAAGGTGTTTTAGATTATTGTGAGTTTAGAAAACCATTCAATAAACTGAAAATTCACAGTTTTGAAAGTTTTACCTAATTAAAAATAAGTTATTTATATGTTGATAATGTTTTCTTAATGTGTTAATATATTATTTGTGTTGCGGGGGATTTGCAATACGGGAAAATAAAAATATTATAGGAGGAAGAAAATGAAAGACAAGAAATTTAAATTAGGTTTAGTTTCTAAGCTTATCATTGCAATCGCAATAGGTATTGCATTGGGTAGTTTTAAGTTCATACCAGCAGGTCTACTAAGAGTATTGATTACTTGTGCTAGCTTGTTCGGTGAATTTTTAAGTTTCATAATACCACTAATGATTATAGGTTTTGTGGTAAAGGGTATTGCGGAATTATCAGATGGTGCAGGTAAATTATTGGGTATAACAGCCATAACTGCATACTGTTCAACACTTGTGGCAGGAACAATAGCATTTTTTGTAGCAAGTAACTTTTTCCCAACATTTATAACACCAGACTTAATCGAAAAGGTAAAGGGTACGGTGCCAGCACTTGAGACTTATTTTAAGATTAATTTAAAGCCTATGTTAGATGTAACTAGTGCAGTTGTATTTGCATTTATAATGGGTCTAAGTATCTCTTGGTTAAAGTCAAAGGGTAGAGGTAAGGTATTATATGAAGTATTCGATGACTTTGAAGCAATTATATCTAGAGTGTTAAGCAAGGTTATAATACCATTACTTCCAATGTTCATATGTGGTAACTTTGCAAACATGGCTTATACAGGATCTGTAGCAAGTGTACTTTCAATATTCTGGAAGGTATTCGTAACAGTAATTATCCTTCACTTATTATATGTAAGTGCTATGTTTATAGTATCTGGTACATATGCAGGCAAGAACCCATTAAGATTAATAAGAAACCAGGTGAATGGTTATGTAACAGCTATAGGTACTCAGTCTTCAGCAGCTACTATACCAGTAAATATAGAATGTGCTAAGAAAAATGGTGTATCAGAAGATATCAGAAACTTCGTTGTACCACTATGCGCTACAATACATCTTGCAGGATCAATGATAACTATAACATCTTGTTCTGTAGCCGTTTTACTTATGAACGGTCTTCCATTTAGCTTTGCAACTGTATTTGGATTTATAGCTATGCTAGGTGTTGCAATGGTTGCAGCTCCAGGTGCTCCAGGTGGTGCTATAATGTCAGCTCTTCCATTCTTGCCAATGGTTGGTATTACATCACAGGTAATGCAGCAGCTAATGATCACTCTATACTTAACTCAGGACTCTTTCGGTACAGCAGCTAACGTATCAGGTGACAACGCTATAGCAGTATTTGTAGACAAGCTATACAGCAAGCATATAAACAAGAGTGCATAATAAACTCAGATAAAAATATGTAATTTAATAAAATTTATATCTGTAGATTCCTAGCATTTTAGCTGGGGTCTACGGATTTTTTCTTTATAGGTTGACATATAGTAGCCATTCAGTTATAATCCTATTAGAAGGGGAGTAGCACTGTTGCCTCTGGTTGAGTATACCGGTGGTCTACATCTGTTAGTCGTCAGGCCAGTATTTTATACTCGGTTAACAGACAAGTTTACCTTGATAGCAAGACCTTCAGAATAAGGGCAGATTGTACTTATTTTGAAAGTTTTGTTATTGAGGTTTTTTTTTACAATAAATTATATATTGGAGGTATCTTATGGAGAGAAATACAAAGGAAAAGTACTACCTGCTTGAAGCTGATGATGCAATAGCAAAGCTAGATTCATCAAAAAATGGTTTGAGTGAGGTAGAGGCTCAAAAGAGGTTAAATGACTTTGGTAAAAATGAACTTAGGGAAAAAGAAAGTGACCCTACTTGGAAGATATTTTTGGAGTCCTTTAAAGATCCTATGGTTATCATATTGATTGGGGCTGCAATACTTCAGATAGTAACAGGATCTGTGATGGAGTCTTTGATCATATTTGTCGTCTTGATTTTAAATGCTGTACTAGGTACAGTCCAGACAAAAAAGGCGGAGTCATCAATAAACAGTTTAAAGCAGATGTCAGTTCCATCTGCCAAGGTTATTAGGGATGGACAAAAACACACAGTATATTCTACAGAAGTAGTGCCTGGAGATATAGTTCTATTAGAAGCTGGAGACTATGTGCCAGCAGATGGTAGGCTAATAGAGGCAGAGTCTTTGAAGATTGTTGAGGGTATGCTGACAGGTGAGTCCGAACCAGCACAAAAGAGCACAGGGAGATTGATTGAAGAGTCATCAGTTGGTGATAGGGTAAATATGGTCTACTCAACATCAATGGTAGTAAATGGTAGGGCAACATACGTCTGTACAAGGACTGGTATGGATACAGAAATAGGTAAAATAGCAGACCTACTAGAAAATACAGATGCTAAGCAGACACCACTGCAGTCAAATATAGAGGTATTTTCTAAGAAGCTTGGTGTTGCAATAGTCCTTATATGCATACTTATATTTGGTATTCAGGTATTTAGAGCATACACACATCCTACTGGAGTTGAGATGAAGACAGTAATACTTAACTCATTTATGTTTGCAGTTGCAATAGCTGTAGCAGCTATACCAGAAGCCCTTTCTTCTATAGTTACAATAGTCCTTTCAATCGGTACTAAGACTATGTCAAAGAAGAATTCTATAATAAGAAAGTTACCCGCTGTTGAAACTCTTGGATCAACATCTATAATATGTACAGATAAGACAGGTACTCTTACAATGAACAAGATGACAGCAGTAGAGTACTACAAGTATTCAAAGGATGCAGAATCAATAGAGGTTGTAGAAGAACCTAAAAAAGATTCAGTAGATTTGGAAAACTTCAATTCAGAAGATATGTTAAATATAGCTGCTGCCCTCTGTAATGACTCAGTTATAAAGGAAGATGGCAAGGAGATAGGAGACCCTACAGAGGTTGCACTTACAGTACTTGCTGACAAGAAGGGCTATATAAGTGACAGGGTAAGGGATATTTACCCAAGACTCCAGGAGCTGCCTTTCGATTCAGATAGAAAGCTGATGAGTACCTACCACAAGATCAATTCTAAGGGTATCATGATAACCAAGGGAGCTCCAGATATTATTATATCTAGGTCTAGCAAGGTATTGGTTGGAAGTCAAGTCATTGAAATGACTGAGGACATAAAAAATGAAGTAAGAGACCAGAATGAAAAATATTCAAATAAGGCTCTTAGGGTATTGGCCTTTGGATATAGACAAATGGACGAGGGCAAGAAAATTGGAATCGAAGACGAGGATAACTTTATCTTTATAGGTCTAGTTGCCATGATTGACCCGCCTAGAAATGAAGTTATAGAAGCAGTAGCAAAGGCAAAGTCAGCAGGTATCAAGCCTATAATGATCACTGGAGACCACAAGACCACAGCAGTAGCTATAGGTAAAAACATAGGCCTATTTAATGAAGGTGATATATCATATACAGGACTAGAACTTGACAATCTGACTGATGAAGAATTGGACAAGCAGCTAGAAAAGATAAGTGTATATGCCAGAGTTTCTCCTGAAAACAAGATAAGAATCGTAGGAGCATGGCAGAAAAAGAACAAGGTCACTGCTATGACAGGTGATGGAGTAAATGATGCTCCAGCCCTTAAAAATGCTGACATAGGTATAGCTATGGGGTCTGGAACAGAAGTTGCCAAAGAAGCTGCTTCCATGGTATTGGTAGACGACAACTTTGCAAGTATTATAGCTGCAGTTGAAGTAGGTAGGACTGTATATTCAAATATTAAAAAGTCTATAACATATCTATTTTCAGGTAATTTAGGTGCCATAATATCTATCTTATTTGCAGTGTTTGCAGGATGGACAAATCCTTATACAGCCCTTCAGTTGATATTTATAAATATGGTAAATGACTCTATACCAGCGATTGCTCTTGGTATGGAAAAACCAGAAGAAGGTGTCATGAGTATGGCTCCTAGGAAAAAAAATGAAGGTCTACTAGGTGGCGGAACACTTCAGGCTATCCTATCAAGGGGGGTATTTGTAGGTATAGCGGCTATTGTAGCCCAGTATATAGGTATGAAGCACTCTCCTAATATGGGTGTAGCCATGGCATTTACAACCCTATTGCTTGCTAGGACCCTACAGACATTTGCATGTAGGTCAGATTTTAGAAGTGCATTTGCCATAGGTTTCTTCTCAAACAAATATGTAGTAGGTGCAGTACTTATATGTCTATCATTATTGGGTCTGGTATTGTTACCACCAGTGAGGGGAATATTTGCTATACCAGCTGAATATTCAATGACTAACCTAGCAGTATCATTCCTTATAGCCTTGATATCAGTCCTATTTATGGAAATAGCAAAGGCTATAAGTTACTCTAAGGTAAAAAAATTGAGAGCAGAAAATAGACTAGATATATAAACTATCTATATAAAATACACACAAAAGCACAATTATGAATTATATATGAAGATTTGATGAAATAAATAAACAATTAATAAAAATTATCAATTAGGTATTGACAAGTCTACCCAAATGTTATATTATATTCACATAAGATGATAACGATTATCATCAAGGACAAGGAAATTGATAGAGTATAAATATATTATGGGGGGATAAGATGAGTTTATTAGTAATTGGTGGTCATGAAAGAATGGAAAAAGACTATTATAAGTTGGCAAAGAGTAGAGGATATAAGACTAAGGTATATACAACAATGTCTAGTCAGGTCAAGAATTCTATAGGAAGTCCTGATGCAATAGTAATATTGACTTCAACTGTATCTCATAAACTGACTAGGATAGTTGAGTCTCAGGCTAAGAAGATGGATATACCTATTATAAGGCATAAAAATTCTAGCAAGGTAGCTTTTAATGAATGTCTATCACAGGTAGACCTATGTCTGGGTAATTGTCAAGATTGCAGAAAGCTTGGTAAGTGTAAGGGTATGGCTAACTAATTATCTATACTCAACTAAATTAAATTGAGACAACCCTCTTGCTTACATAGATATTATGATTGATGTGAAAGCAAGAACAATACTTATATAATAATTTTAAAGATGTTCCTTTATGGGGCATCTTTAATTTTGAGATTTATTTCTTTTCTTATTCTAGATTAATTTACTTGATATATGTTTAATAGGATATATCTTTTGGGTATTATTATCATATAATTTTAGGAGGAGGAAATGACTTGAAGGATACTTATTTTGTTAAAATTAAAGAAATAATCAATGAAGGTAAAAATAGATCTACTTATATATTCGATATACCAGAAGAAATGAAGTGGGTGGAGGGAAGTCATATCTCTCTAGCACTTAAGGAAGCCTTGGTAGATGGCAAGTTTGATAAAACTCTTGTGCGTAAGTTTTCTATAGCTACAACAATAGATGAAGGAAAGATAGCTCTTTCTACAAGACTTGATAGTAGTGATTCTGACTATAAGAAGAAGTTGTCAAATATGTGCGTTGGTGATGAATGTATCTTATATGGATGTGAATCACATATGCCAATTAGAAGGGAAAATAAGAAGCTAGTACTTATATCTATGGGTGTAGGTATGGCAACCATGAGGCCTATAATTAAGACCTACCTGGGTGATACTAGGGGGGTAGATGGCATACAGAATATATGTGTTGATAGGACTGGCGACTACCTATACAGGTCTGAGATTTCATGCGATATAGAAAACAATCTTGAAACAATAGTAGCCAAGTCTAGAAGTGACATAAAGGATATACTAGGCAATAGAAATATAGTAGACTACCACAATTCTATATTCTATATAGTTGGTAGCAAGGACTTCTTGAAGAGTATAATAAAGATTTTGAAATACAATGGCGTAGGTCAAGACTCTATTATGATTGACAAGTCTAAGGCTGCTCTTGAGACTTATTTTAATGCCGAAAAGTACGATGTTCTAAAGGTAAAGGAATATCATAAAACTTCTAATAAATTTATGCCCCTTGCCTTTGCAGGTGGTGGTTGCTCATGTGGAGGCAACTGTACTTGTAAGTAATAAAAAAGGACCCACGATTTTTTGTCGATGGGTCTCTTTTATGTATTTTTATATGTTTTTATTCTTGGCCATCATCAGATTCATCTTTAGAAAAAGCAGATCTAATAGAGTCTACAATCAAGTTGATCAAAAGTAACAATACTACTAATATTATCAGGATAGGTACACCGAATATTATTATTGCTGGTGGTACCCTATCAGTCTTTTGTTTTATTTCATTTTCTAGAAATTTGTAGAAATCAAGCTTTTGTATTCCTTTTATACCGCCTTGTTTTCCTAAATCAGAGAAAACTTTTTTTATGTCTTCAAAGGCCATTCCTATATTTTTGCCCATATCACTGAAGAACTTGCCAATTGATCTGAATTTATCTGATATACCACCAAAGAAATCTTGAACGGATTTTATGATTCCACTTGATTTTTTCTGGGCCTCTTTTTTAGTAGAGTTAATTTTTTCGTTTGCAGATTTTTTGGCATCATCTATACTGTTCTTAGTATCATTTTTTATCTTTTCAACCTTGGCTGATGAATTCAGACTAGATTTGTCCTTTAGGAAAGGAATTTTAGATAAAATAAAGTCAAAATATCCAACAGCATCAGTTTCAGATACTAGGCCAATGCTTGAAACCATAGTACCTTTTTCGTAAATATTCATTCTACCTATCAGATCACCTTTTTTTACAGGCAATTTAAGTGAGTCGAAGTTGTATTTAACCGTAAAATTATCCTTTGATATATTCTTGCCTTGGCTTGTAGTAACAACATAGTCATTAGCTAGAGAGTACTTGATAGTTCCTGGTTTTGCAAACCTTACTTTCTTTTGGCCCCTTATATCTGATTTCTTGTAGATAATTATGCTCTTGAAGTTTTCAAATCCATAGTCAAGCAGGAACCTTGAATCGTGGTAGAGACTGCCACTTGGAGCAAAGAAAACTCCAGAAATCATCCTAATTTTGTTCTTTGTTCCTGTAGCTACTAGACAGTTTCCAGCATCATCAGTATATCCAGTCTTTATACCATCTACAACATCATATTTCATAGGTATATCCTTGCCATTGTAGTTCATCTGCATATTTGAATTTAGGAACTTGTTGCTATTGTAGAGTTCCCTATCCAATTTTATTTCATTTGATTTTTTGAAAGTTACAGATTTTTTTGCAACGATAGACTTAATAATATCATTTCCATATGCTATTCTTGCCATATTTGTCATTTCTTCAGCAGTTGTGTAGTGGTCTGTATCTGGTAGACCATGAGGATTGTTGAAGTGAGTGTGATTGAATCCAAATTTTTTGGCCTCAGAATTCATAAAGTCTATGAACTTCCTCTCATCACCACCACCATAATGCCTTGCTAGTACATACGCTACATCATTTGATGAATGTATTAAAAGAGACTCTAATAATTGTCTTGTTGTAAAGACTTCTCCTTCTTCTAGGTACATAGAAGAACCTTCTATCTCAGGCATAGTACCTATTTTAATTTTTTCGTTTAGGTCCTGACACTTTTGTAGAACGCAGTAGGCAGTCCATATCTTTGTTGTTGAAGCTGGATATATTTTTTGGTCTGCATTCTTTTTATATATTATCTTCCCGGATTCATAGTCCATAAGTACCATGTATTTAGACTTGAGTGAGTTGAAATCTTCTTTACCTTCAGCTAGTACACCTGACGTAAAATATGTAAGTATTCCCGTCGACAGTACAAGAGCAGCGAAAATTGAATTAATTTTTTTAATCTTCATATTCTGCAGTGATGTATTTTATAATACATCCTTCCTCCTTTTTAGTCATTTACTATTCTCATACCTTTTAGTATAGCATATTATTGCTAAATAAAGAAGATAATTAATTTCTAGTTTAAAAATTTATGATACTTGCCTAATATATTATGAGTTGGGAAGATAGGTGAACTAGTAAAATAGAGGATTGGATAGGTCCTTAAAAAGGACTTAATCTAGCAAGAAAGAGTATTAAGATGTAGACATACTTAATGGGAGGTAGGAATGTTATCAGAAAAGATAAAATCTATTTTAAGTCATGCAGACAAGAAAAAACTATTTATAACAGGGGCTGTACTTTTAGCTATTATTTATAGATTGGTTTTTGCAGGTGGTATGGGAATATTGGGTCAAAAATACGAACTAGAATCATCAAATACAAATCAGGAATCGGAATTTATCGACAAGGAAAGTCAAGTTAGCAACCAAGCAAATCAAGGTGGATTTTCCCTTGATAAGGAGGAATCAAAGCCTAAAAAGATAAAGGTCTACATAACAGGAGCTGTGGCAAGTCCGGGAGTTATATGTCTTGATTCGGATAAGAGGTTGGACGATGCTATACGTATGGCAGGAGGCCTACTTGAAAAGGCAGATTTAAATAGGATAAACTTGGCTATGAACCTAGAGGATTCACAGCACTATATGATACCCTATATTGGTCAAGACGATAGTGCTGGTATTAATCAAGCCAATCAAACAAATCAAGGGCAAGCTGGTATGTCCCCAAATAATCAGTCTCAGTCCCCTAATCCTAGTTCTTCAGGAAAAATAAATATAAATACAGCTGATCAGACCAAGCTTGAAGAGATACCGGGTGTAGGACCAGCTACTGCCAAGAAAATTATCGACTACAGACAGACCAGTGGTGGCTTTAAAAGTATAGAGGATATCAAAAACGTAACAGGCATAGGGGACAAGAAGTTTGAGAATATGAAGGATTCTATAGATATTAAATAAAAATAGTTATGATAGAAAACACAGATAGGTTGTTTGTGGTTATTAGTAAATATATATGATATAATTATAGGGTGTAGTCTAAGTGAATGCTTGGTTACACCTTGTTGAAGTTCAAATAAATATATGTAAACGGAGGTATTACTATGTTACTTATAAATAAAGAAGAAATAAAGAAAATATTTACTATGAAGGACGCAATTGAAGCAGATAAATTAGCATTTTCAATATTTTCTAAAGGTGGATCTATATCACCTCTTAGGACTAACATAGAATCAAAGGGTGCAAAAGGAAATATACTATATATGCCGGGTTATATAGACAAAATAGGGGTATCAGGTTTAAAGATAGTATCTGTATTTCCGGACAATCCAAAGATTGGTCTAGCATCTACTCCTGGAACAATTTTATTGGTAGACGACAAGACAGGTATGGTATCTTGTGTATTGGATGGAACTTATGTTACTGAAATAAGGACAGGTGCAGCAACAGGTGCAGCCGTAAGCTTACTTGCTAGGAAGGGGTCTAAAAAGGCAGCCCTTATAGGAAGTGGTGGTCAGGCTGAATCTCAGTTTGACGCTATTGTAACGGCCTGTGAGACAGTAGAGGAAGTAAGGGTATATTCAAGAACGAGAGAAAATAGAGAAAAATTTGCAGCTAAGATGGCTGAAAAGTATAAGGGAAAAGTAAGGGTTATGGCATCAACTAGTCCTGAGGAGGCAATAGACGATGCAGACATTATAGCCCTAGCTACCACTTCCAAAGAGGCCATTATTGATGGCAAGCTCCTAAAAAAGGGTGCCTTGGTTTCAGGTGTTGGATCATACATGCCTAATATGCATGAAATAGATGAAGAAACCCTAGTGAGGGCGAGCAAGATATACTTTGACTCAAAGGATGCTGTCCTTTCTGAGGCAGGTTGTATTATAACACCACTTGAAAAGGGAACTATCACAGAGGAAGATTTCACTGGTGATTTAGGAGACTTGATCAATGGAGATATAGTTGGTAGAGAAAATGACGAAGAGATAATTGTTTTCAAGTCTGTTGGTATCAGTACTCAGGATATTACAACTGGTAAGATGATATATGACAAGGCTCTTGAAAACAAGGTAGGATATGAATGGTAAGGTAATAAAATGGCAAAAGAATATAAGAAATTAACAGAAATGACAAAGGCTGGAGGCTGAGCAGCTAAGATTGGACCAGAGGATCTGGCTATAGTACTTGCAAAGCTTCCAAAAAACGATAGTGATAAATTGGATAATTTATTGGTGGGACTTGATACATCAGATGATGCGGCTATATACAAACTAACAGACGATATAGCCTTGATACAGACACTGGACTTTTTCACTCCTATGGTGGATGATCCGTATACATTTGGACAGATAGCAGCAGCCAATGCCCTATCAGATGTATACGCTATGGGTGGTGAACCTACAGTAGCTATGAATATAGTATGTTTCCCTTCTTGCCACGATATGAATGTATTGGGTGAGATATTAAGAGGTGGTTTTGACAAGGTAAAAGAATCGGGCTGTCTTTTGGTAGGTGGTCACACAGTTGACGACCAAGAACCTAAATATGGCCTATCTGTGTCAGGCACAGTCCACCCAGACAAGGTGCTTGCCAATTCAACTGCTAAGGTTGGAGACAAGCTGATACTTACAAAGCCTATAGGTGCAGGTATTATGAACACTGCTATGAAGGTAGGCCTAGTTGACAAGGAATCATCTGACTATGTTGTAGACTGCATGACCCACTTGAATATGTATGCTGCTAGGTCATTCAAGAAGTACAAGATAAATGCAGCAACAGATATTACAGGTTTTGGAATGATGGGCCACAGTATAGAGGTTGCCAAGGCATCTGGAGTTACTATCAAGTTGGATTCAAAGAAGATACCTATGTTAAAGGGAGTTGTTGAGTTTGCAAAGATGGGGATAATACCAGAGGGAGCCTACAAGAATATGGGTTATGCCCAGGATGACTCATATATAGACCCAAGCGTACCAGAGGCTATATCAGACGTTCTTCATGATCCACAGACATCAGGAGGGCTTTTGGTATCTGTACCAGCAGACATAGCTGAGGAAGTTGCTGCTGATATGTTGGCCAATGGCTCATTTACTGCTGAGATAGTAGGAGAAGTTATAGAAAAACAAGAAAAATATCTTGAAGTTTATTAGAAAATTATTTCAATATACACATTTTTCTATGTATGCTTTTTGATATAATAATAGATATAAAATAGTAAAAGGGTTGGAGTATATTAGTATGAAGAAAAAGAAAGATTTATTTGCGATACTTCCATCAATTGATGAGGTATTGAATGATGAAAGAATAATAGAATTATGTGGTATATTACCGAGGTCTATTGTCCTAGATTCTATAAGGTCTAGTGTGGATAAATATAGGTCTCAGATTATCAAATTAGATGAAGATAAATTAGACGGTTTTGAATTGAGCCAAGAGATGATAATTATCGATAGTATCAATTTGGCGAATAAGTCTTATGAGCTATCTATCAAGGGGGTTATAAATGCTACAGGTATCGTAGTCCATACCAACTTGGGTAGGTCTCTTCTTAGTGAGGCGGTAAGAGATGAACTATGGTCAGTTGCATCTAGGTACTCTAACTTGGAGTATGATATCGAAAAGGGTAAAAGAGGTTCAAGATATGACCACCTTACCAATATGATTAAAAGGTTGACTGGTGCTGAAGATGTCTTGGTAGTAAACAACAATGCAGCTGCTGTAATGTTGGTGCTTTCTACCATGGCAAAGGGTGGAGAGGCTATAGTTTCCAGAGGGGAGCTAGTAGAGGTTGGAGGTTCCTTTAGGATTCCTTCAATCATGGCCCTATCTGGTGCTGACCTAGTAGAGGTGGGTTCAACTAACAAGACCCACCTAGATGACTACAAGGGTGCTATCACAGAAAACACTAAGGTCCTTATGAAGGTCCATACTAGTAACTACAGGATTATGGGCTTTACTGAGTCGGTATCTTTAGAAGACATGAGAAAACTAGGTGACGAGTACGATATTCCAGTGGTTGAAGACCTTGGAAGTGGAGTATTTGTCGATCTTACAAAGTTTGGAATATCTTACGAACCAACTATCCTAGATTCTATCAACAAGGGGGTTGATGTTGTCAGCTTCAGTGGAGACAAGATGCTAGGTGGACCTCAGGCAGGTATAATAGTAGGTAAAAAGAAGTATATAGAAAAGATGAAAAAGAACCAGCTGACAAGGGCTCTTAGGGTAGATAAGATGACTATTGCAACTCTTGAAGCAAGTCTTAGGTTGTACCTTGACGAAGAGAGGGCTATAAGAGAGATACCTACTCTTAGGATGCTATCTTATACATCTGATGAACTAAAAGAAAATGCTGAGAGGCTTTGTGAAACGATAAAAAATAGATTGGTTGGAGTTTCTGGTCTAGACCTATGGGTTGAACCATGCAAGGGTCAAGTAGGTGGAGGTTCTATGCCTACAGAAGAACTTGATTCTTATTCGGTAGCTATCAGGTCAAAAAATATGGGAGTGGCAAGGATTGAAGAAGGGCTAAGGCTTTCTAAGTCCCATATTATAGCTAGGGTATACGATGACAAGTATATACTAGATGTTAGGACTATATTTGAAGACCAATTTGAAAATATTGCCGATGAATTATTGAGTCTGATGGGAGGTAACTAGTATGAAGCATATAGTGGTTGGAACTGCAGGCCATATAGACCATGGTAAGACTAGCCTTATAAAAGCCTTGACTGGTAGAGAAACTGATACCCTAGACGAAGAGAAGAAGAGGGGCATATCCATAAATCTTGGATTTACATATTTTGACCTACCATCAGGTAAGTCTGTTGGTATAGTAGACGTACCAGGTCACGAAAAATTTATAAAGAATATGCTTGCTGGTGCATCTGGTCTTGATATGGTTGTCTTGGTTGTTGCCGCTGATGAGGGTATGATGCCACAGACTATAGAGCATATAGATATACTTTCCTATTTAAATATAAAAAATGGTTTGGTTGTAATGACCAAGTGCGATATGGTAGATGATGAAATGCTGGAACTGGCAGAGGAGGATATAAAGGAAGGTCTTGTTGGTACTTTCCTTGAAGGATCCAAGGTCATAAAGGTAGATTCCTTATCTAAAAGAGGCATAGATGACCTTATTAAAGAACTTGATATAATGACTGAAGAGGTAGAAGAAAAGAATACAAGTCTACCTGCTAGGTTGAATGTAGATAGGGTATTTTCTGTAAAGGGGTTTGGGACTGTTGTCACAGGAACTATCATAGAGGGTAAGATATCTGTAAATGATGACCTGCAAATATATCCTAGCAATAAAAAAGCGACAGTTAGGTCTATACAGGTACATGGATCTAATGTTGATACTGCATATGCAGGTCAGAGAACAGCTATCAACCTGTCAAATATAAAGGTTACAGACATAGATAGGGGTTATATAATAGCAGCTCCTGATTCAATGCTTGATTCTATGATGCTAGATGTAAAAATCAAGCTCTTGAAACATGATAACTGTAAACTGGAAAATTGGGATAGGTTAAAACTATACCACGGTACAAGAGAGATATTGTGTAGAGCTGTACCTCTAGAAAAGGAAAGCATGAAGCCTGGAGAAGAGGGCTATGTCCAGCTAAGACTCGAAGAAAAGATAGTCTGCAAAAAGCTAGACCCATTTGTAATAAGGACATACTCACCTATGGATACTATAGGTGGTGGTATCATTGTAGATGTTGCCAATGTCAAGCATGGTATAAATAAGCACACACCAAAGGTTATAGAAGAGTTAAAAATCAAAGAATCTGGTAATCCTAAGGATATACTTGATATATATTTAAGGTTAAACTCTTTCAAATTTCCTAAAATAGAGGACATGATGTCTTATGTAGGAGTCAACAAGTCTATTATAGAAGACTTGATCAAAGACTTAGAGGAAGAAAAAAAGATAGTGGACATCAACGGAAAGAAGGTTCATGTTGAGTATCTAGAACTTTTGGAGAATAAACTTATAAGGATATTAGAAGTCTATCATAAGGAAAACTCCCTAAGAGAGGGTATGCCAAAGCAAGAAGCAGGTAGTAAGGTAGAGTCTACATTTAAGGCCAAGGATATAGATGCATTTTTAGACTGTCTTGTTGCTAGGGGTTCTGTAAAGATGGTATCCAACCTAGTCTCGCTAAAGGACTTTAAGGTTGAGAAAAATTCAGATGATATTGCCATACAAAAGAACATTAATAGCAAGCTTCTAAAGATGGGTTTCTCAGATATATTGACTATCGAGGAACTTGCAGAAGGTGACAAGAGAAGAAAACAAGTCATAGATTCCATGATAGGCACAGATCTTGTACTATTGGGTGAAGAATACCTTATGTCTATGGAACTTTATAAGAAGGCTATAGATAGGGTTAAGAATTTTATAGGCAAGTCAGGACCTATGGCAATAGCAGACTTTAGGGATATGATGGGGTCAAGTAGAAAGATATCCATGCTTATACTTGAAAACTTCGACAAGGAAAAGATTACTAAGAGGGTAGAGAATAAGAGAGTTCTATATTAAATTGGAGTTATGAATTTTTATATTGAATACCAGTGATATAGCGTAAAATACTGAAGATGGAGAGTAAACCATCTTCGGTATTTTTTATTTAAAATATTCTTTTACAGGAGGACCACAATGAATCAACTTAATTTTAACTATGAAAGAGGAGGAATTTACGCCATGATCAAATTAGGTTACTCAATATCCTCTATTCCATGTCGTTCCGTTTACCAGACTATGGTATAGATAGAGCAACCCTATAAGATCATATCAACCAATTAGCACAAAAAGCTAGTACCGATCCTAAGTATCTCATTTTCCAACCAGAAGGTGTCCAATTTTATAATAAAAATGATGAATTGCTAACTTATTATATCAATAAGCTTCAACAAACAAACCCTTAACACAAGAAGACCTCATTGTTAAAGAACTGATTTGTCAAAACAAATTACGGCGATTTTGAAGTCATTCTATGTAGCGTGTAATTATAAAAGATGGATAATAGCGGGTTTCTCTTGCAAAGAAATGGTATCCATGTTATAATAATAAAAAAAAGGAGGATTCTAATCATGTCAGAAGAAAAACTAAAATCAAAAATTGAGCAAGCATCTGGTGTCCTAAAAGAAGGTACTGGTAAGTTGACAGGTGATAAAGAGCTAGAAGCAAAAGGATTTGTTGAAAAAACAATTGCTAAAGGCAAAGAACTTGCAGACGATGCAAAAGAAGCTGTTGAAGGTGCTGTAGATGCCGTTGAGGAAAAATTAAAATAATTGAGTGTGTGTAATTTTTTCTGTTAATTAGCCTTCTATGGCTAATC
>NZ_KB906619.1 GCF_000381525.1 Peptostreptococcus anaerobius VPI 4330 = DSM 2949
CCAATTCCGCCACATCCGCGCATTATAGTTTATTTACTGGTGGAGGATGGTGGATTCGAACCACCGAAGTCGGTGACAACAGATTTACAGTCTGCCCCCTTTGGCCGCTCGGGAAATCCTCCGTGGAGCTGGTGATAGGAATCGAACCTACAACCTGCTGATTACAAGTCAGCTGCTCTACCGTTGAGCCACACCAGCATATTATTTTTTGAATGGCGACCTGGAAGGGGCTCGAACCCTCGACCTCCAGCGTGACAGGCTGGCATTCTAACCAACTGAACTACCAGGCCGCATTATTTAAGAATTTGGTGGGAGTAACAGGGCTCGAACCTGTGACCCCCTGCTTGTAAGGCAGATGCTCTCCCAGCTGAGCTATACTCCCACAATTCTATGGAGCGGGTGAAGGGGATCGAACCCTCACAGCTGGCTTGGAAGGCCAGAACTCTACCATTGAGCTACACCCGCATATTTAATTATGACTCATAGGGGATTCGAACCCCTGTAGCCGCCGTGAGAGGGCGGAGTCTTAACCACTTGACCAATGAGCCATGTTCTTAGTTTACTGACCAGCCATTGGACAAGTATTATAATACCAAATGCCAATATGAAAGTCAATAGATTTTTCGATATTTTTTAATTATTTTTCTCAACATAGTGAATTGTAGTTTTATAATACTTGTAGCAAATATATATCCGTACACCACATAGACTATATCTGACCTAAATTGTATAGTATTTACTAGCTTCACAAGAATCTAAAAACAACCAAGCATCGATTACATAGAGTATTATATCACAATCTGAGCTATTTTTCTAACTCTTTTTTAAAATAAATTTAACTTTATCTTAAATTCTCAAAAAAGCCTTTTATTCAGTCATTCTTTGTTTTATAATTTGATTTGAATGACTTAAGAGTCAGATCAAAAATAGGCTTTGTAAATCAATACATATAGTACAATATGCTAAGTAAGATAGTCAAAAATATGTAAGGAGGATCAAATGAAAAAAGTATTAATAATGACAGCCTCTACTGGCGGTGGCCATAATAGGGCTGCCAAGGCAATAATAGAAGATATAGAAGCGCTTAGATATAAAGATCAAAAAATCGAGTGTAAAATAATAGATAGCTTTAAGCTTGTAAATCAAACAATGGACAAGATAATATCTGACGGATATGAAATATCAGCCAAGTATACACCTACAGCTTATGGTAAGATCTATAACATATCCGATAAAAAGTTCTTTTCCTATAATGAGTTCAAAAACAATCCCCTGTCTTTTATAATGGCAAAGAGATTCAAAAAACTCCTTATAGAAGAACAGCCAGACCTTATAATAGGTACTCACGCATTCCCTCTTGTGGCCCTGAGTAAGCTAAAAAAGGGCTACGATGAGTTTCCACCTTTGATATCAGTCTTAACGGACTATACAGCCCACTCAGCCTACTTACAGGACGAGATAGACTATTATATATGCGGAGACGAGTTTGTAAAAGAACTTCTTATTGAAGATGGTATAGAAGAAGAAAAAATCAAACCTTTTGGTATACCTGTAGAAAAGGCCTTTATGGAATCTCGTGACAGGGATATAATAATGAACGAACTAGGGCTTGACCCA
Source organism: Peptostreptococcus anaerobius VPI 4330 = DSM 2949 (assembly GCF_000381525.1). GTDB lineage: Bacteria > Bacillota > Clostridia > Peptostreptococcales > Peptostreptococcaceae > Peptostreptococcus > Peptostreptococcus anaerobius. The sequence goes on from NZ_KB906619.1 coordinate 1,618, forward strand.
GACAAAAAGACAGTCCTTTTGATGGGTGGTAGCTTTGGAGCCGGAAATATAAAGGATACCCTTGATGAACTGGTCGGTATTGAACGTGACTTTCAGATACTTGTAATAGCAGGTAGAAACAAGTCTCTTAAAAGGTCTCTAGATGAAAGGATCAAATCGTACAATACGGATATAAACATCAAGGTGATAGGATTTACCAACATAATGAATGATATACTTACCATAGTAGATATACTTATCACAAAACCAGGCGGACTTACTACAACGGAGGCCCTCCTAAAGGAAGTTCCTATGGTAATCCCTTACTTTATACCTGGTCAAGAAGGAGAAAACCTAGACTTTTTAACAAACTGCGGTGTAGCTATCAGGACTACCAAGAAATTTTCGATTAAATCAGTCGTAAAGGTCCTAATAGACAACCCTGAAAGACTAGAAAGGATGAAGGATAATATCAGGTGTATAAGAAAGAACTGCTCTTCTTACAATATAGCCCTTCTATCTCTTGATATATTTGAAAATACCAGCGTAGACTACGATAACTTTTTGAATAGGAATAGACTCTTAGAGTTATTTGACCTTTAAAAGCAAAAAAGCCCATTTGACACTGGATCATCTGGGCTTATTTTATGCTTATTTTCCTGGCTCATAATAGTCTTCCTCATAGTCAAACTGGAAATGTCTGGCATTATTTCTAAAACTACCAGAATCATTTACCCTCTTGTACCTTGAGGTCTTCTTTGATGGGCCTGTCTTTTTCTTGTTATGTCTTTTCTTCAATAGTAGGTCCATGGCCTTATTTTCATCAAAATCCATGTCATTCACTCCTATCTATATTTCCCTTCTACCTTCAAGTGCCTTGGAAATAGTTACATCATCTGCGTATTCTAGGTCTCCACCTACAGGTAGACCATGGGCTATCCTTGTCACCTTGACACCCATTGGCTTGACTAGTCTAGATATATACATGGCTGTTGCTTCTCCTTCTATTGTAGGATTGGTAGCCATTATAAGTTCCTTGACCTGGCCATCACCCAATCTAGAGATAAGTTCCTTGATATTTAACATCTCGGGTCCAACCCCATCAAGCGGTGATATAACGCCATTTAAAACATGGTACTTGCCATTATAGTCCTTTGTCCTCTCCATAGCTGCTACATCCCTAGGGTCTTCAACAACACATATAGTGCTTGCATCCCTGTGACTATTAGAGCATATTGGACATACATCAGAATCTGATATATTGCAGCATACACTACAGTATTTTATCTCCTGCTTGACATCTACCAAGGCCTTTGCAAGCCCCTTGACATCATTCTCATTCATATTTATAACGTGAAATGCAAGTCTCTGGGCTGTTTTTCTTCCTACTCCGGGCAGTTTAGAAAATTCATTTATAAGTCTATCTATCGGTTCGCTGTAATTTTCCATAATCTACTACCACTAGAATGGTAAATTCATACCCCCAGTTAGCTTGCTCATCTGAGACTTCTGCATTTCTTCTATATCCCTAAGGACCTGGTTTACAGCACTAATAACTAGGTCTTCAAGCATCTCTATATCATCAGGGTCAACTACTTCTGGCTTGATTGTTATAGATGTAAGTTCTCTTTTACCAGTCATCTTTACCACAACTGCTCCACCACCTACTGATGCCTCTACTTCTTTAGCCTCTAGTTCTTCTTGCTGTCTTTGCATATCTTCCTGCATCTTCTGAGCCTGCTTTAACAGGTTGTTCATGTTCATTCCACCTGGCATTCCTCCGCCAAATCCACCTCTTTTAGCCATATTACTTCCTCCTATTTAAGTTTATTTTCTTGTTTTTCAATTTTATTTTAATATTTGTCAACCTATATGAGATGACAAATAACATTTATAATTTTACCTATATTCAGGTCAAATATCAATTATTTTTCTATCTTTAATTTATCTCCAAGACTGCTCAATATACCAATCGCTGGATCTTGTCCAAGTTCCTGCTTAGGTTCTGGATCAGAAAACTCCATCTTGTCCATATCATCCTTGACTATAAACCTTACATCTATGTCCATCTTGTATATTTCACTGATTACATTTTTTATATATTTGCTAGTTTCTTCCTGTTTCAATCTATCTATAGCAAAGGAAAATCCATCACTCAAGACAACATACAGGATATGGTTCTTGTACCTAAGTGCGTGCTTGTCCTCCAAAAACGCCTTCAGTGGCATTTTCCTGTCCTTTACGAGTCTTTCAAGAAGCTTATTCCAATTTTCTTCTATGTAAGCAAGACCTTCTTCGTCTATGTCCTCTAGATTTTGATCAGGACGGTCTTTTCTAGGAGATGATAAATCAGTTTCTTGTCCGTAACTATCCTTGTTTATTCTATCATGTCTTCCAACTCTCTGGTCCATATGCCCCCTAGACTTATCAGACAAGATAGGTTCTGGGTCCTCTATACTTGTACCCGCTTGACCTACTACTGTTATCCTGCCATCCTCTACCATTCTCTCTATGACTTCTAACCTCTTTTTTATGGCCCTATAGGAGTCATCGGTTGCGGGACTTGCTAGTTTCATTATATATATTTCTAGAGTCATCCTCTGATTTGTAGACTGCTTTAACTTGTCTATAGCCTCTGACAATAGGTTTAATACCCTTATTATCTCTTCTGTATCTATGGACTTAGACTTTTCTAGCAACTTGTTCCTGTATTCTTCATTGAATTCTACAACAGAATCAGCTTCATTGAATATCTTCATCATCATCATCGACCTAAAAACACTGGTCAAGTCTTCAACCAAGAGCCTGATATCCTTGCCCCACATAAAGTAGTCATCAACTAGCTTCATAGACCTTGCAACATCGGATTCTATAATAGATTCAGCAAGACTTATAAGTTGACCTGGGTCCGCTGCACCAAGTAGGTCTAGGACCTCTTCCATGCTTATTGGCCCATTTGAAAATGACAGGCACTTGTCTAGAATACTCAGGGAGTCCCTAACAGAGCCCTGGCCATTTTTAGCCACCAATCTTAGGGCATCATCACTTATATCTACATTCTCTTTTTGGCAGATAAATTTCATCTTGTCTACTAGGGTGTCCAGTCCTATCCTCTTAAAGTCAAACCTCTGACACCTAGACAAAATAGTCGCTGGTATTTTGTTGGGTTCAGTTGTGGCTAGGATAAATATAACATATGATGGTGGCTCCTCAAGTGTCTTTAATAGGGCATTGAAGGCTCCTGAAGACAACATATGGACCTCATCTATTATATATACCTTGTACTTGGACTTGTTTGGAGTGTATTTTACTGTATCTCTTATCTCTCTTATATCGTCAACGCTATTGTTGGATGCAGCATCTATTTCTATTACGTCTAAGTTAGACGCATCCATTATAGACACACAAGACTGGCATACATTACATGGCTTGTCCCCGTCATGAGTACAGTTTACAGCCCTAGCAAGTATCTTTGCTGTAGATGTCTTACCAGTTCCCCTAGTTCCACAGAATAGGTAGGCGTGGCTTAGATTATTCGTATTTATCTGGTTTATTAAAGTTTTTATTATATGGTCTTGACCTATTACATCATCAAATACCATGGGTCTGTACTCTCTATACAAAGCCTTGTGCATACCATTACCTCCATAAAAAAATAGCAACTCCTAGGAGTTGCCTCGGGTCAACCCCGATTATTACTTAAATGTACACCATCCGTCGACAAGTATCTCCAACCGTTACCTTGGCAGTTGGCTCCTTATAGGCGAACCCAAGTCACACAAAAGTGATCACTTATCGCTGCTTTCTTCCGAATCTGACGAGGTTCATGAGCTTTCATTGCTTGGGACCCATCTATCAACACTACTTAACAAGGTCAGCATTACAGATAGATTGCCTCGGGATGGAATTCAACCCCGCTAAAGCGGATTGCGGGTACAGGGCACCGCTAACTCCCCATCTAGTACAAAAGAATTATAACACAAGCAGGGTAAATATTCAAGGAAAATCACTTTCACTAAAATACCCTCCTTATTATTAGCAATTGATACTATAGTATTTCATTGATAATTATTGATCGTTTCCAAGGAAAATATCTAGTATCTGTCTTTTTATAGTGACGAATTCTTCAGAGTAAGAAAGTTTTTCTTAAAATACAAGACACCCTGTCTTTCTTCCATAATGATATCTCCATTTTCAACCAAGTGGTATACATGGGCCATAGTCTCACCAGATGCAAAAAACTTCTGGGCTGGTGGAAAATCATCCCACCCATCCGCCTTTATCCTCCATGATATCCTTGGGGCAAGGTCTCTGATAGTATACTCAATACCACTTTCCATAGCATCTAGAATCTCCTGCATCCTAAGCATGTGGTGGTAAATAATAGTGTCAATCCTAGACCTGTAGTCTTTAATCAGGTCCCTATGAGTAGAAAATACATATTCTATATCCATCTTTTTAAGGTCTAATAGGGTATTGATATAGACTCCTAGCATATCCCCCTTATCAAATCCCCAAAATGTTATATTAGGAGTTATAGTCTCAAGTATGGTATCTCCACAAAATAGGATCTTGTGATTTTTCTCATATAGACCCATATGTCCTGGTGTATGACCCTTGATAGATATGACCTCAAACTCATAGTCTCCAGTCTTTATAGTAGCTCCTTCTTCTAAAAAAATAAAATCTGCCTTCTCATTGGGCTGGTATAGGTAGCCAGGATGGTCATCTAGAACTACTTCCCCTTTTTTGACTGCATAGTATTCAAATAATTTTTCTACAAATTTCCAATAGCTACCTTCAATAGAATCTACAACTAGATCACCATCGACTTTTCCTATATATACTGGACATCCTTCTTTTGAAAATTCATAAGAAAGGCCAGTATGGTCTGCGTGCATATGGGTCAAAAACAATTCAGTATCTTTTATATCTAGATCTAGCTCTTTTAGGCCCTCCTTCATAGAAAGCAAGGTCTCTTCCATATTGTAACCAGTATCGAGCACAAGATTCTTGTCCTTGTCCTTTATTACGTATACATTTATAGCCTTTAGTGGGCTCTTAGGTAGCTTAGCCTCAAACATATATATATTATCAAAAACCTCTTTTACCATATAAGTATTCTCCTTAAAGTATCATATTTTCAATAAACTATATACTCTTCTTAGATTTTCTATTTGCAAGCTTGGAGTGTATCATATCTGTATAAGGAACATATATAGACAACAGGGCAAATACAGCTAGTAGTCCCTGATACCAACAGAAATACACAACATCAAATGGGCTATTAAGACCCTTTATGCTGGCACAAGCGAATAAGACCTGGGCTCCATAAGGGATCAGCCCCTGGAATACACAAGAGAATATATCCAACAAGGAAGCTGCCCTCTTAGGTTCTATTCCGTACTCCTCACTTATCTCCTTGGCTATAGGTCCATTGATAAGTATGGCAACAGTATTGTTGGCAGTTGCCATATCAGTTATAGATACCATGGCGCTTATACCAAGTTCAGCAGTCTTCTTACCCTTGATTACTTTTTTAATCTTGTTTAGGATCCAGTTGATGCCACCTTCTTTTTCTACCATGTAGGCAAGTCCACCCATCAACATTGATAGTAAGAATATATCAAGCATCCCCTTAAAGCCTTCAAATATCTGCTGGCTAAACACAAGTGTAGTAAATGAACCACCAGCTATTCCTATAATACCTGAAAGTACTATACCACCTGTCAAAACAACAAAAACATTCATACCACATAGGGCTGCTATAAGTACAAACATATATGGTACAACCTTTATTAACTCATAGTCATATGCCTTCACTGGAGGTATCACATCAGGTCTACCAAACACCAATAAAAGACCTATAGTCACAATGGCTGCCGGAAGAGCTATCAAGAAGTTGGCCTTAAACTTGTCTTTCATTTCAACTCCCTGAGTTCTTGTTGCTGCTATAGTCGTATCTGATATGATTGATAGGTTGTCACCAAACATACCCCCACCTATAGTCGCACCTATAACCAAGGCTTCATTAAGTCCTGCTGCTTGAGCAAAACCTATAGCTATTGGAGCAACCGCAACAACAGTACCTACAGATGTACCTGTTGATATGGCTATAAAGGATGAAATTACGAATATACCTACACTGATATACTGGGCAGGTATGACAGACATACCTAGATTTACAACTGAATCTACTCCACCCATACTCTTAGACACAGTTGAAAAAGCTCCAGCAAGCAAGAATATAATACACATAATGATTATATTTTCATTACCACAACCCTTGATTAGACTATTGAACTTCTCATCAATAGTACCCTTAAAAATAATAAATGCTGCTATAATACCTACTACGGCTGCTACTGGTGACGGCAACTGGTAAAACGCCATCTCAACTCCTCTAGCATTTAAAACAATACCCGTTATAAGATAAACGCCTATAAATACCAAGAATGGAAGCAAGGCAATAGCACTGACTTTTTTGTTTTTCATTTATACCTCCAAATAATAGTTTTTATTGTTCAAACTTACTTTTTAAATAAGATTACTCGTAAAAATAATATTTTATTCTAGTAAAAAGGAACTATTAAGCAAAACTCAATACTTCCATTCATAATAAGACTATAAAGTTTAACTGGCGGAGAGAGAGGGATTCGAACCCTCGGTGCAGTTTCCCGCACACCCGCTTTCCAGGCGAGCCCCTTAAGCCAACTCGGACACCTCTCCACGACTATTATACTATATCATAAACAAGTATTTTTATCAATTACTTTATTTGCCTAAATATAGTTCTTTTCCCTTCCTAATCAAGTTTCTTGCCCATCCTTCTCTCCTTGAAAAAATCAACCAAAATCCTAGAGCAATCCTCTTCCAAAATCCCTATCTCAAAACTTATCTTTGAATCTGTATAAAACTCTTTTTTAAAGTCATTATGCTTTGTAACTATATGGTTTTTGTGGTGACCTGCCCCTATATACAAGCTTCTAATCCTAGAATTTGCTATGGCTCCCGCACACATAAAACAAGGCTCCATCGTAACATACATCTGGCAGTCATAGAGCCTCCACCTAGCTAGGTTTTTGACAGCGTCATTTATAGCCATAATCTCTGCATGGGCTAGGGGGTTGTTTTGTAACTCTACTTGGTTAAATCCTCTTCCTACTATCCTTCCTTGGTATACAATTACAGCACCTATTGGAGTCTCCTTGAGGGCATAGGCCTTACGAGCCTCTACTAGAGCTTGTTCCATAAAATATTCTTTTTCCATATATACAAAAGTCTCCTAACTATCATTATTTATCAAATCTAGCCTACAAATCCATAAAATATATAATATAGAATATAATCTATAGAATCTATATTATATAATCTAACATATATATCATACAAATGGTAGCCACAAAACAAAATATATCACATATATATAATAAACTATATACCACAAGCAAATAATATATTTAATTTTATATACCTTACTATAAAATAGGTGCTAAGTTAATAAACATTGTAAATTTATAACTAGCACCTGATTTTTACTATATTTTATTTTTCATAATATTAGACATCATAACCACCCCACTAGCCCCTGAATCTATACACTCTCGGGCATTAGTATGGTTTATACCTCCTAGGGCATATACTGGTATATCTATGTTTTTGACTACATAATTTAACTCATCCAAGCCCCTTGGTTCAAGCCCCTTTTTGCAGTCTGTTATAAATATATGAGAAAAAGTTATATAACTAGCTCCCAGTTCTCTAGCCTCCCTAGCTTCCTCAAGGGAGTGACAGGATACCCCAATACTGTCAAACTTATCCACAAGTTTTTTATTGTTTTTCAAAATATGAAGGGGTAGGTGAATATTTTTTATCCCATTTTCCACAGACTTTTCCATAAAATAATGACTGTATAGGCCTATTCTTGGTAGATTGTTGACTACAAGCCTCTTATCCCTGTTAAATCTATCCACCAAATCATAGATATTTTGATATAGTTTTATATAGTCTGATTGGTCCATATCCTTTTCTCTTAATATTATAGAGTCTAGTATATATCCTTCTAAATACTTGCAATCCATATAATCATCTATTACCCTTCCAAGCCTATAAACAAGGTCTTGTCCCTCACACAATTTCCTGTTGGTGATTACCTTCAGTCTAATCGGGCTATTCCTATCATATGTAATGTCATTTGGGCTATTTTCCATACTACTACTTCCTTGAAGGCTTGGTAGACTTAGATTCATCATAGGCCAGGTTGATATACTCACTCATTACAGGCTGAAGCCCTGCTTTTTTAATGGCTTCAAATACTTCTTCAACATTTCTTCCATCAGATATTTCAAACTGTTCATCACCCTTGGCATCATCTACTTCTTCAGAGTGACTACCTATACCTGTGCTTACACCTGCAGATATCTTAGTGGCTGCTATCTTGATTATATTGTCCCTAAACCTAGCACCCTCCCTAGTAGATACTGTTATGTTGGCAAAAGGTAAAAATAGCCTGTATGCACATATAATTTGGAGTAGCTGAGTTTCGTGTACGTCCTTTGGATTTATCTTGTCATTGTTGATGATAGGTCTAAGTCTAGGGCAAGATATTGATATCTCTGCATGAGGGTACTTTTTCTGAAGTAAATGGGCATGGTAACCTGTAGCAAAGGCATCCTTTCTAAAGTCATCAAGTCCAAGAAGGGCTGCAAAACCAACTCCCCTCATGCCACCCATAAGGGCTCTTTCTTGGGCATTTAACCTATATGGGAATATCCTCTTATGACCCGCAAGATGAAGTGTCTCATACTTGTCTGAGTTGTATGTTTCCTGGAATACTGTAACATAGTCTGCACCACAAGAATTTAGGTAGGCGTATTCATCACTATTCATTGGATATACCTCTATACCAACTAGGTTAAAATACTTGCTAGCCAACTTACAAGCCTCTCCTATATATTTTATATCTGAATGCTTTCTAGACTCGCCTGTTAGAATCAATATATCCTCTAGTCCAGATTCTGCTATTGCCTTTAGTTCTTTCTCTATCTGGTCTAAATCCAGCCTAGATCTTTTTATCTTGTTGTGTGAATTGAAGCCACAGTAGATACAGTAGTTCTCACAGTAGTTTGCTATATACAGGGGTGTGAACATATATATCGAGTTACCAAAATGTCTCCTAGTAAAATCCTGGGCCTTCCTAGCTATTGCTTCCAAATGGTTTTGGGCAGCGGGTGAAAGTAGGCATTCAAAGTCCCTAACATCTAGTATATCTTTTTCAAGAACTGCCTCTACATCAGCATCTGTAAATTTACTAAAATCACAGGCATTCATTGAAGATATTACCCTGTCCATCACATCAGACTTTATTATCTCCATGTCTGGCATATACTTCATATGGTCTATTCTATTTTCCTTAGCTATAGTCATAACTTACCTCCTAGTCTTCCAAAAATCCTGTTAGTGGTGATGATGCAACTCCACCCTTTTCTATAACCCTGCCAAGCTTTGCAAGATAAGCACGTCTACCTGCCTCAATAGCATACTTAAATGCCTCTGCCATCATAGGTATATCTCCTGCAGTAGCTATAGCAGTATTGGCCATTATAGCAGCGGCTCCCATCTCCATAGCTTCACAAGCCTGAGATGGTCTACCAATACCAGCATCAACTATTACAGGTAGGTCTATTTCATCTATCAATATCTTTATAAACTCCTTAGTAGCAAGTCCCCTATTTGAACCAATTGGAGAACCAAGAGGCATTATACAGGCAGCCCCTGCATTTTTTAGGTCTCTTGCAACATTAAGGTCTGGATACATATAAGGCATTACAATAAATCCCTCTTTGGCCAGAATTTCTGTAGCCTTTATAGTCTCTGCATTGTCTGGAAGTAAGTACTTGGAATCCCTTATTACTTCTACCTTTACAAAGTCTCCACATCCACATTCACGAGATAACCTAGCTATTCTTACAGCCTCTTCAGCATTTCTAGCCCCTGAAGTATTAGGAAGAAGTGTAACTCCTTCAGGTATATAATCTAGTATATTCTCTACCTGACCACCTACAGCACGCCTAAGGGCTAGTGTGATAATCTCAGCACCTGCATACTTTACAGCACTATTTATTAAGTCTACTGAATATTTGCCAGAACCTAGTATAAATCTTGAATTAAATTCCCTACCACCAATTATTAACTTATCATCCATCTTGCTACCTCCTGTTTATTATAAATATCTTTTATGATTAAAATTACTTTTTATTATTTATATTTGTTACATTCATTAATTATATTCCTTGCTTCCTGCATTTTCTATCAGTACATTTTGTATAGTATAATAATATAGTATATTATTCAATCCCCATTATTATCCTAAGTATGATATTGGCCTGGTGACCTGCACATATATTTACCCTCGGAGCCATCATACCATCAACCTCTTCAAAATCTGATACATCATCTCCGCAGATATACAGGTTTTTAAATCTCTTGACCGTCTTTATAGAATTGGCATCTCCAATACCTGCCATTCCAGAACTTGCAACTACAAACTTGTCACTGTAATTTGAAAGTATCTCACCAACAACCATGGACTTAGTCATAGCATTGTCAAGGGCCTCGCATATGATTGACTCTTTATCGACTATTTCTAGTATATTGTCCCTATCTATTTTTTTATCTATCACCTCAAGGACTATATCCCTATTAATAGACCTGATAACATCTACTATAGCCTCTGTCTTTTTCATTCCTATGTGGGTGAGATTATAGTACTGCCTGTTGAGATTGGACTCTTCAACCCTGTCAAAATCAACCAAAATAAGCCTTCCAATTCCAGCCCTTGCAAGGGATACAGCTATATTAGAACCTAGCCCACCAAGACCTAGTATGCATACACTTGACTCGCCCAACTTGTTTGTAGGGTCTGATACATTCCTCTTGAAAATTTCCTTATGGTATCGTGACAACTTAACCACCTCCTACAAAGCATACAATTTCTATCTTATCGTACTCATTTATAATGTAGTCACCATATGTTCCCCTCTTGACTATATCACCATTGACTTCCACTGCCAACCTATCAGCATCAAAGCCATTAGATACTAGGTAGTCAAGTAGGCTAGTATTTTTAATATCTACTTGCTGTCCATTTATAGTAGCCATTTCTATCCTCCTTTTTCTTCACATATATTATTTTGTGTAGTTTTTTCTAGTTTTTAGCGAAAAAAAACGCACGAAGGAAGCCTACACCCGCGGTGGTGTACCCCTTCGTGCGATAATCATCAACACTCTAACCATATTGTACTATATATTTTATTAAAATTCAAGAGAAAATATATTTATAACGGAGCAACTAAGTTACAAAACTATGATGCTTCATTCTATGAATGGGCAGCAGATAACAATAATGAGGTTGAAAAATAAAATATATAGATTGGTCTTATAATATCATTTAATAAATCCCTCAAAAGAATGCTCTTCTGAGGGATCTGTTATTTTTATTACTTGCCTGTTCCCTGCATCAGGCCAGATATTAGGTGTTTCCTAAACAATACTGCAACCATTGCTGGAATAATTAGTGAAATAATACCACTAGCCGATATCATGCCATATCTTACATCATTTCTAGATATAAATTCAGATAAGACCATAGTAACCAACTTATTTTCATGGGACGATATAAGTATAAGAGGTATTTGGAACTGGTTCCAACTCATTATAAATACCATCAGTATACAAGTAAATATTATAGGTGTTGAAAGTGGCATAATTATCTTTAAAAATATCTGTAACTCATCGCATCCCTCTATAGATGCAGACTCAACCAACTCCCTAGGTATAGACTTAAAATAATTCATCATAGTCCAAGTGGTAATAGGTATGAATGATGATACATATATTATAGCCACCCAAAATACACTATCTAGCATTCCGTGCTCAGCAAACATAGAGTAAATAGGTATAATAGTTGTAAATACAGGTATTACAATAGTAAGCATCAAAAACTTCATAACAAACTCTCTAGCTCTAAACTTATACCTGTAAAAAGAGTAGGCTGCAAATAAAGATGTAGGTATTCCAATTACCATAGTTGTTACAGACATCATCAGGGAATTTTTAAGCCCCCTAAATATTACCTCACTCTCTTGACTTGACCTATCAAATATACTCAGGTAATTCCCCCAATTAATCTTACTTGGAAGAAAATCACCACTTGACCTAAATATTTCACTTTCAGGCGTAATACTCATTATAAAGCACCATATTATTGGACCTAGGGTAAATGCCAAAAAGAATAAAATAACTAGTATATAGCCTATCTTGTAGATGGTTTTGTTTTTCATTTTAGTCCTCCTTAGCAATATTCTTTATATATAAGTATCCTACCAAACCAGATAAGATCATTACAATATAGGTTATAGCAGAACCGTATCCAAAATCTAAATATGTAAATGTATTCATATAGTTGTAGATTAGTAGTGTAGCTGTGTCCAACCTATATCCTGTAATAGATACCAATTCATCGAATACATTTATTGCAGCTATAGTTATCTGTATGAGTACAATAGAAAATGATGGCAATAAAAACGGAAGAGTAATCTTCTTAAACTCATCAATTTTACCACAACCATCTACCCTTGCAGCCTCATATAGTTCCTTGGGTATATTTTGTAGACTTGCCAATATTAGTATAGAACAAAATGGTATTACCTTCCATGCAACTACTATAGCTACTACAAATAAGGTAGTAGTAATGCCGCTAGTCCATTCTATTGGATTTTCTACCAAGCCCATATTTATCAATAGCTTATTCATAAATCCATATCCTGGATAGAATACAAATTTCCATATTATGCCATTTACAAGGGGTGGCAATGCCCATGGTATAATAGCAACTGCAGTTAAAATAGGACTTATTTTAGACTTTTTATTTAGAATCAGCCCTACTACTATACTAAAGCTAAAAGCTATAACTAATGTTAGGACCAATATTATTAATGAGTTTTTTAGGGCACTATGAAAGTCTTGGGACCCCAAGACTTTCAAGTAGTTATTTATACCTACAAACTTCCTATTGTAGGGCTCTGTCATTTTATAATTCTGTAAACTAAACAAAAATGTTCTAAAAATAGGATATAAAACTGTTGTCACCATTATTAGCAAACATGGAAATAATAGGATCCAAGGTCTTAATCTATATTTTTTCATACTATTTATTTTCCGCTACAACTTTGTTTACTTTTTCCACCATCTGATCAGCAGCCTGTTCTGGTGTTAACTTTTCATTTGCCATCTGGTTGATAGTATTGAATATTTCAGTACTCATCTTTGTGTAGTAGTCTGGTACACCATTAGGGAATGGAGTCTCTATCATCTTAGAAAGTTCAAGCATTGCACCAGCATTCTTTATCTTTCCATCATTAAGCAGCTTTTCTATAACAGATGTTCTTGTTGGAAGTACTGATACATTCTCATACAACTTGTACTGGACATCCTTTGATGTATACCAAGCTACAAACTTCTTAGCAGCTTCCTTGTTCTTTGAGTATGGAGATATACCGACAGCCTCTGCAAATGGAACTGTAGCTGTAGCTTCCTTATCCTTACCTGGAAGTACAACTGGAACTACCTGGTCAACAACCTTAGATTCTTTAGGATTGTTTACCTTTACAACAAAAGATGATGGTCCTACCATAAATGCAGCTTCACCATTGCTTAGCTTTGGAAATGCTTCTTCTGAAGTTCTGTTTGCTGGATCTGATAGACCCTCTCTATTAAGCTTGTCTAGTATCTTTAAGGCATCTAGGGCAGATTCCTTATTTAGGGTATTATCTTCATTGAATACCTTGCCATTTCTTGAGTAGGCCAACCATAAGAATGTTGTAGTAGACTTCTCAGTTGCAGCCATAGGATTTGAAACTGGATACTTAACAACGTTCTTTTCCTTTAAAATCTTAGCATTTTCTATTACCTGGTCCCAAGTCTTTGGAGCTTCCTTTATTCCAGCCTTATCATACATAGCCTTGTTATAGTAGGCTATTCTATAGTCATTTGAATATGGTACAGCATATACCTTGCCATCCACAGAGAATGTTGCTGTAGTCTTCATATCATCCATATCTTCCTTAGACATTTCAATTTCTTCTAACCAACCAGCCTTCTTAAATTCTCCAACCCAAGACCAGTCAACTTCATAAACGTCTGCTGCTGCCTTTTTACCAGCTGCTGCAGTTGATATTTTATTTCTAATATCATCCCAGCTAGTTGTCATAACATTTACTTTAATACCAGATTCCTTTTCAAAATCCTTTAACATTTCTTCTGTTGGAACTCCCCAATCAGGTATCATAAATGATACTTCATTAGCTCCCTCTTCCTTCTTGCTAGCAGAGTCATCTGACTTTTTTGATGCACAACCAGTTAGAGCCATAGTTCCAACCAAAAGCATCATCATTAACTTAGAAAACTTCTTCATAAGTACCTCCTCAAAATCATATAAGTATAAAAGATAATAGCTATAATAAATATAGTTAATATCTTTATAAGTCTAATATAGCCTACTTCCTATAAAAAAGCAATCGTTTTTACTTATAAAATGATATTCAAATTTACAACTATATGTGCTAGAATTAAATAAAATCAACTTTTTAAGGAGACTTTATGAAATATTCTATAAATAATATATTAAAAGTCAAAAATAAGTATATCGAATACTATAATAAAAACAGTATCAATATGATAGTCAAGGACATAAAGGATATAGTAAAAATATATAAATCTAGTTCGAGTAAGCACCAGCCAATTTTTGATATAGAATCTTATATAGATACATTAAATCAAGACACTATAGACATGGCCATTGAGTCAATAAAATCTGGGTATAGTGACATAAATCAAAGCAATAATAAAGACTATATATCTAGCCTAGATGACTATAATATAGGACTAGTACTCTTAACTATGCTCCCAGTATTAAATGTCCTATATAAAGAAAATAATATCTCTAATTACATATTTTATCATACAATATCAGACATTTTTCTTAGACTAAATATCTACTACTTATCACACAGTGATAAGACTAGGTTTGGACTAGAAAGTTTTGAAGGAAGCTGGTTGATAAGGATATTTTACCTAAATATATTCAAAATAGGATCTCTACAGTATGAAAAAGTCCACAATAATTGGGCCAGTTTTTGCGACCAAACCCTTATAAATAATCTATCCAAAATGGACTTAAATCCTCCTATATTAGATCTTAAGTCTAGAAAATGCAAAAATATAGGAGAAGTATGCCATGATGTAGACCTCATATCTATCCATATCATGCAGGGTGAAAATATAAAAAAATTATCTTGCATAGAGTCTATAAAAATGGCCAAGGAATTTTTTTCAGAAAGCATATATAACTATAAGTGTTTTTATTGTAGGTCTTGGCTACTCTACAGACCGATGAAGTCGATACTTTCAAGCAAGTCAAGCATTGGAGAATTTATGGACCTATTCAACATAATTTATGAATACCAAGATCCATCAATGGCACTTGATAGAATATTTGGTAAGTATACATACAGCTTAAAAGATATAAAAAATCCAACAAGTCTACAAATAAAAGCCAGAAATAACAGAGATTTACTCGGTATAGGTATAGGAATACTAAAATAAGAAATCCCCTAGGACAAACGTAAGTAATAACTTATGTCATCCTAGGGGACTATTAATTTATATCAAAAATTACTTGATTACATCGCATCTCATATAGCTTCTTAGGGCTTCTGGAACAACTACTGTTCCGTCTTCCTGCTGGTAGTTTTCAAGTATAGCTGCTACTGTTCTACCTATAGCTAGACCTGATCCATTTAGTGTATGTACAAATTCAGTCTTGGCATTTCTATCCCTCTTGAATCTGATATTGGCTCTTCTAGCCTGGAAGTCTTCAAAGTTTGAGCAAGAAGATATTTCAACATATCTGTTGTAGCTTGGCATCCAAACTTCTAGGTCGTACTTCTTAGCCGCTGTAAATCCTAGGTCACCTGTACATATCTTTACAACCCTGTATGGTAGTCCTAGTAGCTGTAGCATCTTTTCTGCATCATTTGTAAGGCTTTCTAATTCTTCATATGAATCTTCTGGCTTAACAAACTTAACTAGTTCAACCTTGTTAAACTGGTGCTGTCTTACTAAACCTCTTGTATCCCTACCTGCTGAACCTGCTTCTGATCTAAAGCATGGAGTGTAGGCACAGTGCTTGATTGGAAGACTATCAAAGTCTACTATTTCATTGTTGTAAAGATTAGTTACTGGTACCTCTGCTGTTGGTACAAGGAAGTAGTCTAATCCTTCAATCTTGAACATATCCTCTTCAAACTTTGGAAGCTGACCAGTACCTATAAAGCTGTTTCTATTTGCCATAAATGGTGGTATTATCTCTGTGTATCCATTTTCTGAATGCTGGTCCATATAGAAAGATAGTAGGGCTCTTTCTAGTCTAGCTCCTAGTCCCTTAAGAACTGTAAATCTTGATCCTGTTATCTTTCCACCTCTTTCAAAGTCTAAGATATCTAGGTCTGTTCCTATATCCCAATGAGCCTTTTCTTCAAAGTCAAACTTTCTTGGTTCTCCCCAAGTTCTTATCTGAACATTGTCTTCATCAGTTTCACCCTGTGGTACATCTGGGTTTGGTACGTTTGGTATTCTAAGAAGTCTGTAAACTAGGCCTTCTTCAACTTCCTTTAACTGAGCATCTAGTTCTTTAATCTTGTCTGATAATTCCTTTAGTTCAGCCTTGATTGGTCCTATATCTTGGCCATTTTTGATCATTTCTGGTATCTTCTTAGAATCTACATTTGACTGGTTCTTCATAACTTCAACTTCTTTTAAGATTTCTTTTCTCTTATCGTCAAGTGCGATTACTTCATCAAGGTCCTTAGGATCGAATTCACCTTCCCCTCTTCTTCCCATTAGTACTTTGATGTCTTCAAGATTTTCTCTTATTCTTTTTACGTCTAACATATCCTTTACCTCTCTTTGTCCCAATATATTTTTAGATTTTACGGGTAGTCTCACTCTAAATACTTATAATAATTGCAAACCTAAACTAACTAGTATTGTTGTAGATTGTATAAAAAAAGACCTCCGCCCCTAAATAGGGACGAAAGTCAAAATTCCGCGTTACCACCCAAGTTCCCGGATAAATCCGGACTCTCAAACCCTTATCGCAGGTCCTACGTCTAGTACTATTTCAAACTAGAAGCTCGGGAGTAGATTCAGACTATAGTGCAGTGGATTCTCACCAACTATCCACTCTCTGCTTACACCTAATAATCCTACTAAGTTCCGTCATTGCTCTTTATCTTGCTATGGCTACATTATATACCATCAATTTGTTTATTTCAAGCCTTAATTTAAATTATTTATCACAAAACCACTGGCAAGCTTAATATTCTTCTGGTCAAACTCATTTTTAAATTCTTCCATCAGCTTGTAGTATACCTGCCAATAATCTCCTGTATTGACCCATGGCTTTGCTATAAACCTTATTATCTTGTTGTTCATTGAGTCTACACCTATAAGTGGGGCTGGATTATCCAGTATCCTCTTTTCCTCGCTGAACAACCTATTGACAATCTCATACAAGACCTGTATATCCGTATCATACTCCACATTGAAAATAAAATCCATCCTTCTCTTGTTCTGGGCTGTATAGTTGATTACAGGACTAGATGTTATCTGTGAATTTGGAAGTGTGATCAGCTTGTTGTCAACTGTTGTTAGGACAGTAGAGAACATATTTATTTCTGTTACAGTGCCCTCTGTTGCCTCACACTTTATATAGTCTCCAAGCTGGAAGGGCTTGAAAAATAGTATGATAAGGCAAGAACCTAGGTTGGCTAGGACTTCCTTGAAGGCCAAACCTATAGAAAAACCTGCCGCTCCTAGTATGGCTGCAAAGGATGCCGTATTGACACCCAAGACAGCCAAGGACTGCATTATACCAACAAGTATAATGGTAACCTGCACAAAATTGATTATAAGGCTCACTAGGCCTATGCTAGTCTTGTACTTGTCCAGCAACCTAGTAAGTATCATCTTGACCAACTTGGCTACAAAAAGGCTGACAATAAACAATATCAATGAAAATATTATCTCTGGCAACATGGCTGTCAGTTTTTCACTATACATACCAAGTATAGTTGTCTGCTTTTCGATTGTATTTTCCATATTATTCATTAGTTTGTATTTTTAAACCACCTTTAAATATTCTTTTTTTAGTTTTTCAACTATCTTCTTTTCCAGTCTTGAAACAGTCATCTGTGAAATTCCAAGTTCTCCTGCTATAACTGACTGGGTCTTATTTTCAAAGAATCTACCCTTGACTATAGACACTTCTAACTCGTTTAATGTCTCCATAAACTTGTCCAAAAAGTCCATATCTTCAATCTGAGAAAAGTTCTTTTCTTCAAAACCTATCTTATCTCCAAGGGTTATATCCTTGTCTTCGTTATCTTCGTTGCTAGGTGTATCCAGTGACATAGGCTGGTATCCATAAGATGCTTCCATTGCCTCTAGTACATCTTCTAGGTCAACTTCTAGATATTCTGCTATTTCTATTGGTTTTGGACTCCTCTTTAGTTCCTGCTCCAGTAGAGTCTTGGTATTGCTTATCTTTTTACTCAACTCCTGGATCCTTCTAGGTACTCTCAGTGTCCAAACCTTGTCTCTAAAGTACTTTTTGATTTCTCCTACTATCGTCGGTGTTGCGAAACTCGAAAATTCAAATCCCTTCGATACGTCATACCTGTCAATAGCAAAGATCAAAGCTAATGATGCCACCTGAAAAATATCTTCGTAGTCCACACCCTTATTCATATATTTTCTTGAAAGTATCTTCGCCAAATATAGGTGCTTTTCTATCAGTATGTTTCTAATTGCAATATTATCTTTGTCCTCAGAAAAAATCTTAAAAAGATCCTTTACATCCATTTCCTCGTATTTTCCTGTGGCTCCATGATTCATTACTCTTCAACTCCAACTAATTTAGAAAATCTAATTACAGTACCGCATTCTTCGCAAGATTTAACTTCCACTTCATCCATTAAAGATTTTATTATAAATAAACCTAAACCACTAGTCTTAGGATTTTTTAGGTCTGGTTCTGCTACAGCTACCGTGTCATAGCCAATACCTTGGTCGATTACTTCAACATCTAATCTTGATTCATTGACTAGGAATTTGACCTCAAATTCTTTTTCCTTGCTGTGTTTAATAGCATTTGTACAAGCTTCTGATATAGCTACTTTTAAGTCTTCTATATCTTCCATTGTAAATCCCATCTTACTAGCTATACCAGATGTTGTCAGTCTTATCACTGAAACTAAATCTGGATCATTTGACATTTTCATGTTTATTACACTAGTTTCCACTCTACTATCCCTCCATTTTTATTATCTGATCGAGTCCTGTTATATTAAATATCTTCTTCACATTATCTCTAGCATTTAATATTTTTATATCCTTGCCCTTGCTCCTTAGGTTCTTCATTATACCTACTATAACGCCTACACCTGTTGAGTCTATATACTTAAGTTTAGACATATCTATATTTATATCAGATAAATTGGATTCAATGTTGTTGTTTAACTCCATCCTTAACTCTTCTGAACAAGATAGATCTAGCTCTCCTGATAGACCTACATTCCAAACTTGCTGATCATTTTCATATGCTGAATTAATCCCAAATGACATACTAACAACCTCCTAATTTTCTTCTATATCTTCTGCCTTTATCTTGGCTATTGAAACTACTTCGACCTCTTCATCAGTCCTCATAAGTTTCACACCGCTTGTTATACGGCCGAATATAGAAATTTCATTAACTCTTATCCTTATCAAGACACCATTTGAATTTATCATCATCATTTCGTCATCTTCATTTACTAGGGATGAACCTACTATTTTACCTGTCTTTGATGTGATATTGTATGTCTTGATCCCCTTGCCACCTCTTATCTGTGGCCTGTACTCTTCTACATCACTTCTCTTACCAAAACCATTCTGGCTGACTACTAGGAGATTGTCTCCTTCTCCTATTAGGTTCATAGATACTACCCTGTCGTCCTTTGATAGGGTTATACCCTTGACTCCTGTAGCCGTCCTACCCATTGGTCTGACATCTGCTTCATTAAACCTAATAGACATTGCATTTTCTGTTACTAGTACTACTTCCTGGTTTCCATCAGTCATATTTACCCCTATCAGTTCGTCTCCGTCCTTTAGGTTTATGGCTATTAGACCAGATTTATTTATATTCTTAAACTCACTTATCTGAGTCTTTTTAACTATACCATTTTTTGTTGCCAGAAGTAGATAATCTGACTCATTTCCAGTATTGTTATCTGAGTTAAATGTTATTGTCCTAGCTACCTTTTCTCCAGGATTTAACTGGAGTAGGTTGACTATTGCTGTTCCCTTTGATGTTCTCTTTCCTTCTGGAACTTCATATGCATTTAACCTATATACCCTACCCCTATTTGTAAAGAATAGGATTGTTGAATATGTTGTTGTGGATATAAGCTCTCTTACAAAGTCTTCTTCCCTAGTTGTAAGGGCTGATATACCCCTTCCCCCTCTTTTCTGACTCTTATATGTATCAGCTGGAAGTCTCTTTATATATCCTAAATGAGTAAGTGTGATTGCTACATCTTCTTCTTCAAATAGGTCTTTTACATCGAACTCACCCTCTGCTGGTATGATCTGTGTCCTTCTTGGATCTTCGTGCTTGGCCTTTATAGCAAGCATCTCTTCCTTGATTACTCCAAGTAGTTTTAATTCATCTGCAAGTATTGACTCAAGGTATTCTATCCTAGCCATTAAGTCCTTGTATTCCTTGTCAATTTTCTCTCTTTCAAGACCTGTAAGTCTCTGGAGTCTCATGTCCAATATGGCCTGGGCCTGGATTTCTGATAGGGCAAATTCTTCTATCAATCTATCCTTGGCTATCTGGCCTGTCTTAGATGACCTGATAATTGATATTACCCTGTCTATATTGTCTAGGGCTATCTTCAAACCTTCAAGTATATGAGCCCTAGCATGTGCCTTTCTAAGCTCGAACTGAGTTCTTCTAGTTATTACATCCTTTTGGTGGTCTAGGTAATAGCCTAGGACCTGCTTTAGGTTGAGTATCTTAGGTGTTCCATCGACTATAGCAAGCATTATAATTGAGAATGTATCCTCTAGCTGAGAGTGCTTGTATAGGTTGTTTAGAACTATATTGGCATTTGTATCCCTCTTTAGCTCTATTACTATTCTCATACCCTCTCTGTTGGTCTCATCTCTAAGGTCTGATATTCCCTCTACCTTCTTTTCCTTGACTAGGTCTGCTATCTTTTCAACCAATCTTGCCTTGTTTACCTGGTATGGTATCTCTGTTACTACTATCTGTTGCTTACCCTTAGGTAGTTCTTCTATCTCTGCCTTGGCCCTTACCTTCACCTTGCCACGACCTGTCTTATAGGCCTGCTTGATACCGTCATAGCCTACAATAGTTGCAGCTGTTGGGAAGTCTGGTCCCTTTACGTAGTCAAGCAGTTCATCTACATCACAATCCTGGTTGTCTATGTAGTGGACTGTTGCATCTATTACCTCTCCTAGGTTGTGAGGTGGTATAGATGTCGCCATACCAACGGCTATACCGTTTGATCCATTTACCAATAGGTTTGGATACCTAGCTGGCAATACTATAGGCTCTTCTAAGGACTCGTCAAAGTTAGGTCCAAAATCTACTGTCTCTTTTTCTATGTCCCTAAGAAGCTCTAGGGCAAGCTTTGACATTCTGGCCTCTGTATATCTCATGGCAGCCGGGCTGTCACCATCCACTGAACCAAAGTTACCCTGGCCGTCAACTAGTAGTCCCCTAGTTGAGAAGTCCTGGGCCATCTTTACCATAGCCATATATACAGATGAGTCACCATGTGGGTGGTACTTACCTAGTACGTCACCGACTATACGGGCTGACTTTCTGTATGGCTTGTCTGGAGTGATTCCCTGCTCCATCATAGAATATAATATTCTTCTGTGGACAGGCTTTAGACCATCTCTTACGTCTGGTAGGGCTCTACCTACGATAACACTCATAGAATAGTCTATGTATGATTTTCTCATTTCTTCTGATATCTCTATGGGAATAATTCTATTATTTGTATCCATTTACTTGTCCACCTCCCTATATATCCAAGTTTCTAACATATTTTGCGTTTTCTTCAATAAATTCTCTTCTAGGGGCTACCTTGTCACCCATCAGCATCGAGAATGTCTCGTCTGCAAATATGGCGTCTTCAATTGTAACCTGCTGAAGTATTCTCTGCTCAGGGTCCATTGTAGTCTCCCAAAGCTGGTTGGCATTCATCTCACCAAGACCCTTGTATCTAGATATCTCAGTTCCCTGTCTACCAACTTCATCTAAAAGGGAACCTAGCTCCCTATCTGTATAGGCATAGTACTCCTTCTTTGCCTTTTTAATCTTAAATAGAGGTGGCATAGCTGCATAGACATAGCCCTGCTCTATAAGTGGTCTCATATACCTAAAGAAGAATGTCAAAAGAAGGGTCCTGATGTGGGCACCATCGACATCGGCATCGGTCATGATTATTATCTTGTGGTATCTCAGCTTGGCCTCGTCGAAGTCCTCACCTATACCACAGCCGAATGCTGTTATCATATTCTTTATTTCCTCTGATGACAAAATCTTGTCTAACCTTGATTTTTCAACGTTTAGTATCTTACCTCTAAGTGGAAGTATCGCCTGTATATTCCTATCTCTTCCTCCCTTAGCTGAACCGCCGGCAGAATCACCCTCGACTAGGAATATCTCACTCTTCTCTGGAGATTTTTCTGAACAGTCAGCTAGCTTGCCTGGAAGTGAAGTAGTCTCAAGGACAGACTTTCTCCTAGTCAATTCCCTGGCCTTTTTGGCAGCCTCCCTAGCCCTCTGAGACCTTAGACACTTGTCTATGATCACTCTTGCTACAGATGGGTTTTCCTCCATAAAGGCACCTATCTCTTCATTGGCTATAGAATCCACTATCCCCCTCATAAAGGTATTTCCTAGCTTTGTCTTAGTCTGACCTTCAAACTGTGGCTCAGGAAGCTTGACAGACACTATTGCTGTTATACCTTCTCTTATATCTTCACCTGTAAGATTTGAATCCTTGTCCTTTAGGATGTTGTTCCTTCTGGCATAGTCATTCATAGCCTTTGTAAGGGCTGTCTTAAATCCAGATAGGTGGACACCACCCTCGTGTGTATTTATGTTGTTGGCAAATGAGTATATATTTTCACTATAGGCATCAGTATACTGAAGTGCTAGCTCTATAGTGCAGTCATCCTGCATCTTGTCAACGTATATAATCTGGTCATGAAGTGTATTTTTAGTCCTGTTAAGGTACTTTACATACTCTATTAGACCACCAGTATAATGGAAAGTCTTAGATTTTTCCTGGCCCTTTCTCTTGTCATCAAATACTATCTTGATGACTCTATTTAGGAATGATAACTCCCTAAACCTATATTCCAAAGTTTCATAGCTGAACACTACTTCATCAAAAATACTAGCATCCGGCATAAATGTTATAGATGTACCACTTTCTTTTTGGTTTTCATCTACAACCTCTAGCTTAGTCTTTGTAACACCCTTTTCGTATCTCTGTCTGTATAGCTTGCCATCTCTTGATACCTCAGCTACAACCCAGTCGCTAAGGGCGTTTACTACTGAAACACCAACTCCGTGAAGTCCACCAGATACCTTGTAGCCTCCACCACCAAACTTACCACCTGCATGAAGGACTGTAAGAACTGTCTCAAGAGTTGAAAGACCAGTCTTGGGGTGGACCTCTACTGGTATACCTCTACCGTTGTCCCTTACAGTTACACTGCCATCATCGTTTAGGGATATATATATTTCAGAACAATTTCCTGCTAGTGCCTCATCTATAGAATTGTCCACCACTTCGTATACTAGGTGATGAAGTCCCCTAGGTCCTGTTGAACCTATGTACATACCAGGTCTCTTTCTTACGGCTTCCAGACCTTCTAAGACCTGTATTTGATCAGCACCATATTCCTGTTTTGACATTTATTTACCTCCATTTTCTATTTCCACTACCTTGCCCGCCTCTATGTTGAATACTGAGTAATCATCCTTGCCCAGTATCAACTTGTGTAGGGGGTCTGCTGTTGTAACAAACATCTGTATGTCTTCTAGTTTTTCAACTAGCATTTTCTGCCTGTTTTGATCTAGTTCACTAAAGACATCATCCAGTATCAGGACTGGATAGTCTCCTATCTCCTGCTTTATAAGCTCTATTTCTGAAAGCTTAAGGGATATTGAGGCCGTTCTCTGCTGGCCCTGTGAACCATATAACCTAACATCAATATCATTTAAATAAATAACTATATCATCCCTATGAGGACCGATCCTAGTATTCCTATTTAGCATATCGTGATCGATATTTTCCTCATGGGCGCTTATTATTTTTTCCCTCATAGACCTTATATCATCTTGGTCAGTGACCTCAATCTGGCTCTTGTACCTGATCTTTAAGACCTCTTTATCAGAGGTTAGCTTTTGGTGTAGGTCACTGGATATTATAGATAACTTGCCTACAAAGTCTCTCCTGATAAGGTATATTTCAGCCGCATAATTAGCCAAAGTCTCACTGTAGACAGCAAGTAGGTTCCTGTCTATATAATGGCTCTTAAGGAGCTTATTTCTCTCGTCAAGCACCTTGTTGTAACTAGTCAATATAGAATAGTATCTAGGCATAATCTGGCTTATTTCTTTGTCTATAAAGCTACGTCTTTCCTTGGGGCCATCCTTTATTAGCTTAAGGTCTTCAGGAGAAAAAATAACAACATTAAGGTTGCCAAGTAGGTCCTGAATAGACTTTACAGATACGCCATTGACCTTGATGCCTTTTTTATCCTTGGCTATGGCGATCTCTATCTTCTTGTCTATATTATTTCTAGTAAATGAACACCCTATATACAGGCTATCCTTGTCGAACTTTATCAGTTCCTTGTCCTTACTAGTCCTAAATGACTTACCTATGGCTATCAGGGTCAAAGACTCGACTATGTTGGTCTTTCCCTGTCCATTTTTTCCCAGTATTAAGTTTATATGCTCGTTAAAATCAACTGATAAATCATTATAATTTCTATAGTTTACCAATTTAAGACTATTTATATGCAAAACTACACCTACTTTACCATATAGTCATCGTTCATATAAGTTACTATGTCTCCCCTTACTAGCTTTTTACCTCTCTGAGTTGCAACTTGTGAGTTGACCTTTATATCTTCAGACATAATCATAACCTTGGCTTCTCCACCAGTACTAGCTATATCTGCTAATTTTAAAAACTGGTCAAGCTTTATAAATTCCGACTCAATCTTTATATTTTTCATATTTTCTCCTAATTCAAAATCCCATATGCAATATACTAAAAATACATGACTATTAAAACTTATTGAATAAATTTTAATTATATTAAACGTGTATACAGGCAATTTTGCTTTATATACAATATAATATTATACCATATTTCCATGTATTTTTGTGAATTCTACATTACTTAATTAAATTAAAAATAAGCGACACTAGTATTGTATCGCTTATTTTCAGACTTGGTAATTTTATTAGTTGCTAACCCTAACTGGAAGTATAAGGTAAATATATTCAACTCCATCTACTGGCTTTATAATACATGGATTAACAGGTCCACCTAGTTCTATTTCTATAAATTCAGAATCTATATTCTTTATTCCATCTAAGAAATATCTAGAGTTGAATGCTATTTCAAGGTCCTCTCCTTCAAGTTCTATATTTATTTCTTCATAGGCATTTCCATTTTCATTGTTGGCAGTTATAACCATCATACCACTTGAAACAGAAACCTTTATTATATTGTTCTTTTCTGAAGAAAATAGTAGGGCTGCTCTTTCAACAGACTCTCTAAGATTTCTAGTATTTACCAATACCTTAGACATATATTCCTTAGGAAGGAGACTGTCGTATTTTGTAAAGTTACCGTCCATAAGCCTTGCTGTTATCTTTGTATTGCCAAGTACGAATACTATGTTCTTTGGGTCAACTCCCATATAGAAGTCACCATCATCTGAAAGCAAACTATTAAGGTGGTTAAGTGTGGTACCAGGTACAATTACACTTATATCATCGCTGCTTGAATCTTCTAGGATAGATTTTCTAACAGCCAACCTATAGCCATCTACGGCAGCCATATTTATATGACCCTCGCTGACTTCTATCAATTCACCAGCAAGTATTGGGTTAACAGGCTCATTTGCTGTAGCAAATACGGTCTGTCTTATCATATGTCTCATTTCAGCCTGGTTGAACTTGATCATCTTTTCAGTTTCAAGATCTGCAACCACTGGGAATTCTTCTGCATTTATTCCCTTTATCTTGTACCTAGAGTTTAGGCATGAAATAAACATATTATAGTCTTCATCTACCTCTATAGACACCATTGAGTCTGGCAACTTTCTTATTATATCTCCGACTAATTTAGAGTTTACTACAATCTTTCCAGCCTTGCTTACACTGGCATCTATCTTTGTTTCTATACATAGTTCATTGTCGTATCCTGTTACAGTCAACATATCTTCTTTAGTTGAGAATAGTATTCCCCTTAAAAGTTCTATAGTTGTTCTATTGTTTATTGCCTTTTGAGCATTATTAATAGCATTGGCAAGTTTCTTTTGTCCACATATAAGTTTCAATTTAATTTCCTCCTTTTTGATAATAAAAAATCCTTTAATACATATAAATAAAATATATATTTTAGTAGTATAAGTAGTAGGGCCTGTAGATTGTGTATAAAACTACCTAAAAGCTTGAAATATAGGCAAGTAGGCCTGTAAAAAAACATGTAGATAAACTACTGAATTCTCCATTTATAAAATGTGCAAATGTTGATAAGTAAATATCCTAAAATTATTAACATTTTATTAACGTGGATAATGTAGATATCCTTTGTACTTAAAATCTACCAACTTGAATATTATCCATTAAGATCAGATGTTATTTTTTCAATCCTCATCCTAGTCATATCGTCTTTTTCTATCTCGTCTTCAATTCTCTTTATGGCATGCATAACAGTAGTATGGTCTCTTCCACCGAACTCTTCACCTATCTTAGGAAGGGACTTGTCTAGAAGGTTTCTTGCAAGGTACATGGCAACCTGTCTAGGGAATGCTATATTCTTACTTCTCTTCTTTGAGTCAAGCTCTTCAACTGTTACATTGTAGGCATCTGCTACAGTTTCCTTTATCCTAAGTATATTAGTTTCCTTTGTATTGTAGGAGATAATCTGATTTTTTAGGGCCTCCCTAGCTGTATCTAGGTCTATTTTTCTTCCTGCTATACTCGCATAGAAAGATACAGTGTTCAAGGCACCTTCAAGCTCTCTTATATTTGACTTTACATTTTCTGCTATATAGTAGATTATATCCATATCTACTGACATATTTTCGTCCTGGGCCTTTTTCTGAAGGATGGCTACCCTTGTCTCAAATTCTGGTGGCTGTATGTCAAATACTGCACCTGAGCCAAATCTAGATGTCAGCCTATCTTCAAGACCTGATATGTCTTTTGGATACTTATCACTTGTAAATATGATTTTCTTGTTCTGGCCCTGAAGTACGTTGAAGGTATGGAATAGCTCTTCCTGAGTAGAGTTTTTGCCGGAAAAGAACTGGACATCATCGACCATCAGTACGTCTACAGACCTGTATTTTTGCCTAAATGTCTCTGGTGTATTGTTTTTTAGGGACATGATAAGGTCGTTTGTGAATGTCTCTGAAGTCACATACAAGACCTTTTTTGATGGATCTTTTCTTATGATTTCATGACCTATTGCCTGCATTAGGTGGGTTTTGCCAAGTCCTACACCTCCGTATAGGTATAGGGGGTTTTTCCCTTTTAAGTTGTTGTTCAAACCAGCCATACTTAGACTGGCAGCTAGTGCTATGTTGTTATTTGGTCCTGATACAAAGGTATCGAATGTATATTTAGGATTTAGGTTTGAGTTGGCTAGAGTATTTGCAAGCTCTAGTATACCCTTGTCCTTATCTGTATCCAGGTCCTCTGATTTTTCCTTATTATTAATAGAATTTAGTCTAATTCTGTTGGCATCCTCTTCGTTTGTAAGCACTACTATGTCGTTTATGTTTACTGCCAAGAGTGAAAAAGTCTCCAGCAGCTTGTCCTTTTGCTGAACCTCGAAAAAGTGTTTAACCCTTTTTTCTCCCATTAAATAGAAAACATTGTCTATAATGTCAACTGGAACTACATTCTTGTCTTCAAAATATAGGTCAAAGTGGTTCTTTGGAAATTCTCCCTTTAATTTTTGTTTAGTAGAGATCCATAATTTGTTAGCATCCATCTTGTATTAATCAACCTCCTTATATAAAATGGTATAAATCTGTGCAATAAATGTATATTAATTCTGTTGATAACTTTCATGATATAATTTATAAGTCCAAAATGAGATATTATAAACAGTGTATGTGAATAATATCTGGATACTTATCAATAAGATAACATGGCTTGATTTATTGTTAATATCTATTATACACAATATAAATATAGAGTTGTCCACAAAGTTGTCCACATTTTTGTGGATAAGTATAAGTTGATAAGATTGTAATCTATATGTTGTGTATAATGTGAATTAATCTATTAACAAATTCAGTATATCGTTGTGGAAAAAATATAAAAAAATATTTTTTCGCATAAAATTTATTTACCGATGTGGAAAAACTAGACCTATATTTTTGACAAGCTTAAAATATAGGTAAAAATCTTATAAAAATATTAAAATGTAATTGACAATTCGACTTGAAATACTTATAATTATAGTGTTATGTTTACAATTAAGGATTAAAAGAAAGGAGTGTGTTTGGTCATGAAGAGAACTTATCAGCCAAAGAAAAGACAGAGAAAAAGAGAACATGGATTCAGAAAAAGAATGAAAACAACAAATGGAAGAAATGTTTTAAAGAGAAGAAGAGCTAAGGGAAGAAATAGACTAACTCACTAATAAGAAGTTAGCTAAGCTTTTGCTAAGTATCAGATATTAAAAAGCCACTTGTTAAGTGGTTTTTTTTGTAATATTTAGCAGGGCAAAAAAGATGGAGCTTGTTATGCATTTTAATAACACAGATGGAATCAAAAAGGATCCTGAATTCAGGAGGATTTACCGAAGTGGTAAATCAATGGCCGACAGAAATTTAGTAGTCTATAAGATGAAAAATAAAAAAGAAAAATCTAGGATTGGTATTTCTATATCCAAGAAGGTAGGTAAGGCCCACGTTAGAAATAAACTTAGGAGGTACATCAAGGAGGCTTATAGGTTGAATATAGACCCATATGTCAAGGGTGGATACGACTACATATTTATAGCGAGGGTAAATAGCTCAGATGCTAGCTACCACGATATAGAAAAATCTATCAAGTACCTAGCGAAAAAGGCCAAAATGGTATAGGACTAGTTGGAGGTAGTGATATGAGTTTGATAAGGCGATTTATAAGGGCTTGTTCAAACCTATTGGTAAGGGGAGCAGTAGGCCTAGTGAGGTTCTACCAACTCTATATATCTCCTCTAAAGGGGCCGACTTGTAGGTTTTATCCTACTTGTTCCTCATATTCTATACAAGCATTTAAAAAGTATGGCTTTCTAAAGGGACTGTGGTTGACAATTAAAAGAGTATCTAAGTGTCACCCTTTTCACCCTGGTGGTTACGACCCTTTGAAATAGAAGGTCTATCTCAAAAGTTGAGGTAAAAATTAGGAGGTTTTAATGGGACATATAGCAAATGCTTTAGGTTTAGTACTAAAGGCTATCCACACAGCTGTAGGTAGCTACGGTCTTGCGATTATCCTCTTTACTATATTGGTCAAGATTATCTTGATGCCGCTTATGGTAAAGCAGACAAAATCGACTTTTGCCATGTCTGAAATCAATCCAAAAATCAAGGAGATTCAGGCTAAGTACAAGAACAAACCTGAGAAGCAAAACGAAGAAATATCTAAACTATACAAGGAGTCAGATATCAACCCACTTTCAGGTTGTCTGCCAATGCTTGTACAGTTACCAATATTGTTTGCTCTATTCTGGGTGTTTAGGGACCCAATGAAGTATGGAGTATTCGAAACAAAACAAGCATTTGATGCAGCTAATGTAGGCTTTGTATGGGTGAAATCTCTTACAAAACCAGACTACATACTAGCTATTTTATCTGGTGTGAGTGCCTATGTTATGCAGATGGTTACAGTACCAAAGGACCAGATGCAGGGATCAATGAAGGTTATGAACTACATGATGCCAGCCTTATCACTATTCTGGGGATTCTCTTTCCCAGCAGCCCTAACTCTTTATTGGACAGTGTCAAACTTATTCTCTGTCCTACAGCATAAGATAATCACAAAGCCTTTAAAGGACAAGCTGATTAGGGAGAAAGAGCTTAAGGCAAATGGAAAGATCAGTAAGTAATAGCTTGTAGGAGGTAATTATAGTGGAATCAAAGGTAATTTACGCAAAGAGTTCAGATGAAGCTGTTGAGAAATTACTGGAATCTACAAATGCTGAAAGATCAAGTATTGAGGTTTTGGTAAAGCAAAAGCCAAGTAAGGGATTTTTGGGACTTGGTTCGAAAGACGGAATCTATGAACTTACTTACAAATTAGTTGAAGACAAGGTTATTGTCAAAGAAGAAAAAATTAGTCCAAAGCTTACTCAAAAAGAGGAAGCCAAGGCTAAGAATGAAGTAGAAAACAAGGAAATATTAGAAGATAAAGAAACAGTAAACATAACTCAGGAAGATGAAGTAAGGGTAGCAAGAGATTTTGTTGAGACATTATTGAAAAATGCCGATGTGGATGCCGATGTTGACATCAAGGTAGAGGACAACCTTATGAAGGTTAGGATATCTGGTGATCAAGCAAGCTGCCTAATAGGTAGAAGGGGAGATACATTGGATGCTATCCAGTTCCTTACTGGACTTGCCCTAAACAGGGTAAACAAGGATTCTAAGACTAGGGTTTTTGTAGATATTGAAAACTACAGAAAAAAGAGGGAAGAATCATTAAAGAGATATTGCTACAAGGCAGCTAGAGAGGTTGCCAAGACGAGAAGGACTAAGAAGCTAGATTATATGAATCCATATGAGAGAAGGATCATACATTCAGCCCTTCAGAATGATAGGTATGTCATCACTTATAGTGAGGGAACAGACCCATACAGGAGAGTAGTAATAGAGTGTAAGAATAAGCGCTAAAAATAAAGGACCAGCCAAGATAATTTCTTGGAGGGTCCTTTTTTATATGACTCCATGTCGTCAGTCTATTTGATTGAGCCTATTTATAGGTGGGCTTAAAATATATCCATAAAGATACTTATGCTTGAATAGCTTGTCAGGTGGTAGTCAACTACGCTTAAGTCTAGGGGAGCCACCCTCCTATGGTTGAGCCAAATTGTATTGTAGGCGGCTTTTTTTGCACCGACAATGTCATTATCGTAGGAGTCGCCCATATAGTATATTTCAGGACTTGGGCAATTGTATTTATTACATATCCTATTTTTCATTTCATCGAATATTGCCTTATCTGGCTTGTGAAATCCTACCTCTTCTGATACTAGTATCAGGTCTGGATCAAAATAAGACCTAAGGCCTAGATAGTCTATTTTCATATTTTGGTCGTAAGTTGGTCCGTTTGTAATTATACCCATGGGTATATTATTTGACTTTAACCTATCCATAAGGTCTAGTATGTGCTTGTTTACCGTGATATTGTTTTTGACTGATTCATAGGTCCTCTGAAATTTTTGGGCACTAGACTCATCAAGTATAATACCGTAGTCATAAAAGGATTTTTGAGCCCTGTAGTTACACATCTGAGTCATTGTAATTTGACCATTTAGGGCCTTGTCATAGATTTGGTTGTTGTATTTTCTAAAGTCCAAGAAGAGGTCATCAATATCATGCGGCAGGTAGCCAAACATTTTTTCAAAGGCCATTACAAAGGGGTCTTTGAGGTCGTACAGGGTGTCATCTATATCAAATACAAAAAATTTCATAAGGGCCTCCTATAAATACATAAAATTTAGGTGGAAGATAAATCTCCCACCCTAAAAATTCTTTAATTAAGCCTCTGCAAGCTCGCAAAGTCTATCGAATACATAGTCCTTGATATTCTGTCCGTCAATAACTGCCTGGTCATTTTCATCAAAATAGATCATAAAGAAGTTGATGATTATCTGGCCGTCCTTGATATAATAAGGGTCTCTGTGAAGAGGAGTAAAGTGTACTACGATTTTTTCCTGATTAAAATCAGGGTATTTTTCGTTTAATTTTTCAACTAGGTCATCCACATTTAGGACCTTTATAGGTTGAGCCATTTTAGTGGCTATAGATACGTCTTCTGCTATCCACATATTTTTTGACCAGAATCTTTTTTCAGGCTTAGTGGCTGCTGAAAGTAGCTCCCTATTCTGGATTGAGCTAAGTACTTTTCTGATAGATTCTCCATTGAAATCTTCAGTTTGGATTAATTTCATGGCCTCCATATTGGCTACATCTACAAAAAAGCTTTCATTTACTTTTTCCCTATCTGCTACTGAAGACCAGTAGTATAACATTGATTCTACAACCTCTAGGTTTGTTACTATATTGTTTACCATGGCTATCGTCCCTTCCCAATAAATAGAAAAACCGGACAAAAATAAAAGACAAATTAAAACCCCGGTTTATTCTATTTTTTACGAATATTAGTACAACTTTATTATATAGGAACAAGAAATAGTTTTCAATGATAATATAGATATCTATAGCTTATTTTATAAATAATTACTTGGTCCTTATCCCTATATTTTATCCTTATACTTTTTAAGTCTAATCTAATATTTACATCTTAAGTCTGAGCTAATATTTAAATCAAATCATATCAAGTAGCTATAAAATTGTTATTTTAGACCTAAAGTATTGAATTATATGGCATCATACTGATATTTTTGTGGTATATATGGTATAATCAAAAGGTTAAGTAATTTTGAATATCAGGACTTAGATAATATATAAATTATGAAAAGATAAGGAGGATTAGATGTTTATCGACGATACAATTGCCGCAATAGCAACAGCCCCTGGTGAGGGTGGTATAGGTATTATAAGGATCAGTGGTGCTGATTCTATAGCTATAGCGAGTAGTATATTCAAGCCATTTTACAAGGAAAATCTGCTAGACTATCCAAACAGGAGTCTAGTTTACGGTAATATAGTCGACTCTGATAGGGTCATAGATGAAGTATTGATAGCCCGCATGGAGGGACCCAATTCATATACTGCAGAGGATGTAGTCGAGATCAACTGCCATGGTGGTTTCATATCTGTAAAGAAGATATTGGAACTAGTGCTAAAAAAGGGGGCTAGACTGGCTGACCCAGGTGAGTTTACCAAAAGGGCATTTTTGAATGGCAGGATAGACCTTTCTCAGGCAGAGGCTGTAATAGATATTATAAACGCCAAGACTGACCAGTCCCATGATATAGCCCAGACCCAACTAGAGGGGGCCTTGTCCCAAAAGGTAAGGAGCCTTAGAAATATGATAACTGAGGTCCTAGCCCAGGTTGAGGTTGCTATAGACTATCCAGAAGAGGATATAGAGTTTATTACCTACAAGGAACTAACAGACAAGACTAGTCAGATACAAAAAGAGGTAGTAAAGATGTATGAGACCTCTGATACGGGTAAAATCCTTAGAGAGGGCCTAAAGACAGCCATCCTTGGTAAGCCGAATGTAGGAAAATCATCCCTAATGAACTGGATACTTGGAGAAAATAGGGCCATAGTAACGGAGATAGCTGGTACTACAAGAGACGTAATAGAGGAATTTGTAAATATCAAAGGTATACCCCTAAAAATAGTCGATACTGCAGGTATCAGGGAGACAGACGATATAGTTGAAAAAATAGGTGTAGAAAAGTCCAGAGACCATATGAAGTCATCAGACCTAGTATTGGTGGTGCTTGACTCTTCAAGAGAATTAGAAGAAGATGACCTAGAGATTTTGGATGCCATCAACCCTAAAAAGACCCTAGTTCTTATCAACAAGATAGACCTAGAGTCTAGACTTGATATGGATAAGGTCAAAGAATATATAGCAGAGGAAAATATAATACATATATCTGCTATGGAAAACAAGGGACTTGAAAGTATCCACGACAAGATAGAAACCATGGTATACGAGGGTAGGGTCTCAAATAAGGGTGATGTAATGATCACCAACACAAGGCATAAGGATGCCATCTACAAGGCCATGAATTCGATAAATGACGCTATAAAGGGGCTAGAAGACCATATGTCATATGACTTTATAGGGGTAGATTTAAAGGATGCCTGGGACAGCCTAGGATTTATAAATGGAGATACAGTTACAGAAGACCTACTTGATACTATATTCAAGAACTTCTGTATAGGTAAGTAATAGAGAGGAAAATATATGAAGGAAAGATACGAATCAGGAAATTATGACATAGTTGTAGTCGGTGCAGGTCATGCTGGTTGTGAGGCAGCCCTTGCATCTGCAAGAATGGGTATGAAGACCCTGATGATTACTATGTCACTAGACTCAATAGCAGCCCTACCATGCAACCCATCAATCGGTGGAACAGGTAAGGGACAGCTTGTAAAGGAATTAGATGCCCTAGGTGGGCAGATGGGCCTAAACATAGATGAAACATATATCCAGTCAAGGATGTTAAATACAGCCAAGGGACCGGCAGTCCACTCACTAAGGGCCCAGACTGACAAGAACTTATACCATAGGGTTATGAAGGAAACGATAGAAAATCAGGATAACCTAGACCTAGTAATGGATGAGGTAGAAGAAATTTTACATGAGGAAAAGAAGGTCCTAGGTGTTGTTACAAGACTGGGAAATATATACAGGTCTAAGATGACTATCCTGTGCACAGGAGTATACTTAAAGTCTAAGATATTTGTAGGCCACGATACTTTTGATGAGGGACCAAATGGGCTTAACTATGCCAAGAAGCTAACAGATTCTCTAGTGGAACTAGGACTTGATATGAGGAGGTTTAAGACCGGTACTCCAGCTAGGGTACATAGGGATTCTATAGATTTTTCTGTTATGGAGCCACAGCTTGGAGATGAAAAAGTAACTCCTTTCTCATTTATGAATGAAGATATAGAAAAAGACCAGATTACCTGCTACCTTACTAGGACCACTACTGAGACAAAGCAATTGATCCAGGAAAATATACATAGGTCAGCCATGTATTCAGGTAATATAGAGGGAACAGGACCTAGGTACTGCCCATCTATAGAGGATAAGATAGTAAAGTTCTCAGACAAGCAGACCCACCAGTTGTTTATTGAGCCAGAGGGTCTAGATACCAAGGAGATGTATATACAGGGAGTGTCTACATCATTCCCTATGGAGATACAGACCAAGATGTATAGGACTATCAAGGGCCTTGAGAATGCAAGGATTATGAGACCTGCCTATGCCATAGAATACGACTGTATAGACCCTACCAAGCTAAAGCAAAACCTTGAAATAAAGGGAGTAGAGAACCTGTTTTCAGCTGGCCAATTCAATGGTACGTCAGGCTACGAAGAGGCTGCAGCCCAGGGGATAATAGCGGGTATCAATGCAGTACTTAAGATCAGAGGAGAAGAACCATTTATATTGGATAGGTCAGAAGCCTATATAGGTGTGCTTATAGATGACCTTGTAACCAAGGGTACTAATGAACCTTATAGGATGATGACTTCAAGGGCAGAATATAGGCTCTACCTAAGACAGGACAATGCAGATGCAAGACTTACTCAAAAGGGCTATGATATTGGACTAGTCACTCAGGAAAGATATGACAGGTACCAGGCTAAAAAGGCCAAGATAGAGGCTGAAATAGACAGGCTTAGAAGGGACAGAGTCACTCCAAATGAAGCCAATGCCTACCTAGAAGAAAGAGGGTATGCTCTACTGAACAATGGTATATCACTTTATGAATTCCTAAAAAGACCAGAGATAGACTATTCAGTCCTAGAAGACCTAGGAAAGGCAAGTGACCTTGATCTATCAGATGAAGTCAAAGACCAGGCTGTTATAGTCATCAAGTATGAGGGCTATATAGACAAGCAGATGAAGCAGATAGACCAGTTCAGAAAGCTTGAAAACAAGAAACTTAGAGAAGACATGAACTATGATGAGATTGAGGGATTAAGACTTGAGGCAAGACAGAAGTTAAATGATATCAAGCCATCGTCAATAGGTCAGGCATCTAGAATATCAGGAGTATCACCAGCAGACATATCAGTCTTACTGATATACCTAGAACAGAAGAGAAGGGCTAATAGGTCTGAAAAGTAATAAAATAGGAGGAATCAATGTCAGAAGAGAATATTAAACTGCTAAGAGACGGACTTAAAAACTACAAGATAGATTGTGATGATATCATGCTTGATAGGTTTGAAACCTACAGGGAGATCCTAGTTGATTTTAACCAGCATATGAATCTTACCGGTATCACAGACCAAAGAGAGGTATATATCAAGCACTTCCTAGATTCAGTTGCCATATTTAAGCATGGCTACCTGACTGGAGACTTGTCGGTAATAGACGTTGGTACAGGAGCTGGATTTCCAGGCCTACCATTTAAGATCGCCAATCCAGATATTAAACTTACCCTACTTGATTCCTTAAACAAGAGGATAAACTTTTTAAAAGAGGTAGGAAGGGGAATTGGATTTGATGATATAGACTATGTCCACGGTAGGGCAGAGGAGATAGGTCAGAACAAGGACTACCGCCAAAAGTTTGATATAGCGACTGCAAGGGCTGTAGCCAATCTGCCAGTGTTACTTGAGCTATGCGTACCATTTGTAAAAATAGGAGGCTTCTTTATCTGCCTAAAGGGACCAAATGCAGTCAAGGAACTGGAAGAGGCACAAAATGCCATCAAAATATTGGGAGTCAAACTAGTAGAGCTTATAGAGGTTGACCTACCAGATGAAGAACTAAAACATACAGTCTTGATATTTAAGAAAGAAAAAAATACACCGATAAAATACCCACGTAAGGCTGGAAAACCATCAAAAAATCCACTTTAATAGATAATAAGCGGATTAGTGATCTCTTATATCACTTAGTAATTGACTTTAAATATTTATAGCAAAGATTTCAAAAACTAAAAAAGGTTTATAAAAAGGAAGTATAAACTGTGCTTGTGAAATAACCATTGGCGTTAAATAATTTATTTAATCGACAGGTTACAAACAAGCATAAGTAATACTTCCTTTAAAATATTCCCTATAATTATTTATAATCTTTAGCTATAATTTTTAAAGCCTCAATAGCCTTATCTACATCAGACTTAGTATTAAAGTAGCCAAAGCTAAATCTCACAGCTCCCTGCCTTATTGTCCCTATTGTCTGATGGGCAAGTGGAGCACAGTGGATTCCTGATCTTGTAGCTATGTCAAACTCAGAATTTAGCCTAAATGTGACTTCTCCTGAGTCCATATCCCCTATATTGATGGCAACAACTGCTGCCCTTTCTTTGGCGGATTTTGGACCGTATAAGATTACATTTTCTATGTTTGATATATTGTCTATAAAGTACTGTGTAAGCTCTTCTTCATGTCTACGTATAGTGTCTATGCCAGTCTCTAGGATAAAGTCTACCCCAGCTCCAAGGCCTGCTATACCAGGTGTATTGTGGGTACCTGACTCATACTTGTCAGGATATAGGTTTGGCTGGACTATCTCCTCTGAATGAGAACCTGTTCCACCCTCCCTTTGGCTTTCTAGTCTTATCTTGTTGTTGACATATAAGACTCCTGTTCCCTGAGGTCCAAGTAGACACTTGTGTCCAGGCATTGCCAACATATCTATATTCATTTCACCTATATTTATATCATATACACCAGCAGATTGAGAAGCATCTACCAAGTATACTATGTCATGATTTTTAGCTATTTGGCCTATAGCCTTGATATCTACAAGGGTTCCTACAACATTTGAAGCATGGGTAGTGATTATAAGCTTTGTATTTTCGTTAATTGCTTCTTCTATATCTACGGGATTTACCCTACCCTCAGAATCTGCCTTTACAAATGTATGACTGACACCTATATTTTCCAGCTGCATAATAGGTCTTAGGACTGAGTTATGCTCCATAGTGGTTGTTACTACATGGTCACCAGTTTTTAGTAGACCCTTAATTGCTAGGTTTAATGAGTCTGTAGCATTGAAAGTATATACTACGTCCATTGGGTTTTTGATATTGAATAGTTTAGCTAGCTTGTCCCTAGTCTCCTCAACTACCATGGCTGACTTATAGGCCATCTTATGACCAGACCTACCAGGATTTGCACAGTAATTTCTCATGCAGTCGTCTATTGTTTCGTAGACTTTTTCTGGCTTTGGGTATGTTGTGGCAGCATTGTCTAAATAAATCATTTATTTACCCCCTTATTAAATTTATTGTATGTAAGTTTAATGAAAACTATAGTCTATTTAAACTTTAAATATTCATTGTCTTTTAGGGCTATATGACCGCCTGAATAATTCTTTCCTTCAACTGTTAGCTTGACCTGCTTTACCTTGAATGTCTTTACCATACTGTTTGTGAAGGCCTGTAGTGAAAGGCTCTCAGCACTTGATCCCTGGTCGAAGTTTACAAATGCATCATTTACGTCAACATTTAGGGTCCTGATTCCATCAACTGTTACTACCTTGGCAGTATTTACCTGGGCATTTTTTGGTATTACACCATTTGCTGATAGTTCCTTCATTATATTTCCAACGCTTATTTCGTTTACCAACTTTGTATGTGGTGTAAGTTTTTCTGTATTGATATCATAAGTGTAATAAGTTATTTCTTTTAGGTCTGCTGTTATAGCCTTATCTTCCCCTTTTGACTTATCAGATTTCTTTTTAGTTGATTTTTTCCCGTCTTCATCCTTTGTTGATGATGTTTCTCTATCGCTAGTTTCAATGTTGTCCTTTTGAACATCCTTGTTTCCTTCCTTGTCTTGTTCCTGCTTGTTCTGGGAGCTCGCCTGACCTTTTTGTGACTGACATCCTACTGCAAAACCAGCAGTTATTGTAAGTGTAGCAACCAGTACTAGATATTTAATCGTATTTTTTATTTTCACAATTACCTCCTTGTATTTTTAACTAATAAACACAATACATAAATAAGTATACTATCTTAATAATAATATACCAACCTTAAGGATAACTATACCACAATTGCTATATTTTTTGTAGTTGTTGGAGACAATATTAGGATGTATAGTATAGAAAACCATATATTTAATAGTAATATTTTTTCAACTATCTATAAAAAAAAATGCTTATTTAAACAAAAATTTTTATTAATCATATGTAAATAATCTGAATATTGTGTTATGATGTATGTAGAAGTGCAATCAAACTTTTGAGAGGAGGAGCTTTAATGGATATTAAAGTAGACGCAAAGGGTCTAGCTTGCCCAATGCCAGTTATAAAAACAAAGAAGGCTCTAGAAGAAATAGAATCTGGAGTAGTTGAGGTTACAGTAGATGATGTAGCTCCTAGGGAAAATGTTATCAAATTCGCTAAATCTTTGAACTGTGAAGCTGAAGTAGTAAGCGAGGATGGACCAGTTACAGTTATTAGGATTAAAAAGGGTGAGAATGTAAATATAGACATCAATGATGAAGATATAACTTGTGACCTACCAAGTGGTAGAGGAGAAGTTATAGCCATTATGAGCAATAAAATAGGTAGTGGAAATGATGAATTAGGTGCTGTTCTTATAAAGGGATTTTTATTTGCGCAGACTGAAGCATCTCCTTTACCAAAATCTATATTATTCTTAAATAGTGGTGTAGAACTTACTACTATCAACGAAGCCACAGTTGAACATATCAAAACTCTTGAATCAAAGGGAGTTGAGATACTTTCTTGTGGTACTTGTCTTGACTACTATGGTCTTAAGGATGAGTTGAAGGTTGGTTCTATAACTAATATGTACACAATAGTTGAGAATATGAAATCAGCATCAAAGGTAGTAACAATAGGATAGGGGAATATATGAACGATTTTTATGTAGTGTCATTTAACTCGACACATCATGCAATAAGGACTGAGAAGTTACTTGAGTCTGAGGGACTTAAGATAATGACTCTTCCAACACCTAGAGAGATTGCAGCTAGCTGTGGTCTATCTATTAAATTTGATTATGATGACTTTGATAGAATCAATGTCATTATGACAGACAACTCTCTTGAAAGAAGAGGTATCTTCCATATAGTCAAAAATGAAGATGGGAGTAGAGAGGCAATAAAGATAGAGGATTAAAGGAGGGATTTTATGGCCTTGGATTTAAAGGTGGGATCTCTTGTTGAATTAAAAAAGCAACATCCTTGTGGCAGTAAGGAGTTTACTATTACTAGGACGGGCGCCGATGTAAAATTTAAGTGCAACAATTGCGGTAGAGTTATCATGCTTGATAGGGAGACTGCAGAAAAAAGAATTAAAAAGTTTTTGTAATTAATTTTAAGGCCCTGCCTTATGCAGGGCTAGTAAATTGATATATTATTTTGTTTTTAATTAATGGAGGTGCTTTTAAAATGGCAGTAAAATTTGCAAAAAGACTTGAAAATGCGGAAGGTTCAGCAATTCGTGAAATCCTTAAGTTAGCTTCTAATCCAGAGGTTATCTCATTTGCAGGAGGATTACCAGCTCCAGAACTATTCCCAGTTGAAGAAATGAAGAAGGTTGCTGAAGTAGTTCTTGAAGAACAGGGACAGGCAGCAATGCAGTACTCTGCAACAGATGGTTACCTACCACTAAGAGAAGCTATAGCTGAAAGAATGAACAGAAAGTTATACACTAATGTTGAAGCTAAAGATATATTAGTTACTAACGGTTCTCAGCAGTGTCTAGATTTCATGGGTAGAGTATTCCTTGATGAAGGAGATAAGATAATAGTAGAAAGTCCATCTTATCTAGGAGCCCTTAATGCATTTAAGGCATATGGTCCTCAGTTTATAGAAATACCAACAGACGGAGACGGTATGATAATGTCTGAACTAGAAAAGGCATTAGAAGAAAATCCAGATGTTAAGTTCATCTATGTTATACCAGACTTCCAGAATCCATCAGGAAGAACTTGGCCAGTAGAAAGAAGAAAAGAATTCATGAAAATCATCAACAAGTATGAAATACCTGTTGCAGAAGATAACCCATACGGTGAATTAAGATTCGAAGGTGAAATATTCCCATCTCTTAAGTCATTTGATGAAAAGGGTCTAGTACTATTCTTCGGTACATTCTCTAAGATACTTTGTCCAGGATACAGACTTGGTTGGGTTGCAGCAGCACCAGAAATTATTGAAAAATTCAATATATCTAAGCAGGCAGCTGACCTTCAGGCTTCTACAGTATCTCAGATGGAAATAGCTAAGTTTATAGAAATGTATGACCTTGATGCTCACGTTGAAAAGATCAAGGAAGTATACGGACACAGAAGAACAGTTATGATGGATGCTATGGATGAATATTTCCCTAAGGAAGTTACTTTCACTAGAACAGATGGTGGTCTGTTTACTTGGGTAACTCTTCCAGAAGGCATAGATGCAGCTAAGTTAATGAGGGATGTTGTTCTTCCAAACAACGTTGCTTATGTACCAGGTGAACCATTCTATCCAAACGGTGGAAATGCTAACCACTTTAGAATGAACTATTCTTGTATGCCTGATGAAAGAATAGTTGAAGGCTGTAAGAGACTAGGTAAGGCTCTTTACGAAGCAATAGCGGCTTTATAAGAAAGACTTTACAAAATAAATTTAGTATAATATATATAATATTATTGGAAACGGTCTCCTCTACGGGGACCGTTTTTTATGGGTATGACGGGCATGCCGTCAGTCTGTGGTGAAAGTCCACGTAGGGCGTAGTTGCCGACGAACCTCATAGCAACTTGCAAGGTTATCACCGTGAGGTGATGGCGAGAAGAAGCAATAGCAAAATCGTAGCCTGACGTACAGAAACCTAATATAAAGGCTTACATAAAGGATGAGTGGGCCCAAAGTCACGAAGTCCAAAAGGCAAACGTAACTTATGTAAGTAAATTAGGCAGGTAGACGAGGAAAGACTGACGACTTATCCCGTGAGGTCTCACAGAGGGAAAACCTAGTAACAACGAACTGTGAGAAGTCAGCAGAAGCCATAGTAGTGGAGAAGGTTCTGTAATGGAAATG
>NZ_KB906620.1 GCF_000381525.1 Peptostreptococcus anaerobius VPI 4330 = DSM 2949
GATAGGTAAAATGAAGAAAAATATGACAAAAATAGACGAACATCTTCGAAACCGTATGAGAATAGTCATCTGGAAACAGTGGAAAACCAGTGAGAAAAGGATGTGGGGGTTAAAGAAACTTGGCGTACCCGAATGGATGGCAAGACAATCCGTAGGATTTGCAGACCATTATCAGGCGGTAGCAAAAACAGCCGGACTTCGCAAGATAACAAAAGAAATCCTCGCAAAGCGAGGACTCATTAGTTGTTTAGATTATTACATGAATTGAACCGCCGTATGCCGAACGGCACGTACGGTGGTGTGAGAGGGAGGAGAAAGTCCTCCCTACTCGATTATGTTTTTATTTTTCTAGTATTGCCTTGACTTCATCATATACTGACATATTTTTCTCTGTTACAAATGAGCAAGATTTGCCATCCTTACCAATTCTTCCTGCTCGTCCTATCCTGTGTATATAGTCCTCGGGTCTTTCGGGGAAGTCATAGTTGTATATGTGGCTGATTCCATTGACGTCTATACCCCTAGCAGACAGGTCAGTAGATATAAGGAATTGTATTTTGAGGTCCCTAAAGTCTTTCATGATTCTCTCCCTTTTTGCCTGGCTGATATCGCTGTGGATTTTCTTGCAATTATATTTTCTCTGGCCTAATTTTTCTTCTAGATTGTCGACCCTTGCCTTAGTTCTGCAGAATACAATTGCCATAAAGGGCTGGTCGTGGTCGATTTTGGAACAGAAGTCTTCAAACTTTTGTCTATCGTTTGTAAATATAAACTCTTGCTCTATAAGGTCTGGAACGTGGGTGTCCTCCTCGATATTTACTTCGATAGGGTTATTGGAGTACCTGTATACAAGTTTTTTGACCTTTGAATCTAATGTTGCAGATAGGAATATAGTCTGGTCATATTTTTTGATCTTAGAGAATATAAGGTCTATTTCATTCTTAAAGCCCATCAAGAGCATCTGGTCCGCCTCATCTATTACTATAGAGTCAAACTTGCTTACTGAAATAGTATTTCTATTTATATGGTCAAGCAGTCTACCGGGGGTAGCTACAAGTATATTTATAGAATTTTTAAGCTTGTTAATTTGGGCCTTTATATCCTTGCCACCGTATATTGGTAGGATGTTGACCGTATTTTTGATATTTTCATCACCTATATGACTTATGATATCTACTGCCATGTCGTTGATTTGAAGAATCAGCTCCCTTGTTGGAGCGAGTATTAGGATACTATCTATATCCTTTTTTAATATCTTGTCTATAAGGGGCAACAAGAAGCTGAGAGTCTTGCCTGTTCCAGTATTTGACTTAATCATTAGGTCTCTTTTATCGCTTGTAAGTGGTATTGTTTCTAGCTGGACCCTTGTTGGTTCTTTGATACCTATCTTTGCTAGGGCCTGAACTAAGTTTTCGTCTATATTAAAGTCTTTGAAATTCATGTATGTCTCCTTTTTTATTTACTGATATATTATTATAGCACATAACCAATAATTAAACTTAAATATATGAAATAATTAATGTTAAATAAGTTATTCAATAATTTATTAAATAAGTTACTCAATAGGTTATTAAAGAACTTGTTCAAGAAAAAATGCCTATAAAAATGTAAGAGTTAATATATTTTTTTCAAAAAAATCTTCATTAATATCAATTTAAAAATTAAAGTGTAAGACTAGAATTCTCAAAAATACATTAAAAATGAAATTTTAAATAATAAATATGTCAATATAATTACGATTAAGACCTCAAAAATTGGTTTTCACTGGGCA
The DNA here is from genome assembly GCF_000381525.1 of Peptostreptococcus anaerobius VPI 4330 = DSM 2949. GTDB lineage: Bacteria > Bacillota > Clostridia > Peptostreptococcales > Peptostreptococcaceae > Peptostreptococcus > Peptostreptococcus anaerobius. Next base: position 1,772 of record NZ_KB906620.1, read on the forward strand.
TAAATGAAAGATAAAAATAAAATGATTCATAAAAAGGCTTGAAATTTATTGGATAAAGACTTATAATGAATATATGAAATGCAAGATTTATTTAAAAACTTGCAAAATGTAGGGAAACTAATATGGGAGGAAGTATAAAGATGTGTGTGATTGATAATATTAACGGTAGAGAATTGAAATTTGTAGATACAACTTTAAGAGACGGAGAGCAGACTGCTGGTGTTGTTTTTGCAAATAGTGAGAAGATAATGATAGCTGAGATGTTGAGTGACCTAGGTATTAACCAGTTAGAAGTTGGTATACCAACTATGGGTGGAGATGAAAAGGACGCTATTAAGCAGATTGTTAAGAAGAACCTTAAGTCAAGTATAATGGCATGGAATAGGGCGGTTGTTTCAGATATAGAACAGTCTATTGATTGTGGTGTTGATGCGGTTGCAATATCGATATCAGTATCAGATATACACATACAGAACAAGCTTAAGACTTCAAGAGAATGGGTTATAGAGAATATGGTAAAAGCTACTGAATTTGCCAAGAAAAATGGCCTATACGTATCTGTAAACGGTGAAGATGCTTCTCGTGCTGACGAAGACTTCTTGATTGAATTTATAGAGGCTGCTAAACAGGCTGGGGCTGATAGATTTAGATTCTGCGATACTGTTGGTGTTATGGATCCATTTACAATAAGAAACAAGATAGAAAGAATATATAATAAGACAAAGTTTGATATAGAAATGCACACTCACAATGACTTTGGTATGGCTACTGCTAATGCTATAGGTGGAGTACTAGGCGGTGCTAATTATGTAGGTGTTACAGTGAATGGACTGGGGGAAAGAGCTGGTAATGCAGCCCTAGAAGAAGTCTTGATGTCACTTATCCACGTATTAAAGTGCCACTCTAATATAGACACAAGAAGATTTAAAGAATTGTCTGAGTACGTATCAAGAGCATCTGGAAGAGAGTTACCAGCATGGAAGGCAATAGTTGGTTCAAACATGTTTAGACATGAATCAGGTATCCATGCAGATGGAGCCTTGAAGGATCCTAAGAACTATGAAGCCTTTGATCCTTCTGAGGTTGGTCTTGAAAGACAGATAGTAATAGGCAAGCACTCAGGTAGGGCAGCCGTAGTAAATAAGTTTAGGGAGTATGATATAGAATTAGACGATGAAGTGGCATCAAGGGTACTAGATGTAGTTAGGTCTACATCAGTTAAGCTAAAGAGATCTCTATTTGACAAGGAACTTGTATTTATATACAAGGATGTTATGAGGGATATGGAGAAAGATAGTACAGAAGCTATATAGGATGGTTCTTAAAGGATGAGATATTAGTAAATAAAAGTAAGAGGTGATTGGATTGGGAAAGAATATAGTTGAAAAAATATTAGAAAGACATATAGTTGATGGTACTTTGGAGCCTGGAACTAGTTCAGGAATTAGAATAGACAGGACGCTTACTCAGGATTCTACAGGTACTATGGCTTATCTACAGTTAGAGGCAATGAATATCAAGAGGGTAAAGACTAAAAAGTCAGTTGCCTTTGTAGACCACAATATGCTACAACAGGGTTTTGAGAATGCTGATGACCACAAGTTTATACAGACGGTGGCCAACAAGTACGGGATATGTTTTTCAAAGCCGGGCAATGGCATATGCCACCAGGTTTACCTTGAGAGATTCTCTGTACCAGGAGACACACTACTAGGTTCTGATAGCCATACTCCTACAGCTGGTGGGGTGGGCATGCTTGCTATAGGAGCTGGTGGACTTGATGTTGCACTTGCAATGGCAGGTGAGGCTTATAATATCAAGGTTCCAAGGGTTGTCAAGGTCAACCTAAGTGGAAGTCTAAATAAGATGGTCACTTCAAAGGATATAATACTAGAAGTCCTAAAGAGGGAAACTGTAAAGGGTGGTGTAGGTAAGGTCTATGAATATGGAGGACCTGGAGTATCTAGCCTATCAGTTCCACAGAGGGCTACAATAACTAATATGGGGGCTGAACTAGGTGCTACGACATCTATATTCCCAAGTGATGACAAGACAAGAGAATACTTTATAGGTCAGGATAGACTAGATGATTGGTCTGAGCTAGTTGCAGATGAAGATGCTAAATACGATTATATAATAGATATCAACCTAGACGAATTGGTTCCAATGGTAGCAGCCCCTCACAGTCCTGATAATATCAAGACTTGCGCTGAGGTGGGAAAGATTAAGGTGGACCAGGTAGCAATAGGTTCATGTACAAATTCTTCATATGAAGACTTGATGAAGGTTGCTAGAATACTGAAGGGTAGGAAGGTAGCTGATGATGTCAGTCTAGTAATAGCACCTGGATCAAGACAGGTTATGGAGATGATAGCTAGAAATGGTGCCCTTGCAGATATAATATCTTCAGGAGCCAGAATACTTGAAAACTCATGTGGACCATGTATAGGTATGGGCCAGTCTCCGGGAACAGACGCTGTAAGTATCAGAACATTCAATAGAAATTTCTTTGGTAGGTCTGGAACAAACTCAGCCCAGGTATACCTTGCAAGTCCAGAGTTGGCTGCAGTATCAGCTATATATGGATGCCTGATGGACCCTAGAGATGCTGAATTTGATATAGACTTTGATGATATAGGAACAGACAAATTCCTAGTAGATGACTCTATGATTATATCTCCAGTAGATGACGGGGATGATGTAGAAGTTGTTAGGGGGCCTAATATCAAGCCATTTCCACTTAATTCAAGACTTGAAGACTCTATATCTGGCAAGTTGATAATAAAGACTCCAGACAATATAACTACTGACCATATTATGCCATCCAATGCCAAGTTACTTCCATTCAGAAGTAATATACCACACCTAGCAAACTTCTGCTTCTCAACAATAGATGAAGATTTTGCAAGTCGTTGTAAGGAAAATGGTGGAGGCTTTATAGTAGGTGGTGAGAACTATGGACAAGGTTCTTCAAGAGAGCACGCAGCCCTAGCACCTCTTTACCTAGGAATCAAGGGTGTAATAGCCAAGTCATTTGCTAGAATCCACAAGGCCAACCTTATCAATTCAGGTATAATACCTATGGAATTTGAAGACCTAAAGGACTATGACCTAATTGACCAGATGGACGATTTTGTAATAGATGATGTATTTGAAGGTCTAAAGGCTGGTAGGTTAAAGGTAGAGGACAAGACAAAGGGAATATCATTCTATGTAAAGGCACTATTCAACGACAAAGAATTGGATATGCTGTATGCAGGTGGTAAACTTAACTCAATAAAGGAAAAGAATTCATAGGAGGCAAATATGTATAATATTACTTTAATACCAGGAGATGGGATAGGACCTGAGGTGACAAAGGCTATGAAACAGGTAGTAAAGGCCTCAGGAGTAGATATAAATTGGGAAGAGGTAATAGCTGGTGAGGCTGTGATAGAAGAGTATAGCACACCGCTTCCAGACTATGTACTAGATAGTGTAAGAAAGAATAAGGTAGCTATAAAGGGTCCTGTCACTACACCAGTAGGCAAGGGATTTAGGAGTGTAAATGTAGCCCTTAGAAAAGAGTTGAACCTCTATGCAAATGTGAGGCCAGTCAAGACTTTCAAGGGGGTCAAATCTAGATATGACAATATAGACTTGACTATAGTAAGGGAAAATACAGAAGGTTTGTATGCTGGCATAGAGCACAAGGTTGGTGACTACGCCGGTGAAACAATCAAGATAATCACAAGGCCAGCATCTGAAAGGATAGTAGAATTTGCTTGTAGGTATACAAGGGAAAATGGCTACAAGAGACTGACAGGTGTACACAAGGCCAATATAATGAAGATTTCTGATGGCTTATTCTTAGATGTGTTCAATCAGGTTGCAAAAGATAATGGAATCCTAAGAAAGGCTGACGGAGCTAGTTGCGACCTGTACTCAGATGATGTTATAGTCGATGCGGCTGCCATGAACCTGGTTATTAGGCCAGAGGAATTTGATGTTATGGTAATGCCTAACCTATATGGTGATATACTTTCAGACCTTGCCTCAGGGCTTGTGGGAGGTCTTGGTATGATACCATCTGCAAACATAGGAGATGATTGTGCGGTTTTCGAGGCTGTTCATGGTTCAGCTCCAGAGATAGCTGGCAAAAATATAGCAAATCCAACTGCAATAATCCAGTCTGCAGTCATGATGCTAAGGCATATAGGAGAAATGGAATCAGCAGATAAGATTGAAAAGTCATTAAAGGAAGTATTTGCTGAAGGTAAGCTAGTCACTGCAGATTTAGGAGGTAATGCTTCAACAAGCGAATTTGCCGACGAATTATGCAGAAAAATAAGTGCCTTATAAGATAATAATATAGCCAATCAATCACTAATATAGGGGGAGAGGTCAACAGGAGTTGATTTCTCCCCCGTCCTACTGTAAAATAATATAATAGGGAATATAATAATAGAAGTATATTTTTAGAAAGCGAAGTATATAATGACAAATATATTAAGAAATATAAAATCAATTTGTAGGATTGGTGTTGGAAATTACAATGAGGATAGTTGTGATCATTTAGATAATGCTGCATGGGTTATAGATGGAGCAACTGGCCTAAATGGAAAAAACCTAGTATCTGATACCAGTGATGCACATTGGTATTCAAATTGGTGGAATTCATATATAAAAGAAAATTTAAAATGCAATATAAGACTAGATGATTTTTTATACAAGGGGCTAGAAGATGTCAGAAGAGAGTATATAGAAATTATCTCAAATAAGGGGATAGACATATCCTCTATAAGCAAGATAGACCTACCGTCAGCGTCAATCTGCCTTACTAGGGTAATAGACAATAGGTTGGAATATATTATCTTGGGAGACTGTAGGCTATATATAGGTCAGTCAAATGAAACTATAAAAATATCTGACGAGTCTGTATCCAAGCTAGATGATGAGGTCTTTGAAAAGATGAGATCATTGGATGATTTTGGTAATATAAGTCTTGATGATACTAAATCAAGGGTCATGGACAAGATAGTAGAAAATAGGCTAAAGAATAATACTGATGAGGGATACTGGATACTTAGCTTTGATAAGGACGCTGCATATAAGGCGAGGTCAGGAAGCATAGACATTGACCAGGAAACAAGGGTTATGATCGCAAGTGATGGATATTTTTCTGCATCTGAAAAATACCACCTATATGAAGAAAGAGACCTTCTAGACCTTACATTCAAAAGGGGCATGGAGTCAATATATAGGGAGATAAGAAATTTTGAGTCTGATGAAGAGAGGGTAAGGTTTATTCCTAGGTTTAAGTCTATGGATGATTCTACCTGTGCAGTATTTGAAATAAGTCCAATAGGTAGAAGGAGGGTCCTTCACATTAGTGCCCAAAAGCCAGATTATACGGGCAGTGGTATATATATGAGCGGCATTATAAAGGGGATGGACCATTTGACTAGTGGCCAGGCCTTGATTGCTGGAGTTGATTCGAGTGATGATTTACCTTCAATGATGGAGAAATTTAAAGATATAGACCTAAGTTTTTACCCTGTCCTATATAATGATGGAATCCTTGATTTTAATGTTCCTGGCATGAGTGATAATATGCCCTATCCTAGCACTATATACAAGAATATGACAGATGATATGGCAGGTAGGATGGAAAGTTCTTTTTTAAGCAAGTTAGATCAAGCTGTTAAAGAATTTAAGCCTGACTTGATAGTATGCCACCACCTATATTTTACGACTTCATTGGTTAGGGAAAATATAAATGATATACCTGTAGTTGCAATATGCCATGGGACATGTTTAAGGCAGTTGATGAGCCACGATTTTAAGAAAGACCTTATAATAGGAGCCATACCAAAACTCGACAAAATATACGCCTTACATGATATACAGGCTGGTCTTATCAGGAATATATTTAATATTGAAGATTCTAGGATAGAGGTCTTGGGCAGCGGTTATGACAAGACTATATTTAACTGTGAATCGAGGTCGGATAAGTCATCTAGCAAGGAGATTACTCTTGCCTATGCGGGTAAGTTAGCCTATGCAAAGGGGCTAATGGAGTTTTTTGATGCACTTGAAAAGGTTGATTTTCCAGAGGAGGATCTGGTATTTTACCTAGCTGGTGATGGAAGTGACCAAGAAGAGGTTATTAATATCAAGAATAAAGGAAATAAATCTAAGTTTAGGGTTGAGTTTTTAGGTAGGCTAAACCAGTACCAACTTGCAAGTATGCTCAATCAGTCGGATATATTTGTATTGCCGTCTTACTATGAGGGGCTGCCCCTAGTCCTGCTTGAGGCTATGGCCTGTGGGAATTCTATATTGACTACGGATATAGATGGTGTCAAGGAATGGCTGGGTCAGGATATAAATACGTCGGGTATGATATCCTATGTAGGTCTTCCTGAAATGGAGGCTGTATCAAGGCCTAAGGTGGATAGACTTGGAGAGTATGTAGATAGGTTGGCGCTTGCAATAGAAGATTCTATAAGGACAAGATTGGACAAAAACTACAGGCAGGTCAATATAGAGGAAATGTCCTGGAATGGTCTAGCCAAAAAGCTATATGATTCTTGTGACTGAACTCCTAAAAAATCACATGATAATTTTGAAAACATACCGATGATAAAATATGCAGTTGTTGATAGGCGGATGGAGGAGGATATGAGGTCAAAACTTGAGGCTGAGGCTTATACAATAGTCGAATCCTACGACCACAAAAACCTATATGACGCCATTAGGTCTCATGTTGACATAGGCATATTTTCTGTGGGCGACAAACTGATAGCATCTAAAGAATCCTATGCTTATTACCAGACGGCGATAGGTGATAAGTTGCCTAAGCACTCTATCATAAGTGGAAGTAGGTATTTAGGTCTCAAATATCCGGAAGACATAGTCTATAATTTTTCTTTTTCAGGAAAGTATGGTATTGGTAAACTTGACAATATAGATCCTGCTGTAATTGATGCAGTATTAGACCAAGTGCCTACAAGTGAGTTGATAGATGTAAGACAGGGTTATGCAGCCTGTTCCATATGTTGGGTTGATGAGAGGTCTTTAATAACTAGCGATAGGGGTATTGCCAAGATCCTAAGAGCCTATGATATAGATGTGCTGGAGATAGATAAAGGACATATAGACCTTTTTGATATGGACTATGGCTTTATAGGAGGAGCTACATCTAGTTTGGAGGATGGCAGGATAGTATTCTTTGGTGATGTTTATAGTCATCCAGACGGAGAGAGAATGGTAGAATTTATAAGGTCAAAGTCTAAGGAATATCTATGTCTATCAAGTGGAAGGCTAAAAGACTACGGCGGTATGCTTGTGATTTGTGAATAAGTAATAAAGTAAAAAAGTAAAGCAAATAAAAAAGTAAAGGATGAAGTACAATGGTAAATCAAGAAATTATTATAAGAGTAGTATTATTGGCTATTGTTGGTGCAATAATAGGTTATAGTACAAATGTTATAGCGGTCAAGATGCTTTTTAGACCACTTAAACCCTACAAGATACCAGTGATCAATTATGAATTGTGGGGTCTTATACCAAAGAGAAGGGATGATATAGCCAAGAATATAGGCAAGGCAGTTGGTGAAGAGCTAGTTGACTACGACAAGCTTGTAGATGGCATGATAAGACCAGAGGACAAGAAAGAGATAAAAGCCTATATAAACTCAAGGGTAGAGTATATTATCAATGAAAAGATAAGTTTTATACCGACTATGTTTAGGCCTATGGTCCTATCAGGCATAGGTGAAGTACTCAATGAAGAGATAGACAAGGGTATGGATGATGTCATAGATAAGGTAAAGGACAAGGTCAAGTCTAGGATAGATGTAGGTCAAATGGTAGAAGAGAAGATAGGTGAGTTAGATTTGGTTCAGCTAGAGGAACTTATTATGGGTCTATCTAAAAAAGAGCTAAAGCACATTGAAAATCTAGGCCTAGTTCTAGGATTCTTGATAGGTATAGTACAAGGGATAATAACAATATTTATATAAATTAGGTGGCGCTTAATTTGACAATTCGAGATATTTAAAATAGAATTTACCATAATAAAATAATAGCGTTGATAGTAAGATCTACCCTCTCAGTCATATAACTGGGAGGGTATTTTTTACCACCAACGCTATCTACTATTGAACAATAGTTTTACTTAACTTGCTATTAATTTCTTATTCCCAATAATCTAGGTCCTTTGAATCAAGACCGACAACCTTAGAATGGAATACAGGTTCCTGACCTGCTTTTCTCTGCTTTTCGTAGTCCTTAGCAGCCTTTATAGCAACACCACCCATGATTACACAACATGGTATATTTATTAGGGCCATAAGTCCCATTGTTATGTCTGCAGATGCCCAAGCAGCATCCATTTCCATAGTAGCACCAACGAATACTATTATAGCAGCTACTACATAGAAACCTATCATAAAAGTCTTACCAGGCTTCTTGTTACCATTTAGGTAAGATAGACCTGTTTCACAATAGTATAGGTTACCTATAAGAGTAGTGAAAGCGAACATGATCATAGCTATTGTTATAAATAAAGGTCCGAAAGATCCGAATACTGACCTAAGTGACTCCTGTACCATAGGAGCTCCCGCTAATTCCTCTTTCATAGGAATACCTGATACAAGTATCATAAAGGCTGTTGCTGAACAAATAACGATTGTATCTATATATACAGATAGTACCTGTACTAGACCCTGTTTAACTGGGTGTGATACTTCAGCTGAAGCTGCTGCATTTGGAGCAGAACCAACACCTGCTTCGTTAGAGTATAATCCACGTTTGATACCGTAGATTAGACAAGAACCAGCAAGACCACCAGCAAATGAACGACCGCTAAAAGCATCAGTAAATATTAACTTTATAACTTCTGGGAACATTCCTATGTTCATTATTACTACTATTAGAGATACTATTATATAAGCAACTCCCATAAATGGAACAATAACTTCTGTAACACGGATCATTCTCTTTCCACCACCAACTATTGATATAAATACTGCAATAGCGATTATAGCACCAATAATCATTGGAGTAGTCTTTGGATTGTAGAATGAGTATATAGAGAATGTAGACTGTAGGTTATAAGAACAAAGTAGGTTGAATCCTAAACCATATGTAAGTATAAGGAATACTACGAATAGAGATGCAAGAGTCTTGTTCTTTAGGGCAGATTCTATATAGTAGGCTGGGCCACCATAGCATCCACCAGTTTCCTTGTCTCTACGCTTGTATATCTGTGCTAGAGTAGACTCTATAAATGCAGTTGCTGAACCAACAATCGCAAGAACCCACATCCAAAATGCTGCACCTGGTCCACCAAGTACTATGGCTGTAGATACACCAACTATATTACCTGTACCAACTCTTGAGGCAGTTGAAACCATAAGCGCCTGGAAAGAAGATACCTGTCCTTTTTGATCAGGCTTTTCCATTACAGCCCTCAAAGATTCCCTAAAAAGTCTTAATTGTATAAATCCTGTTTTAAAACTGAAATAAATTCCTGCTACTGCTAAAACAACTATAAGAATAGGGTAGTACATCACGTCATCGATTTTTGTTAATACTTCTAAAATAAGTCATTCCTCCTTTAATGTTTGATATGTATTAATCATTACACCTATATTATCCTATAATATTATAAAAAAATCAAGGAATATATGGATAAAAATGCAAGAAAAATTATATAATTTGCAATTAATATATAATAATTGCAATTTTATTTGAGAAAATGAGATTTTATTACCTTATAACCCCTCTGAAATAGGTTTTCATCATGATTAAATTGCAAGATGATAATACAAATATATCAGTTTGTAAATTAAAAATCTATTTTAATGAAAGATTTTATTTATATTATTCATTTGATGTATCTTTTAAATAAAGAAAGAATATATCATATGATAAACGATATTAATAAAAGTATAAAATCAAAAAAATTTTTATTATTATGCAAACTGACTCTATTTATATAATTAACTCTAGTGAACTGAAAAATAACTTTTTAAAAATTAATTTTTCTGAAGATTAAGTTTATTTATATATTGTTTAAAAATATTAAAAAATAAACAATGTGTTGACATAGAAGTTTCTTGAGATTATAATCAGCTTATAAAGTAATCAGAAGCAAATAATAATATTTAAGCTATCATAGCTTGGGAGGATTTGTATGAAAAAGTTGATGACTGGCGATGAAGCCATAGCAAGAGGAGTATATGAGGCAGGTGTAAAATACGCTGCTGCATATCCAGGTACACCAAGTACTGAAATATTGGAAAACCTTTCTAAAGTTGATTCAAAAGAGATGATTGCTGAGTGGGCACCAAACGAAAAGGTCGCCCTAGAATCTGCAATAGGAGCCTGTGTAGCAGGGGCTAGGTCTTTTGCAGCCATGAAGCACGTAGGACTAAATGTTGCCGCTGACCCATTTTTTACAGCATCTTATTCAGGTGTAAATGGTGGACTAGTGATTGTAAGTGCTGATGAGCCAGGTCAATTTTCATCTCAGAACGAGCAGGACAACAGGAATTTGGCAAGAGCTGCCTTTGTTCCTATGTTTGAACCAGCAGATAGTCAGGAGTGTAAGGTCATGGTTAAAGAGGCCTATAAGTTGAGTGAAATCCATGATGCTCCTATAATGATAAGGATGACAACTAGAGTCTGTCACTCTAAGGGCCTAGTCGAATTAGAGGACAGGCAAGATGTACCTATAAAGGAATGGAAGAAAGAGCCTACTAAATATGTAATGGTACCTGCAAATGCCAAGGTCAGAAAGCAGCATATATTCAAGAGGATGGATGACCTATTTGAATACTCAAATGAATGTGAGTTCAACCTTACTGAGTACTATGACAAGAAAATAGGTATTATAGCATCAGGTGATTGCTACCTATATGCAAAAGAAGTCTTTGGAGAAGATGCCTCATACCTAAAGGTTGGATTTTCAAATCCACTTCCTGACAAGTTGTTCAAAGAATTTGCTAGTAAGGTAGATAAAATATATGTAATAGAAGAAAATGACCCTATAATGGAAACACACATCAAGGCTCTTGGTATAGAGTGCCATGGCAAGGATGTATTTCCTAGGTATGGAGAAATGATACCTGAGGTTATAAGAAAATCGGTATACGGACAAGATGTCAAGATAGACCAAGCTGCCAAGGAAGTGATGATAAACAGGGCTCCGACTTTCTGTGCTGGATGTCCGCATAGGGGATTCTTCTATACTCTTGGCAAGAGGAAGAATGTCATGATATCAGGGGATATAGGTTGCTATACTCTTGGGTTTGGGGCTCCATACAATGCCATGGATATGACACTTTGTATGGGAGCAAGTATCAGTATGGGTCACGGTGCATCACAGGTATTTAAGATGGATCAAAACCAAGACAAAAAGGTTATATCTGTAATAGGAGACTCTACTTTCTTCCACACAGGTATCAACTCCTTATTAAATGTTGTATACAACAATTCATCCACAGTGACTTGTATCTTGGACAACAGGATTACAGGCATGACTGGTCAGCAGCAAAATCCTGGGACTGGTTATACAGCCCAGGGCAGCCAAACTAATGAGGTAGATATAGAATCAGTTGTAAGGGCCATAGGTGTAAAGAATATAAGAAGGGTAAATCCTAACAAGTTAGAAGAGGTAGAAGCTGCATTTGACTGGGCATTGGGCCTAGATGAGCCTTCAGTGATAATAACATGGTGGCCATGTGCACTTAAGGTCCAGTCAGAGGAAGACAAGAAAAACTTCCCAGGATCATTTAAGGACAAGTACAGTGTAGACCAAGATACATGTATAGGCTGTAAGAAGTGTACTAAGACAGGTTGTCCGGCTATATCTTTCAAGACTGATATTAAGAAGTCTTCAATAGATATAAACAAGTGTGTAGGTTGTAGTGTATGTGCCCAGGTATGTCCTGTAGGAGCGATAGGAAAGGTGGTTCAATAAGATGACTAAGAATATATTACTAACTGGAATAGGCGGACAGGGGACTATAACAGCCAGCAAGTTGCTTACTATAGGTCTTATGAGTGCAGGTTATGACGTAAAGATGAGTGAAGTCCACGGTATGAGTCAGAGAGAAGGACAGGTCCTTACCCATCTGAGATATGGAGACAAGGTATATTCACCGGTTGTGCCACAGGGGGAAGCGGATATAATAATGGGATTTGAGGAGTTAGAGGTCCTAAGAAATATCGACTATCTTAGAGAGGATGGTGTAGTGGTATTAAATACAGCTAGGTTCAACCCAATTGGAGTCTTATCAGGCAAGGACAAGTATCCAGAAAATACTAAAGAACTGATAGAAGCTAGGTCTGGCAAGGTATATGCCTTTGATGCAAGTGAAGAAGCCAAAAAGCTAGGCAACCAAAAAGTAATGAATATAATCCTCCTAGGAACTATAATCAAGAAGATGAATCTTGAAGAAATAGACTGGGATAAAATAATTGAAGAAAATGTTAAAGAAAAATTCATAGAAATTAATAAAAAAGCACTAAGAGTGGGTATTGAACTAGTATAATGATTAAGAGGGTCAAATAATGCGGAAAAAGTTTTTTTGAACCTTTTGAAGATTTGATACATCCACCGGTGAAGTAATGAGTACTAATCGGTATATGGTTAGTACTCATTGCTGATTATAAAATCCAATGGAGTCTGCAAGATGCAAAGGATAAAATGTGAAGGAGAATAATATGGTAAAGAATTTTGACGAAGTAATTGAGAGGGTAAGGGCCTTTAAGGAGATGAAAAGATGTGCTGTCTGTATGGCTGATGAAGCTGCCATAGGCGGGGCTATAGAGGCAGAAAAGTTGGGTCTAGCCTGGCCGATATTCGTAGGTCATGAGTCTGAAATTAAAGAAGAGTTAAAAAAACTAGGTGTTGATAAAGACTATGAAATAATAGGCGTAGATGAAGACTCAAAGGCTGCTGAAAAGGTAGTAGAACTAGTAAGAGAGGGAAATGCAGACTTTATACTAAAGGGTCACATAGAGACAGCTGTTCTTATGAGGGCTGTAGTTGACAAGGAAAAGGGCCTTAGGACAGACAAGTTGATGACACATATGTCGTTTGAACAGATGCCTACCTACCACAAGCTGATAACTATAACAGATGGTGGCATGTGTATGTACCCAGATGTAGAACAAAAGCAGAAGATAATTGAAAATGCAGTAGAAATATACCGTAACCTAGGCTATGAGAGGCCAAAGGTAGCTGTATTGTCTGCTGTTGAAAGGGTCAACCCTAAGATGCAATCGACTGTAGACGCAGCTGAATTAAAGAGAAGAAACCAAAAAGGTATCATAAAGAATTGCCTAGTTGAAGGTCCAATATCATTTGACCTTGCCTACAAGAAGGGGGCAGCCGAGATAAAGGGATTTGAGAGTGAGGTAGCCGGAGATCCTGATATCTTACTTGTTCCAGATATACAAGCGGGTAATATATTGGATAAGTCATTTAATTTTGCAGGTGGTGGAAAGATGGCAGGATTTATTGTTGGAGCCAAGTGTCTTATAGTCCTTACATCTAGGAGTGCATCAGCAGAAGAGAAGTACTATTCAATAGCAATGGCAGCCCTTGCCCAGCACTAGGAAACTGCTTACTTGAAAATTATTTTATAAAGGAGAAAAATATGAAAATACTTGTCATAAACCCAGGCTCGACATCGACTAAACTAGCCTTGTATGAAGATTGTAATGAACTGATGACTGGTTCAATGGATATCAGCTCTGATGTGCTTGCCCAGTACAAGTCTATATATGACCAGACTGATATGAGATTTGACCAGGTTATGGACTTTTTGAAGGTAAACGACATGGAGGTCAAGGATCTTGATGTAATCGTATCAAGAGGCGGTATGCTTCCTCCCCTGCATACAGGTGCATATGTCGTTGATGAAGACCTATGCTACATAATGAGAAACCATCCAGCCCAGCTACATGCTTCTAATCTAGGAGCTCTTGTAGCCAAGAAGCTAAGTGATATTGGCAATATACCAGCCTATATATACGATGCAGTTTCAGTTGATGAGATGACTGATGAGGCTAGGTTATCAGGTCTTAAAAACTATCCGAGAAGGTCTTTCTCTCATGCCTTGAATACTAGGGCTGTTGCCATGAAGTACTGCCAGGATAAGGGACTTGACTACTATAAGTCATCTATAATTGTAGCCCATCTAGGTGGAGGAATATCTATGAATTTCCAGAAAAATGGTCACTTGGTAGATGTCATATCATCAGATGAGGGTCCATTTTCTACAAATAGGGCAGGAGCTCTCCCTATATACAGCTGCATAACAATGGCTAGGGAAGAGGGGGCTGATGCGATGCAGAGTTACGAAGATTCAATTGGTGGCCTTATTTCCTACCTAGGAACTAATGACGCCAGAGAAGTTGAAGCCATGATAGCAAATGGTGACGAAGAAGCAAAGAAGGTCTACAGGGGTATGGCCTACCAGATAGCTAGGTATATAGGTTCACTAGCAGTTGTAGACAATGGTAAGATAGATGGTATAGTTCTAACAGGTGGTATGGCTAATTCGAAGCTACTTACTGGATGGATAGAGGAAAAGGTGGCATTTTTGGCTGATATTAGCATATATGCTGGTGAGTTTGAGATGAAGGCCTTGGCCCAGGGTGCCTACAGGGTGATGAAGGGGCAGGAAGAGGCTGACCACTTAAAAATATACTAGAAATATTAAATTTATACACATGAAAGATAGGTCGATGAAAGTTTTTTTAATAATTTAAATGATTGCTATTGATTTATAAATTTCATTGTGGTACTATGGATACAACATAAATAATAAGCTATGAAGAAGGAAGAGTAGGATGTAGATCATCTACAGAGAATTTGGATCACCGGCTGAAAGTCCAATGAGAAAGAGACATTTCGAAAACTACCTTTGAGCAGGATTTAGTAGGGCCTATAGGCTTCTGAAAGTGTCCGGTTGACTGCCTTAAAGTCTTATCGAGAGTCCGATTATTATCGGAAACTTGGGTGGAACCGCGAATTTTAACTCGTCCCAAATATTTATTTGGGGACGAGTTTTTTTTATTATTGATTTTATATGGAGGTATTATTATGATAAAAGTTGAATTAAAAGACGGCAGTGTCCTAGAGTTTGAAGATGGAGTATCACTACTTGACGTTGCCAAGGGAATTAGTGATGGATTTGCTAGAAGTGTACTAGTAGGTTCAGTTGATGGAAGAATGGCTAGCCTAAATGAAAAGCTAGACAAGGACTGCAAGGTAAACTTCTTTAAGTTTGATGACGCAGAGGGTAAGGAAGTATTTAGACATACTTCAGCCCATATATTTGCCCAGGCTGTAAAGAGACTTTGGCCTCAAGCCAAGCTTGCTATAGGTCCAGCAATAGACAATGGATTCTACTATGATATAGATTTAGACTATAGGTTAGTTCCAGAAGACCTAGAAAAGATAGAAGCTGAAATGAAGAAGATAGTTAAGGAAGACCTAAAAATCGAAGGTTTTGAGGTATCTAGAGAAGAAGCTATCAAGATGATGAAGGAAATTGGTGAAGACTACAAGGTAGAAATGATAGAAGACCTTCCAGCTGAAGAAGTAATATCAATGTACAGACAGGGAGATTTTGTTGACCTATGTAGGGGACCACACCTTCAGTCAACTAAGAAGGTAAAGGCCTTTAAGTTACAGTCAATAGCAGGTGCTTATTGGAGAGGTGATGAAAACAACAAGATGCTTCAAAGAGTATATGGTACTTCATTTGAAAAGAATAAGGACCTAGAAGCCTACTTAAAGATGCTTGAAGAAGCTAAGAAGAGAGACCACAGAAAGATAGGTAAGGAACTTGGACTATTTATGATACCAGAAGAAGGACCAGGATTCCCTCTATTCTTGCCAAGAGGTACAGCCCTAAAGCAGTCTCTAATGAAGTACTGGGAAGAAATCCACAGAGAAGCCCACTATGTTGAAATAGAAACTCCAATAATACTTAACAGAAAATTATGGGAGACTTCAGGTCACTGGTTCCATTACAAGGAAAATATGTACACAGTTCAGATAGATGAAGAAGATTATGCAATCAAGCCTATGAACTGTCCAGGAGCCATGTTATACTACAAGTCACAGCTACATTCATATAGAGATTTCCCTATGAGAGTTGGGGAAAGAGGTAGAGTACATAGACACGAACTATCAGGCGCCCTACATGGACTAATGAGAGTTAGAGCCTTCACTCAGGATGATGCTCATATATTCATGCTACCGGAACAGATCAGAGATGAAATAAAGGGAGTAGTTAACCTAATAGACAAGGTATATACTAAGTTTGGATTCAGTTACCATGTAGAGTTGTCTACTAGACCAGAAGATTCAATGGGAACTGATGAAGAATGGGCAATAGCAGAAGATGGTCTAAGAGGTGCACTAGAAGAATTAGGCATGGACTATATAGTAAACGAGGGTGACGGTGCCTTCTATGGACCAAAGATAGACTTCCACCTAAGAGACTGTATAGGTAGAACTTGGCAGTGTGGTACAATCCAGCTAGATATGCAGCTACCACAGAGGTTTGATGCTACATATGTAGGTAAGGATGGAGAAAAGCATAGACCAATAATGATCCATAGAGTTGCTCTTGGTTCAATAGAAAGATTCATAGGAATCCTAATAGAAAACTACGCTGGTAAGTTCCCAGTATGGCTAGCACCATGCCAGGTAAAGGTCCTATCAGTATCAGACAAGTACAATGAATTTGCAAAAGAACTAGTTGAAAAGCTATTTGATGCAGGTATCAGGGTTGAACTTGATGATAGGGCAGAAAAGGTTGGATTTAAGATAAGAGAAGCCCAGCTAGAAAAGATACCTTATATGCTAGTTGTAGGTGAAAAGGAAATGGAAAGCGGCCTACTATCTGTTAGATCAAGAGATGAGGGTGAGTTAGGACAGATGTCAGTTGAAGACTTCCTTGCAAAGGTTCAAAAGCAGATAGACGAAAGAGAAAACGTAGAAGTAGAAGTTTTATAGGATATAAAACCTAGATAAGGCTTAAAACATTTAAAGAATTTTATACACTATAAAAGGGGCTCAATAGGCCCCTTTTGTAATTGATATATTTGTTTAGTTTAATGGATATAACTTAACTAATCTAATTTTATCTTATCCAATCATATAGATTGACTCAACTTACAAGTACGCCTATTTAGCTGGTACTGGAGGAGTGTATACCCTAGTTGCAAGTTCGTCATCTATCATATATAGGTTGGCTTCATTGCCACTTGCTCTTTTGATCTTCTTTACAAGGTTTGTAAAGTTTTCTTCTTCTTCGACCTGTTCATCTACAAACCAGCTAAGGAAACTCATAGTTGCGTGTTCCTTTTCATCAAGAGCTATGTTGGCTATATTATATATTCTCTTAGTTACTGTCTGTTCATGCTTTAAACCTTCTTCAAAGATATTCAATAGGTTGTCAAACTCTGCCTTAGGCTTTTCGATGGCTTCAAGCACTACCTTACCACCCTTTTGGAATAGGTAATCGTACATTTTTCTAGCATGGTCTAATTCCTCTTGAGCCTGGATCTTGAAGAAGTTTGCAGCTCCTGGAAAATCGATCTCTTCAGCATATGCTGACATAGCCAAGTATGTGTAGGCTGAATAAAACTCAAAATTAATCTGTTCATTAATGGCATTTTCTAAATTTTTACTTATCATATTTATACCTCTTTTCTATTAACATATTAAATTGGAGTAAGATTTAATTCCAAAGTAACACTATATCTATATACTATAATATCACTTATGACCAGAATTTAATAGGTGTTTTTGGGATTTTAAGAAATAAGATAAAAGATTTTTGATAATTGAATTATTATATTAGCAGTGTGGATTCGGTGAGTGGTGATGGGAATCTAGGACTGCAGTGGATTTTTTAGAATTTATAAAAAAAGAACAGACCCTAAAGTCTGTTCTAAGTGCTGGATGTGGGACTTGAACCCACACGGTATTGCTACCAACGGATTTTGAGTCCGCCCCGTCTGCCAATTCCAGCAATCCAGCAATGTCCTCGTTTGCTACTAGAATATTGTAACATAATCTGTAGCAAAAGGCAAGAACTTATTCAACTCTATTTTTAGCATTTTTAGATGGATTGTAACCTAGTAATAAATTTGACTTTATTAGGATAGGTCTAAGCGCATTGTATATCAAGCAAGCTATTATAACAGTAGTTATAGCATTGAAGAATGTAGCACCTGCACTCCATTTTGCTAGGACACTAGCAACGTCAGCTGGCTGACCAAGTACATATATCTTGTAGAAGTATCCAACTAGTGGGTCTGCGATAACATTGAATGCCATACCACAAATAGATGACATTAGAACCCAGTTAAATATATGCTTTCTATCACTTGTCTCATTAATATGTCCAAATTTGTGGGCAAGTGTACCTACTATTAGACCTATTATAAACTTTAAGACAAATGTCTTTGGAGCGACTAGTATATAGACTGGATCCATTATATCTGCTATTGTCATACCTATAGCACCGGCAAGCCCACCATACACACCTCCTATTAATAGTGATGCAAGCACCAAAAATACGTTACCAAAATGGATTGAAGTAGCGTCTCCACCAGGTACAGGTATCTTGATCTGCAAGTAAGTGAATGATACAAAGCATAGGGCTGCTAGTATTGCACATTGAGTAAGTCTTGAAACTTTTGAGTCTTTCATAATAATACCTCCTTGACTAACCATATATAATATTAAATTTTATTATAATAAATCCTCATTTCATTCTATTATTTTATTACGCATATTGTCAATTGATGCAGGTCAATTAAGAAAAAAAACAGAAGTGTACTAGTACACAAAACTAATAACAAGTATCAAATACAAATAATAAATGTATATTTTTATAAAAATGTGGTATCATATAATTATGAGGCTATACATAGGAGGTAAAAATGCTAAATAGAAATGATGGGTGTTGGTGTGGCAGTGGTAAAAAATATAAAAAGTGCCACCTAGAATTTGATGAAAAACTAAGGGAATACAGGATGAAGGGCCATATAGTGCCGGATGAAACTATAATAAAGACACCAAGAGAGATAGAGGGAATAAAAAAGTCAGCTGAAGTAAACACAGGTATACTAGACTTCTTAGAGGATAAGGTAGTGGCTGGAATGTCGACTGAAGATATTGACAAGATGGTATATAAATATACAGTAGACCATGATGCTATTCCAGCGCCTCTTAACTATGAAGGATATCCAAAATCTTGTTGTACGTCAATAAATAACGAGGTTTGTCACGGAATACCAGATGAAAAAGTGATATTAAAGGATGGAGATATAATAAATGTAGATATATCTACTATAAAGGACGGATATTTCTCTGATGCGTCAAGAATGTTTACGATCGGTAATGTGAGCGAAGAGGCTAAAAAGCTAGTTGAGTTCACTAAAGAGTGCCTAAATAAGGGCCTAGATCAGGTAAGACCGTGGGGGCATATAGGCGATATAGGAGCTGCTATACAGGAGTATGCCCACGAGAATGGCTATAGTGTTGTTACCATGTTTGGTGGCCACGGTATAGGTAATGAATTCCACGAAGAACCATTTGTGTCTCATGTAGGTCAGAAGGATACTGGTATGCTTATGGTGCCTGGTATGGTGTTTACAATTGAGCCCATGATAAATATAGGCAAGCCACAAGTTTATATAGACAAGAAAAATGGCTGGACATCATACACTAGAGATGGTTCCTTGTCAGCCCAGTGGGAACACCAGGTCTTAGTAACAGAGGATGGTTACGAGATAATTTCTCACTAATCGACAAAGCATACTTTGTTTTGGGGGAATTGTAGTTTTGTTGGAATTGCAAGAGAGGCTTGGAGTCCAAGTTGAAATAAGAATCTGATTTAAATTTAGATCCGAGTTAAATTTAGAACCGAATTTTAATTTAGGATTGAATTTAAATGGAAAGTACAAGTTAAATATGGGGGCTATTGCCCCCTATATAAAAAATATATGAAAAGTGCTTGACATGAATAGATATATGTTATATACTAGTTGAGTAGAAAAGAAGTAGAGTCCGTTCTCACCTTATGGCAGAGCTTAATAAGGTTGTATAAGTATCAGAAGCATAGATTATAATCTATGGATAACTTATGGCGGATTTGTTCCGTCTTTTTTATTGTAAAAAATGAACTAAGCATTTTTATTAAGTTGAAAGTAGAGGTGTTCTATTATTAGTAAAGAACTAGCAATTAATGAAGAAATCAAAGCAAAGGAAGTAAGACTGATATCTGACGACAATGAACAGTTAGGTGTAGTTTCAATAAAGCAGGCTATGGAAATGGCAGCTAAGAAGAATCTTGATTTAGCAATGATTTCACCAAATGCAGAACCACCTGTTTGTAGAATAATGGATTACGGTAAATTCAGATATGAGCAGGCGAGAAAAGAAAAAGAAGCCAAGAAAAAACAGAAGGTAGTAGTTGTTAAGGAAGTTAGACTAAGACCAGGTATTGGCGATAATGATTTAAAGACTAAGTCTAATAATGCTATTAAGTTCCTACAAAAGGGAGATAAGGTCAAGGTTGAGCTTAGATTCAGGGGTAGAGAGCTAGGCCATAAGGATATAGGCAAGGAAGTAATGATGAAATTCATAGAATTAGTAAGTGAATTTGGAGAACCTAATAAGGCCCCTAAGTTTGAGGGTAATAATATGGTTGTAATTATAGATCCAAAGAAATAGATAATAATTGAGAGGAGGATTTTGTTATGCCAAAAATGAAGACACATAGAGGTGCAGCAAAGAGATTAAAGAAAACAGGAAGCGGTAAGTTAAAGAGAGCTAAGGCTTACAAGAGTCATATACTTACTAAGAAGTCTCCTAAGACTAAGATGAACCTTAGACAGTCAACTTTAGTTAGTGACGGAGATGCAAAGAGAATAGCACAGTTATTACCATACAAGTAAGAAATATTTTTAGGAGGAAGAGGAATGGCAAGAGTAAAGAAGGGTATGAATGCCCATAAGAGACATAAAAAAATATTAAAGCTTGCAAAGGGATTCAGAGGATCAAGAAGTAAGCTTTTCAAGACTTCAAACCAGTTTGTAATGAAGTCATTAAAGAACGCATATGTTGGTAGAAAGCAGAAGAAGAGAGACTTCAGAAAGCTTTGGATACAGAGAATAAATGCTGCATGTAGAATGAACGATATATCTTACTCAAAGTTCATGCATGGACTTAAGAAGGCTGATATAGAAGTTAACAGAAAGATGTTATCTGAAATGGCTATAGCTGATCCACAGGGATTTGCTCAGTTAGTAGAAGTAGCAAAGTCAAAGTTAGCTTAGTTAAAAGTGGGGTCTAGTTTAAGCTAGGCTCTTTTTATTATTGTTTTATAAATTATAAGTATATAAATTTTCGATAGATAATCACATGATAATTGTTATTTTTTATGGTTTATTGGATATAATATAATTAGCGGTATAGATTGTTTATACTTTGAAAATGTAAAGGAGAAAGGGGGCGTAAAATGACTAAAAAGGAATTGACAGATTATAAAATAATGACTATAAAGCTATTGATAAAGGCAGCCAAGTTTGTAATAGAAGAGTATGGTATAGACAACTTGACTATTAGAAAGGTCGGGGATAAGGCTGGCTACAATAGTGCTACCATTTATAATTATTTTGAAAACATAGAACATCTTAAGATATTTGTATTCTTGTTTGATTATGATGAATACATAAGCGATTTAGAGAACTATGTAG
Source organism: Peptostreptococcus anaerobius VPI 4330 = DSM 2949 (assembly GCF_000381525.1). Taxonomy (GTDB): domain Bacteria; phylum Bacillota; class Clostridia; order Peptostreptococcales; family Peptostreptococcaceae; genus Peptostreptococcus; species Peptostreptococcus anaerobius. Next base: position 23,561 of record NZ_KB906620.1, read on the forward strand.
ATGATAGTTTAACAAGTTTGGAGAATTATCATAATGTGTGGGAATGTTATGCAAAGCATAATATGATAAATATTGACGCTTTCTATAGCTTTTTCTTCAATAACCTAGAGAGAAACATAGCTGAGTATATAGACGAGTATTATCAGATTTTCCCAGTTAAAAAGGTAGAGCATAGTAAATTTATAGAAAAGATGCTCGAGTCTTCTTCTCTTGAAAGCAGAAATATCTATATGCTACAAGAAATTGCAAATGATGGATTCTTAGACCAAGACAAGCTTGAGTGGGTCAATGACCTTACTTCATACTCGCATGAATCAATTCTTTATAGGGTATATAAGGGTAAGATTTCTAGAGATGATGGGGCAGATATGATACTATCTTTTGTTGATAATATACTTCAAGAACACATTATTAAAAATTAGTAAATAAATAAGCCTTCAAAAGAAGTTTACTTTTGAAGGCTTATATTTTTGATTTATTTTTTTATTGTGTCTTTTACTATTTTTACTACATCTACTGATGTACTAACACCGGACTTAATCCTGTCCTTGATAACAGCAGCATCTTCTGTGATGTCCTTTGCATTTCCAACGATTGTATCAACATTGCCTGTTATCGAAGGCAAGTTTGCTACTGTAAGACCTATGCTGTTCCTGTTTTCTTTAATCAATGTGTCAACACTTCTAAGAATCTCTGCAAGTCTTTTTAAAAAGATTATAAGAAAAACCATTGCAACACACCCTAGTAGAGCAAGAATTGATAGGAATAAACTCATATCTAATGTAATTGTCATATCTGATCTCCTTAATCTACTTTTGAATCTTCTTTTCTAACTTTCTTTCTTCTTTCTGGAATTTATTGAAGGCTTCTTGTTTTTTGTCAGATGCCTTGTCCTCAAGTTCTTTCTTCTTATCGTTTAGCTTGTCTTCAACATCTTCTTTTTTATCCTTGACAGCATCTTCTATTTCTTCTTTTTTGTCATTAGCCTTATCTGCCATTTCTTCAGCCTTATCGTTTGCCTTTTCAGCTACTTCTTCAGCTGTATCAACTGTTTTATCGACTGCTTTTCCGAACTTCTTGTCAGCCTTCTGAACATTTTCAACAGTTTTTTCTACCTTGTCTTCGATTTTTCCTTCAAGTACATCTAGCTTGTTTTCAAGTGTTTCGAATTTGTTATCTAATTTAACATCTACAACATGATACTTTTCCTTAAAGTATTCATTTACGTTTTCACGAGATTCTCTTACCTTTGACTTAACTGTTGCTAGTCCGTTGCTAATCTTATAAAGTAGAGTATCTTTTTCAACTACCACATAGTCAGCAACATCAGATGATGTATCTTTTAGCTTCTGAGCGGTCTTCCTGCCAGTTTCAGTTTCTGATGCTAGCTTTGATGTTACAACACCTGCAGTAACTCCTAGAGCAGCTAGTTTAGCAACCTTAGCTAGTCTCTGTCTTCTTAATTCTCTCTGTCTCTGCTTTTTCTTCTTTTCAAAATAATTTGTAATTGTCATAATGACCTCCTGTTATAATAAATTGATAATCCGCCTTACATTGCTTATCATTTTTTTATTGATATATTATCTTATTACCCAAAAATAGATAGATTATTAATAAATTTAAATAAAAAACAAGAATTTTTAGAAAAATATATAAAAAATATATGATTTGAATTATTAAATAGATAAGGTACATGAAATATATAACAAAATGTAATTTATTTCTTTATTTAACTAAAATAAAAAGACTTTCAAGCGTGATTAATCCTTTAGAAAGTGAAAAAAGGTTGCATTTTTGTTACAAATATAGTAGAATATAAAACTGTGAAAGGTAAAAGTTACAAAGTGTTACTTATTAGCCTATTTTTATGGCTTGTAAGACTAAAACAAAAAAGGAGATTAAGGATGAAGAAAATATTTAATATAATGATGGCAATATTACTTGCTGGACAGTTTGCTTTTTATACGACTAGCAAGGTAGAGGCTGCTGAAGATAGTGGCGTGGTAATAGAAAATGAAGAGGGATGGAAGTCTGTGAATAATAGACAGATGTACTACAGTGAAAATAAGGCTGTTAAGGGATGGCAAAGAATAGGTGGTCTTTGGTATTACTTTAATAAGGAAGGACATATGGTAAGCGGAGTTCAAACAATAAATGCCAACAAGTATGTTTTTAACCAGGACGGTAGTTTAAAAGAAAAATTGAAAAATAATAGTGAATATACAAGTGTAGTTGAGGGAAATAAGACACCTGCCCCAGCAAAAAGCTCAAACAATGCTAGGGTTGCAAATGGAGTATATGATAGGAGTGGAAATCTGATTGGAACAGGTAGAAAGTACATATCTAATGCAAGTGCTTATTCTGGAGATACAACTACAGCCTCAGGCCAAAGACCTAGATGGGGAACTATAGCAGTTGACCCGAAAGTTATTCCACTTGGCTCTAGAGTTTATGTTCCTTATTATGATAAGGTATTTATAGCCAATGACACAGGTGGCATAATAAGAGGTACTATGATTGACATATTCATGAAATCACCTAAAAATATGAGGAATTTTGGTAGAAGAAATATAGAAATATATGTTCTAAACAAATAAAATATAATAAGGTAGAGAATATAGTATAAAAAACTATAATAAAAAAATTACAATAAAAAACTATAATAAATGAAAATTCTATAGTAAATAAAAAATGCTGTTGGCTATGCCTGCAGCATTTTATAATTAATGTATATTGAATAATATATATCTGACTATTTATAGCATTCTTTTTTTGAAAATATCCTTATGACTAGATACAAAGTATAGGGCGGATGTATCTTGAGTTGATGGATTTTTTATCTTGTATCTGTAATCTGATACCAATCTCATGCTGTCTCCAGCATTTAATACAACTTCACCTCCTTGGTTATTGCAAATTGAAAGATCACCTTTTTCTACTAGGATTATCTCTTCACTGTTTAAGTCAGAAAGTGGATAGTATACAGTTTCAGTTTTTGCTCTTATTTTTACCCTGTATAAGTCAAATTCAGAGCTTTTGCCACCAGCTGTTAGCAACTGAAATTCAAGGTTACTTTTGCAGGTATCTATAATTGTGGGTTGTTCATCAACCCTTCTTACAAGAGATTCTAGTGTGAATGACTCTTTGAATAATGATGATACAGATAAGTTCATTGTACGAGCTATTGATGTTATAACACTTAAACTTGGATTACCTAGACCTCTTTCAAGTTGGCTAAGTAGGGCAGTGCTTATTCCTGAACGCTTAGAAAAATCTTTGATAGTAATATTATTACTTCTTCTATAGTCGGCTAACTTAGAACCTAGTTGTGAAACATCCATATTACACCTCCTCTTATATAAGTATTATTTTTTATTTAACAAATATTGATACAATAACTTTGAGAAAATAATACATATGAGATTTTAAATTATTTTTTGTGGAACGCCAACGTATAATAAGTTCAAAAATACTTAAGATATATAATTTCGAAATATTTAGAACTATACTATCTAATCATTATTATATCACTTTTTAATATTAATTACAGTTAATTTAATAAAAAAAATCACAAATAAATAAATTTTGTTTAATGTATATACTTGTGGTAAAATATATAGTGATACATTTTAAGAAAAATAATAAATTATGTTTGTATATTCAATATTACAACTTAAAAATTATTTGTTATAATGAAAAAGTTTTACAAACAAATTAGAAAGTGATTAGTATATGATTATTTTGGGAATAGATCCAGGACTTGCTATAATTGGTTATGGTATAGTCGAATACAAAAACAGCAAGTTTAGGACCATAGATTATGGTGCTATTACAACCCCTGCCGGAATGCCGACTGTTGAAAGGTTGGATATGATATATAGGGGCATGAATCAATTGTTTCACCTCTATGATATTGATGAAGTAAGTATAGAAGAATTATTTTTTAACAAGAATATAACAACTGGTATCACGGTTGCCCAGGCTAGGGGGGTAATTCTTTTGTCTTGCGTTCAACATTCTGTACCTATCTACGAGTACACTCCACTCCAGGTAAAACAAGGTGTGTGTGGTTATGGTAGAGCGGACAAGAGTCAGGTCCAGAGGATGGTAACATCATTTTTAAATCTAAAATCTGTGCCAAAACCGGACGATGTTGCGGATGCGTTGGCTATAGCTATATGTCATGCTCATTCGAATAGGCTGAGTAAGGAATTGAATAGATTTTAGCAGATGAAGACATTTTAATATCATTAATCGTTGAACTTATGATATATAGTATATTTTTAATTTAAAGCTATAAATTATTATAAATAAAGCATAAATGAAGTCCAAAGGGTTAATATTATAATAGAAAGGAAGATTATGATAGGATACATAAAGGGGATAATCGATGAAATTGGCATTGATTATATATTGATAGAAAACAATGGTATCGGATACAAATTGCTAGTATCAACAACCACTTTGAGCCAGCTATCAATTGGTCAGGAGGCCAAGATATATACAAAGATGATAGTTAGAGAAGATGATATAAGCCTATGTGGTTTTTATAGTAAGGAAGAAGAGGAAATGTTTAAGCTTCTTACATCAGTATCAAAGGTAGGGACAAAAGTAGGTATGGGTATATTGTCGTTTGCACCACCTGCAAGGATACAGGCTATAATAATTAACTCTGACGTCACTGCTATGTCAAAGGCACCTGGAGTTGGTAAAAAGACAGCAGAGAGAATAATATTGGAGTTAAAGGACAAGGTCGGAAAAATTGTGATAGATGGACTTGATACTATGGAAAACTTACCACTTTCTGGAAAGGAAATTGCAATAGACAATTCAGAGGATGAAGCTATCAGCGCACTTATCGCCCTTGGGTACACAAGTTCTGAGGCACAAGAATCTGTCAACTTTGTCAAGCAACCTGGTATGGATGTTGAAGTGATTATAAAGAAGGCACTTGAGTATATAATGAAGACTAGCTTGAAATTTTAAGGAGGGGTCTTAGATGGATGAAGAACGCATAATAACATCGACAATGAAGGAAGAAGATTTTGAGATTGAGAATAGTCTAAGACCCAAGAGTCTGGATGACTATCTTGGTCAGGAAAAATCCAAGGAACAACTTAGGATATTTATAGATGCAGCCTTAAATAGGAATGAAGCCCTAGACCATGTCTTATTATATGGACCTCCAGGTCTTGGAAAGACTACCTTAGCGGGCATAATAGCCAATGAAATGGGTGTTAATCTTAGAATTACATCAGGACCAGCTATTGAAAGGGCTGGTGACTTGGCGGCGATACTTACCAACCTACAGGAGAATGATGTTTTGTTTATAGATGAGATACACAGGATCAACAGGTCGGTTGAAGAGGTCTTGTACCCTGCCATGGAGGACAACTGTCTAGATATAATCATAGGTAAGGGTCCATCAGCGAGATCTATAAGACTTGACCTGCCTAAGTTTACCCTTATAGGGGCTACGACTAGGGCTGGTATGCTTACAAATCCACTTAGGGATAGGTTTGGTGTGATTTTAAAATTGGACTACTATAATGAAGAAGAATTGGCGGAGATAGTCAAGAGGTCTTCATCTATACTTGGAGCAGGAATTCAAGATGAAGGAGCTATACAGATAGCATCCAGGTCAAGGGGAACACCTAGAATAGCCAATAGACTCTTAAAAAGGGTCAGAGACTTTGCTCAGGTAAGGGCAGATGGTCAAATAACGGATGATGTCGCAGTAGATGCCTTAGATTTGATAGGTGTAGACTCGTTGGGGCTTGATTTTGTAGACAACAAACTTTTGACTACAATAATAGACAAGTTCAGGGGTGGACCGGTTGGACTAGACACTCTTGCTGCCTCAATTGGAGAAGATAGAAATACAATCGAAGACGTATATGAGCCTTACTTGTTGCAGTTGGGTTTTATCAATAGGGCACCAAGGGGGAGGATAGCAATGCCTAGAGCTTATGAGCACCTGGGTATGCCGTATCCACAAGACAAGGTTAAAAAGTAGTAAAAAGGGGAGAAAATTTTGAAGACAAGTGATTTTAAATACTATCTACCAGAGGAGTTAATAGCTCAGGTACCTATTAAAGATAGGTCTAGTTCAAGGCTTATGGTACTTGATAAAGCTACTGGAGAGATAGAGCATAGGATTTTTAAGGATATAATAGACTATTTAGAAGAGGGTGACTGCCTTGTCCTAAATGATACAAGGGTAATACCAGCCAGATTGATAGGTGAAAAAGAATCAAGTGGTGGAAGGGTTGAATTCTTATTATTGAAGAGAGATGGTGAGCTTTGGGAAACTTTGGTTAAGCCCGGCAAACGTGCCAAAATAGGATCTAGGATATCTTTTGGCGGCGGTAAGTTAGTTGCAGAAGTTGTTGATATAGTAGAAGATGGGTCTAGAATGGTCAAGTTTATCTATGATGGTATATTTGAAGAAGTATTGGATGAACTAGGCAATATGCCACTTCCTCCATACATAACTGCAAAGCTTGATGACAAGGAAAGATATCAGACTGTCTATTCTAAGCATAAGGGATCAGCTGCAGCACCTACAGCAGGACTACACTTTACGGAATGCTTGTTGGAAGAAATAAAATCTAAGGGTGTAGACCTAGCATTTGTTACCCTTCACGTTGGTTTAGGGACATTTAGACCTGTAAAGGTAGATGATGTAGAGAGCCACAAGATGCATTCTGAATTTTATGTAGTCAGTGAAGAAGCTGCAGAAAAAATCAACAGGGCAAAGGAAAATGGCAAGAGGATTATATGTGTGGGAACTACAAGTTGTAGGACTATTGAATCTGTAGCAAGTGAAGATGGTAAAATGCATGCCAAAACTGGGTGGACAGACATATTTATATATCCAGGTTATAAATTTAAGGTTGTAGACAATCTAATAACTAACTTTCACTTACCAGAATCAACATTGGTCATGCTTGTAAGTGCCCTATCAAAGAAAGAATATGTTCTTTCTGCCTATGAAGAAGCTGTTAAAGAGAAGTATAGGTTTTTCTCTTTTGGTGACGCTATGTTTTTTAAGTAGGAACATAATATAGGGTTTATATTGGATATAAAGTCATTGGTAAATGAAAAACAGTTAAATACAAGTAAGAAGACATAATTAAGAAGGGGATATTAAATGTACGCAGTTAGATATGAATTAATTAAAACCTGTAAGCAGACAGGTGCAAGACTTGGAAGACTCCATACACCACATGGTGTAATAGATACACCTATATTTATGCCAGTTGGAACACAGGCAACTGTTAAGTCTATGACACCAGAGGAATTAAAGGAGATAGGGTCTCAGATTATACTTTCAAATACTTATCACCTATACCTAAGACCAGGTCATGAACTTATAAAAAAAGCAGGTGGTTTGCACAAATTTATGAATTGGGACAGACCAATACTTACTGATAGTGGTGGTTTTCAGGTATTTTCTCTAGGTCCACTTAGGAAGATAACAGAAGAGGGTGTAGAGTTTAGGTCTCATCATGATGGTTCAAAGCACTTTTTGACTCCAGAAAAGGTAATGGAAATAGAAAATGCCCTAGGCCCTGATATCATGATGGCATTTGACGAATGTGCACCTTATCCTGCTGATAGGGAGTACGTTAAAAACTCACTTGAAAGAACTACTAGGTGGCTAGAAAGATGTAAGGCTGCCCACAAAAATCCAGAGAATCAGGCCTTGTTTGGTATAGTCCAGGGTGGTATGTACAAGGACCTAAGAGAGCAATCAGCTAGGGAAATAACAGCTATAGACCTACCAGGATACGCAATTGGTGGATTGAGTGTTGGAGAACCTAAAGACCTAATGTATGAAATCTTAGAATATACAACTCCTCTTTTACCAGAGGACAAGCCGAGGTACCTGATGGGAGTTGGATCACCAGATGATTTAATAGAGGGCGTTATAAGGGGTATAGATATGTTTGACTGTGTGCTTCCAACTAGAATAGCTAGAAATGGAACAGCTATGACTAGCCAGGGTAAGGTCGTGGTCAGAAATGCATCTTATGCAGAGGATTTTACACCTTTAGATCCAGAGTGCGATTGCTATACATGTAGAAACTATACTAAGTCATACATAAGACATCTGGTAAAGACAAACGAAATACTTGGAGCTAGGCTTATTAGCAACCATAACCTACATTTCTTGTTAAATCTTATGAAGGATGTTAGACAGGCTATAATGGATGATAGGTTGATGGACTTTAGAAATGAATTCTTTGCTAAATATTATGGTAAATAAGGTAAAGATGGTTTATAATAAGGATATGTAGTAAGTAATTATTAGGAGGGATAGTATGCCACAGAATCAGATGATAATGGGTATAGGAATTTGGGTATTGATATTTGTCATATTCTATTTCCTATTGATCAGACCACAGAAAAAGAGAGATAATCAGTTAAAAGAAATGAGAAACTCTATCGAAAGAGGCGATACTGTAGTGACAGTTGGTGGAATTATAGCCAAGGTATCTAAGGTAGATGAAGACAAGGTAGTTCTAGAATTAGGTCCAAGTAGGACTAAGGTTCCATTCGAAAAATGGGCTATTGGTAGGATAGTTGAAAAAGTTTCAAATGAAGAACCAATAGAAAATGTTGAGGACAAGCTAGAACAATAAAAGCAAACTTGAAATTATATCCATATTTTGGTATAATGAATAGAGAAAATTTATTATAGTATGGAGGGTAAAGACATGGAAAAAAAGCATGTGAAGACTCTTTCAAAGGCTACTCTAAAGAAGAGTGCAGCTAAGGGTGGATGTGGAGAATGTCAGACATCTTGCCAGTCAGCTTGCAAAACTTCTTGTACAGTTGCTAATCAGGAGTGCGAAAGATAGTATACGTAAAAACAGCCTTAGGGCTGTTTTTATTGTTCATATTTTATTTTTAAGAGGAGGATAGTATGAAGATAAGAAAAAAAATAGCGAGTATCTTGCTGACGTCCATTTTACTAGCGGGCCTTTCAGTTAATGTAAATGCCTTAGATAGCAGAGATGTTAGGTCGATAGCTGGAATAGACAGGTATGCTACTGCAAGTGGTATAGCTGGTAACTTTGGACCATATGAAAATGTAATATTGGTAAATGCAGATAATAATATGCTAGCTGATGGTCTTAGTGCCAGTGGACTTGCTGGTGTTTTAAATGCACCTATTTTATTAGTTCACAAGGACTCAATACCAAATGAGACACAGCTAAGAATAGATATTGCTAAGAGGATATATATTATAGGTTCAGAAGGATCAATTAGTAGGGGCTTAGAAGACAGGTTAAGAGACCAGAGTATGGGTGGATTTTCTGTTAAGAGAATTGGTGGAGTAAACAGATACGAAACTAGTTACAATGTAGCTAGAGAAATACTGAGCATAAAAAATTCAGTAGGCAAGGTATTTGTAGCCAACGGAAGACTTGGAGAAGCCGATGCCATGAGTGCATCAGCAATAGCTGCAAGAGATGGAGAACCTATATTACTTACAAATGGTAATAATATGGATTCAAAATCTATGTCAATAGTTCTTAGAACTAATAATATATATGCAGTAGGTGGTAGCAATGTTATATCACAAAGCCTAGTATCTAGCCTAAATGCAAGAAGAATTTCAGGCAAAAATAGATACTATACAAATTCTCTTTTAATAAACCAGTTCTATCAGAACTCAAATGGTTCATACTACTTGAGTGATGGTTATAAATTAGTCGATGCTCTTACAGGTGGTCCTTTAGCAGGTAAGAACAATGCACCTATTTTCCTAGTAGGACCTAACAATAACAAGTCTATTTTAAGGGGAGCTAGCGAGTTGGTATCTCTTGGAGGTATAAATAGGTCAGTCATTAAACAGTGTATTAATGCTGCAAATAGGTAGTCATGAAGAAAAAAAAATATTACAGTAGAAAAAAATATAATAGCAAAAAATTAAATATAGACAATAACAATAGCACTGTTACCAAGTCTTGGGCCAGTGCTAATGTTGAAATTAGACTATATGCTATTTATTCCTTTGTGGTATTCTTAGCTATAGAATGGATATTCAGAGGAAGTATAGGTAAATTTTTTGGTTTTATGATGGATTATCCTCTAGCTTTTATAGTAAATTGGATATTGCTATTCCTAATATTTGCTGTGGCTATTTTTGTCTCTAAAAAGAAATTCTACTTGTATGTTTCCACATTTATTTTGATACTGTTGGTTACGGCCAGTAGGATTGTCAATGATATGAGAGGGATGCCTATATCTCCATATGACTTGTATTCATACAAGGAGGCATTTGAAGTTTCCAATATATTCCTGTCGTTTAAGGGCATAGCCTTGATAGTTATTTGTATATCTCTCGCTATTGGTATAAGTGTGATAGTATATAAAAGAGATAAGGGATATATAAGGACAAGGGTTAAAAGAAATATGTTCGTATATATTGTTTTGATGAGTATTTTTCTTATTGTAACCCCCCAGCTTAGGAGTGCAAAAATATTGGTACCCATAGCCTGGAATGTAAATATATCTTATCAACACAATGGATTTGTCTATTCTTTCTTGTCGGAAACTATATCGTCATTTAGGAGGAAGCCTAAGGGTTATAGTAGGAAGACCATTGAAGAAATCAGAAAAGAAGTTGACAAAAGGGAAAAGAATGACAAGAGGGGTTTGGGACAAAATAATCCTGACATAATTGTAGTCCAGTTAGAGGCCTTTATGGATCCAACTAGAATAAAAAATGTCACTTTTAATCAAGACCCAATGCCAAATATGAGAAAACTCATGAAAAACTATACTTCTGGACATATGAATGTTCCGGTTACTGGTGGAGGGACTGCTCGTACAGAATACGAAATCCTAAGTGGTGCGAACTTTGACTATCTAAATCCAGGGGAAATACCTTATCAGACTTTTTTGGCTGAGAACGACTCGATATCAATGGCTAGAACCCTGTCTAAAAGCGGATACAAGGCCAGTGCAATACACAACTTCAATATGAGGTTTTATAATAGAGACAAGGGCTATAGGCATCTTGGTTTTGGAAAATTTATACCTGGAGAATCTATGACCAATTTGGAACACACTCCTTTGGGCTGGCCAAAGGATTCTGTACTTACAAGATATATAATGGATGAACTTGGATCCAAGGATAGTAAAAATACAAAACCTTCATTTGTGTTCACTGTATCTACCCAGGGACATGGATCATATCCATCATCTAGGATGGCGATGCCTTATCCCATAAAAATAGAAAAGGCCAGTATGAATCCAGCCTTTAAAAATCAGGTTGAGTACTATGCCAACCAAGTATATGAGATGGACAAGTTTGTCGGTGACTTAGTTGGTGAAATCAACAAGAGGAAGAAACCTACAGTATTGGTCCTATATGGTGATCACCTACCAGGTCTTAGCCTATTTAGGACCTATCTAGAAAATGAGTACCTATATTCTTCTATATTTGCCTTAGTCAACAATTATGGTACTAGGAAGTTAGATGTGGGCAAGGATTTTCAGGCTTACCAGATGTCAAGTCTTATAATGAAGGCAGCTGGACAAAAGTATGGACCTTTTGACCTTATCAATGCCTATATGAGAAATGACAAAGACTATCAAAAAAAGCTCGAACTTGTCCAATATGATGTTTTATTTGGCAAGAAATACTTCTTAAAGGATAGTGAAGTTCCAGAGGCCAATAAAATGACAATTGGAAATGGCTCATTAAAGATTAAGAAAGTAGAGAATAGGGGAGGAGACTTTTATATAGTTGGTGAAGGCTTTAATAGAAATGCAAGGGTATATATAGACGGCAAAGAAGTTGAGGCTGATTTTAAGGATGATAAGAACATTAGACTGTATGATTCCTTCTATAGTGGAGTCAAGAAGATAGAGCTTAGGCTATTTGACAGTCATAGGAATGAAATCTATAAATCGAATGTATATAAGTTTAAATTTTAGACTTAATAGAGAGTTTGTTAGCTGTATAAAATTTAATTAATAGGCTAGGTGATGACTGCTTATATGGTCGCCACCTAGCTATTTTTATTCTATAAATAAAAATAGGATATGCTTGATAAAAAGTCTATTTTGTATTATTATATATACATTATGTGCAAGGTTGACTAGATATTAAAAGGTATTTTTAATAGGAATTATAACTTAGGAGAAAACAAATGTTAAAAAAGTTTAGGAACAAACCAACTATCCTGTACTGGTTGAGTCCAGCCCAGATTATGGTTTTTGGATTTGGAAGTATAATATTGTTAGGGGCCTTTTTATTGACCCTACCTATAGCATCAAATAAGGGTGTATGGACTCCCTTTATTGACTGTCTATTTACGGCAACTTCATCGGTATGCGTTACTGGTTTAGTTGTTTTGGATACAAGCCTGCACTGGAGCTTATTTGGTAAGATTGTCATAATTCTCTTGATTCAGATTGGTGGTTTGGGATTTATGACCATAAGTACCTTGATTGTCCTGTTTTTAGGCAAAAAAGTAGATATAAGGCAGAGGGTACTGATTAAGGAAAGTTATAATCAAGACCATATATCGGGTACTATAAAGATGGTACTTGCCGTTATAAAATATACATTTTCTGTGGAGATAATTGGTAGCATAATGCTCTCTACGGTATTTATACCTGAATTTGGGTTTTATAAGGGCATAGGGTATAGTGTATTCCACTCTATATCTGCCTTTTGTAATGCTGGATTTGACTTGTTTGGCTCAAAGTACGGTGCCTTTACTTCTATTAGCCACTATTATAACAATCCTGTGGTAGTGTTTACAATTGCTGCCCTTATTATTTTAGGCGGTGCAGGATTCTTTGTTGGAGCTAATATATTATCCGGAAAGAGTCTTAAGAAGTGGAAGCTTACTAGTAAGCTAGGTGTATTAATAATGGTATTTCTTTTGGTCCTAGGTACGGTTCTCTTGTTTACGGGTGAATATAACCATTCACTATCAGGAATGACTGGCTTGGAGAAGTTCGAGGTTGCCTTCTTCCAGTCTGTTACTGCTAGAACTGCTGGTTTTGCGACTATAGATTTGACCAAATTTAGGGAAAGTAGTCTCTTGGTAATGATATTTTTGATGTTCATAGGTGCATCACCTGCTTCTACAGGTGGTGGTATTAAGACAACTACATTCGCTGTATTGTTGCTTGCACTTAGGACATTTTTAAAGAACGAAAGTGAAATAACGGTCTTTAGGAGAAGGATTGGTGTCTATACGATAAGAAAGTCAATAGGCGTATTGGTAATGGGAATGATATTCTTGCTTGTAGGAACCTACTTGATATCTGCTACACAAGGGCCGAAATTTGGATTACTTGAGTCTAGCTTTGAGGTTACATCAGCCTATGCCACTGTTGGTCTGTCTCTTGCGGGTACAAATAACCTAAATGGACTAGGAAGATTTATACTAATAGTATTGATGTTTGCAGGTAGGGTTGGAAGCCTTACCCTTGTATCCATATTTATCAAGGAAAACAAGATGAAAAACGTAAGATATGCTGAAGAGAGCATAACGGTTGGATAGGTGACGGATGTTAAAATATGGCTAGTATAGGTATATGAATGATATAAAAAGTAGGTAAGATTAAAATTAAAAGTATATGAATATTTAGAGGTGTAAAATGAAACAATACATGGTAATAGGAGCGGGTAGATTTGGCGTTTCAGTAGCCAAGACATTGATAAGAGAAGGACAGGAAGTCATGCTTGTAGACGGAAGTGAAGAGGTTGTCCAGCAACTTTCCGAGGATATAGAAAATATAGCTATAGTTGATGTTGCTGATGAAATGGCCTTAAAAAATGCAGGACTTAACAATTTTGATGTAGCTATAGTTGCTATAGGTACAGATTTGAGGGCGTCTATAATGGCTACCCTTATAGCCAAGGAGTCAGGTGTTCCGTATGTAATATCCAAGGCTAAGGACAAGCTACAGGCCCAGGTACTACACAAGATAGGGGCAGACAAGGTTATATTTCCAGAGGTGGATATGGGTGAAAAACTAGCCAAGTCTCTTGTATTTGAAAATGTACTAGACTATATGGATATAGATGAAAATCATACTATATTTGAGATGAGAGTGCCTTCCTCATGGGTTGGTAAAAATATGATAGACCTCCAGATAAGAAACAAGTTTTCTATGAATGTTGTTGCTGTTAAAAAGGATAAGCATTTTGAAGTACCGGCGGATCCAAACAAGGAGTTTTCTCCTGAAGATATAATTGTTGTAGCAGGTAAGATCAAGGATATACAGAAGGTAGCTAAGGGTATGCTTTAAAGGAGGCAAGTATGTATATTAAGAGTAAGGACAACGATAAATTCAAGCTAACAAAATCCTTGTTGACTACAAAATACAGGAACAAGGAAGGAAAGTACATAGCTGAAGGTCAAAGAACTATAGAGCTTGCTATAGAATACGGTGCTAGCATAGAATTTGTCTTTGTTAATGAAAGATTTTATAATGATCCTAGTAAGGGTGTCTTAATAGCAAGTTTAAAAGAAAGTACCCATGTGTATATCTTGGATGATTCCTTGTTTAGGCGGGTAGTAACTACTGAAAATTCTCAAGGAATATTGGCTGTAATAAATAAAAAGAAGATGGATAGTGAAGATTTCAACAAAAATAAGCATAAGAAGATTGTTGTTGTTGATAGGGTTCAAGACCCAGGTAATATGGGGACTATAATCAGGACTGCTGATGCGGCAGGTTTTGACCTTATTATATGCATCAAGGGTACTGTAGACTATTACAATCCAAAGGTTGTAAGGTCTGCTATGGGGTCTATGTTTTATATGGATATGATGAGCCTTGACAATGAAGAAGCAAGAGACCTACTAAAGGTAAATGACATAGATATTGTGTCTTCTTATCTCGATACAGAAAATTATTATGATAAGGTGGACTATAATGAAAATACAGCCTTGGTTGTAGGAAATGAAGCCAATGGAATAAGTGACTTCTGGATAGGACAGTCTGATGTTTTAGTCAAGATACCTATGTTTGGTAAGGCTGAATCCCTTAACGTTGCTGTGTCATCTGCCCTACTGATGTACAAGATACTTGGTAGATAAGATATTTCATACTTGCAATCTAAGATATTTTTCTGTCAATTTTGATAAAGATGTTGATTTTTACAAAAACCAATGGTAAAATAAGTTTATTAGTTAGACAGGTAGCCTATAAACTAGGCTAGATTTGCCTAACATGATTATTATAATAGATATATAAAATAAAGCTATGATAGAGAAAAGTATTATCTAAAATATAATTCAGAGAGTAGTTGGTCGGTGAAAAACTATTTGTATTTGGATAAGAAGTTCCCTCTGGAGCAGCTTGGTTGAACACTAGATAAGTAGGCCAAGACGTGATGTGCGTTAAACTATTGAGTGGTTTATAGATATAATTAGGCTAAGTATCAAAGTTCATTTGTAGTCTTAGTCAAAGATACTATAGACTATTAGGGTGGTACCGCGATTTCAGACCTTTCGTCCCTATGGATGAAGGTCTTTTTTTATTAGAAAAAACGGAAAGGATGTTGAGTATGCAGGAGAAATTAAAAGAACTAAGAAAAATTGCTGAAGAAAAAATATTAGCAGCGACTTCTCCAGAAGAAGTTGAAAAATTAAGGGTCGACCTATTAGGTAAAAAGGGTGAACTTACAAAGATATTAAAGGAAATGGGTAAGTTATCGGCTGAAGAAAGACCTATAATTGGTAAACTAGGTAATGAAGTAAGGGAAATTATAACTAACAATATTAAAGAAAAGAAAGAAATGATCAGTCGTGCTATCCTTGAACAGAAGATAGAATCTGAAACAATAGATGTTACTATGCCTGGTAAGGTTCCTCAGATAGGCAAGCAGCATATTATTTCAAAAATGATAGATGAGGTTACTGAGATATTTATGGGAATGGGATTTTCGATTGCTGAGGGTCCTGAAATAGAGACAGTAAGAAATAACTTTGATGCCCTAAATGCCCCAAAAGACCATCCATCAAGAGATATGACAGATACTTTTTATATCACTGAAGACATCCTTCTTAGGACACAGACATCACCAGTCCAGATAAGAACAATGGAAGAGGCCGTAAAGACAAACGACCTACCACTAAAGATAATAGTTCCTGGTAGATGTTTCAGGTCAGATAGCCCAGATGCTACACATTCACCAATGTTCCACCAGATAGAGGTATTGGTTGTTGGTAAGGACATCACATTTACAGAATTCAAGGGAACTATGGAAAAGTTTGTCCAGAAGTTATATGGACCTGAGACAAAGACAAAGTTTAGACCACATAACTTCCCATTTACAGAGCCAAGTGCTGAAATTGACGTATCATGCTTTAAGTGTGGTGGAGCTGGTTGCCCTGTATGTAAAGGAGAAGGTTGGATAGAAATACTTGGTGCAGGTATGGTGCATCCTAATGTTCTTAGAAACTGTGGTATAGACCCAGATGTATACTCAGGATTTGCAGCAGGTATGGGAGTTGAAAGACTTGCTATGTTAAAGTACGGTATAGATGATATAAGACTTATGTTCGAAAATGACGTAAGATTCTTAGACCAGTTCTAGAGGAGGTAGTGTATGTTAGTATCATTAAAATGGTTAAGAGATTATGTAGATATAGATGTGGACGCTAAAGAGTTTGGCGACCTAATGACTATGACTGGAACTAAGACTGAAACAGTTGAGTTCTACGGTGAAGAAATAGAAAATGTAGTAGTTGCTAAAATCCTTGAAATTGCAGAACATCCAGATGCAGAAAAATTAGTTGTGACACAGGTGGATGCAGGTCAGGGCTCACCTATTCAGATAGTTACAGGAGCTAAGAATATCAAGGTTGGTGACTATATACCACTTGCTATAGATGGGGCAGTCCTACCTGGTGGCATAAAGATCAAAAACTCCAAGCTAAGAGGGGTAGCATCAAACGGAATGATGTGCTCTGCAAAGGAACTTGGAATAGATGAGAAGTTTGTGGAAGACTACAAGAAGAATGGAATCTATATCTTGGATATGGAAGACTCATATGAAACAGGCAGGGACGTAAAAGAAGTCCTAGGTCTAACTGATGCAGTAATAGACTTTGAACTTACTTCAAACAGACCGGACTGTAGGTGCATGATAGGTATAGCAAGAGAGGCAGCTGTTACACTAGGTAAAAATACAAAGTACCCTGAAATAAGTGTAAAAGAAGAAGCTGACAAGGAAATTGATGTAGATATTAAGATAGAAAGTCCAGACCTTTGCACTAGATATATGGCAAGAAGAGTAACTGATGTCAAGATCGAAAAATCACCATATTGGATGCAAAGACGTCTTATAGAAGCTGGAGTTAGACCAATCAACAACATAGTCGACATAACTAACTTTGTAATGTTAGAAATGGGTCAGCCTATGCACGCATTTGATATGAGAGAAATAGGCAATAACAAGATAGTTGTAAAAAATGCAGTAAAGGGTGAAAAGTTTACAACACTTGATAAGCAGGAAAGAGACCTTGACGAAGATATATTGATGATAACTAATGGAGAAAAGACTCTTGGTATAGCAGGTATCATGGGTGGTCTAGATTCTGGTGTAAAGGAAGATACAGTTGAAATAATGTTTGAGTCTGCTGTATTCAACAAGGAAAACATCAGAAAATCATCTAAGAAGCTAGGTCTAAGATCAGAAGCATCATCAAGATTCGAAAAGGGTGTATCAGAAGAAAATGCAGCCCTAGCCCTTGAAAGAGCAGTCCAGTTAGTTGAATTACTTGGTGCTGGTAAGGTTATGAAGGGTGTAGTAGATGTATATCCTAATCCAAAACCAGCTCAGACTATCACAGTCAATCCAACTAGGATCAACAAAAGAATAGGCGTAGATATACCTATGGACAGGTTCTGCAAGATAATGGAGGACCTAGAATTTAAGTGTGATCTAAAATCTGATCAAGAGTTAGTACTTGAAGTACCAGCATTTAGGCTTGATATCGAGCAGGAAGCAGATATATTTGAAGAAATAGCTAGAATATACGGATTTGCTAATATACCATCAATTCAGCTACAGGGCAACACTACAGCAGGTGTAAAGACTGACAAGCAGAAGTTCCTAGACAAGGTAAAGACTACAGCTATAGGCTCAGGAATGTATGAAATACTTACATACTCATTTGTCAGCCCTAAGGGACTAGATAAAATCATGGTTCCAGAAGATTCAAACCTAAGAGATGTAGTAAAACTACTAAACCCACTAGGTGAAGATACATCAATAATGAGAACTACACTTATACCAAATATGATGGATGTAATTACAACAAATATATCTCATAATATAGATACAGCATCAGTGTTTGAATGTGGTCATGTGTTTACACCAACTGATATGGCTGGAGTAGAAGAAACTAGGATATGTCTAGGTATGTATGGAGAAGACAAAGACTTCTTCACTCTAAAGGGAGTTCTTGATAGGATATTTGAAAGAGTAGGAATAAAGGATCAGAGATACATAGCAGATAAGACAAACACATCATTCCATCCAGGTAGGTGTGCAGATATCTTGGTAGGAGAAACATTCCTAGGAACAATAGGAGAAATCCACCCATATGTACTAGAAAACTACGGAATATCTAAGAGAGTGTATATAGCAGAAATAAAGTTAGACGAGGTATATACTCATAGAAACGATACAATAATATTCAAGGCCCTACCAAAGTTCCCAGCTTCATCAAGGGATATCGCCTTACTTGTAAAGGACCAAGTATCAGTAGGAAGCATAGAAGAAGTGATCATGTCAAATGGAGCAGGACTAGTAGAAGCTTGTGAGTTATTTGACGTATATAAGGGAGACCAGATAGAAGAAGGCTACAAGTCAGTTGCTTATTCAATATCATATAGAAGTCTTGAAAAGACACTTACAGATGATGAAATCAGTCCAGTACATTCTAAGATCTTAGAAGAACTTGAGAAGGAATTGGATGCAAAACTAAGAGACTAGTTTTGAAGGAAGTATGTTAATCCTTGCTTAAAAAACTGTTTATGTAAACTATAGGAAGTATGTTAGTCCTTATTAAAAAACTGTGTAAGTAAAATATAGGAAGTATGTTAATCCTTATTAAAAAACTGTTTAAGTAAAATATAGGAAGTATGTTAATCCTTATTAAAAAAACTGTCGTAAGAATATATAATATCAGTGCTTGGTCACTGAAAATTCCAAATGTGCTTTGCACCTGGAATTTTTTAATCGTGACCTTTGCACGATATTATGGATATTCTTCGCCAATGTTTTTTTGCACAAGGATAGAACATACTTCTTTGGCTCTATAATATATAGCGTTGATGGTAATAAAAAGTCCGTAAACACCGAAAGGTGAAAATGGATAAAATTACTATCATCGCTATTGTTTTTTATATAGACGAATCGTCAAATCAAATGTAACATCTATGGTAAGAGACCAAAAAGTTCTTCTATAGGTGTATTATATTTTATACATTTTCTAGGTCTATTGTTCATTAAATTTAAGTTATGATTTAAATCATCTATATCTACTTCTGATAAATCCATACCCTTAGGATAAAATGCTCTTAAAAGTCCATTACTATTTTCATTTGTACCTTTTATCATTGAATTTCCCTCTCTTTTCTGCTGGTCTTTTAAATTTTCCTTTTCTTCTCAAATTTTCCATACTGGTTTTTGGCACCTTTTTTGCGCGTATGAGTCTATATATAGTTGATGTAGATGGTATTTGATGAATCACTTTTGTACTTATATTTGATATTTGTTCAGGGGACCACTGTTCGTTAATCTTTACAGTTAAATAATCAATAACATCTTTTGATAATTTACTTTTCCTATGGCAGTCTTTCCTTCTATCAATATATTTGTCATTTGCCTTTATTGGGAAATACTTAGTATAATCTCCTCTACTATTTTTTATTTTAGATGAATTTCTTTTAATTTCTCGAGATATTGTACTAGGTGACCTTTTAAGTGCTTGTGCAATTTTCCTTATACTCATTCCTAAATTTAAAAATTGATAGATACAAGCTCTCTCTTCTATGGTAAGATG
>NZ_KB906621.1 GCF_000381525.1 Peptostreptococcus anaerobius VPI 4330 = DSM 2949
AGATGCACTTTCATCAATAAATATACTTAATGCCAAAGCGAATACATCAATTATGCTTGTAGGCTCTAGTATGTCAGAAAGCCAGAAAAACTACATCAAGGATATAAAGAGCAGGTTTATAATAGGTGGAATGTTATCTACTCCAGTTGAAAACATTATATATGGTAGAACATCAGTAAATCCAAAGCCAAATCCTGGTCCTGTAACACCTCCAAAGCCAAATCCTGGTCCTGTAACACCTCCAAAGCCAGCAGAAAACAAGTACACATATATAATAAAGTCAGTAGACAACAATAGCAATTTGAAAACTGTTGTTGTAGACAAGTTGAATTACGAATCAGTAGAAAAAAGTATACCATCTGGCTACAGCATATTAAGTACAAGAGAAGAGGTTAATGCTTTTAGGGTTAATGGTACAAGCGTTTTGTATGTTAAGCCTAGTTCAATGAAGTACTTTGCAACACAGCAGGATTATGATAGATATATATTCAATGGATTAAAAAATCAAGGTTTAGATAGTGAAAAAATATTATTGAACAGTTCAGTCACTCCAAAAAAATCATTTGGAATATTAGCTAGAGGTCTTGGTTTCTCATTATCACAGTATGAAGTATCTGTAGATAAGTATAAGGTTGTAGATATAAACATTTGTATAGAAAAGACTTTTTACACAATGGAATCTTATAGTAAGGAAAAATATGTTTCAAACTTAGCAAAAATAGATGAACTTATAACTAAGTCAGGTGCTGATAAAATGCCTAACGAAAAAGAAAAGTCACTGAAATTTGCTAGATTCTTAATGATGACATATCCATACAACGAAAACATCACAGATAACTCAGCTGAAAATCATAGAAAATCTAGAAGCCCATACTCAATAACTGATTACAATACAGCAGTTTGCGAGGGTTATGTATACACATTCAATCAAGCTATGCTAAGAATGGGAATAAAATCATTCGAAATACATGATGAAAAACATATGATGGCGTTCACTAAAACAGATGGTACATGGCATTTTATGAATGTAACTGGATTTGCAAAGAACAATATCCCTAGTGATGAAAAGACAATAAATGATGAAAAAATATATCATGGTTATATAATGAAGAATCCTATAGTAGGACCTAGGCATGTAATAACACCAACTGATGATATAGAATACCTATATAGGTAAATACATAAAAGAGAGAGGTTTAACTCTCTCTCTTTTTTTCTACCAACGTTAAAATGTGTAGAGCCCATTAAGGTGTTTATTTTTACCTTAGTTTCATATAATATATCTTATTTTTACAACTAGATATTAATTGTGATAGCTAGAGTGAATACTTTTAAGAAAACATTGGCGATGAATATTAGTAACTTCATGTGAGTAAACGGTTAAAAAATTCCAGTGCAAAGCACATTGGAATTTTGAGTGTCGAGCATAGAAGTTACATATTCATGCGACAGTTTTAAAAAGTATTCATTCAGCTCTACAGACAATACATTCAGCTATCTAAATAAGATATATTATATCAATATGCATATTCATGCGACAGTTTTAAAAAGTATTCATTCAGCTACACAGACAATACATTCAGCTATCTAAATAAGATATATTATATCAATATGCATATTCATGAGACAGCTTTAAAAAGTATTAAGAATCTACCAATGGAATTGATGTAAGATAAAGCCATAAATGTATGGTAATGGTCTTAATTATTTGATATACTAGAAAGTAGTATAAATATTATGACGAGGTGCATTATGAACAGAGTAAGTGTTAAGATAGATGGTGTTGATTACAATATAGCAGGTGAAAAGCCCGAAGCAGAAATAGTAAAGGTAGCAAAATACATAGACAATGAACTTAAGGAGATTTTCTCAAAGGCTCCAAGTCTTACAAAGATAAATGCAGCTATTCTTATGTCTGTAAATGTGGCGGATAAACTATTTGATGCTAGGAGTGAGAATGACCAGCTTAAGGATAAGATAGAAAAACTAGAATCTTCAATCACAAACACAAGTGAAGATCTTGAAAAGGAGTTTGACAGCGTATTAGAAAAATTGGCCCAGTCTGATGAAATGCTAGCCAAGGTCAAGTCTGAAAGGGATCAATTGAAACTTGACCTAGAAGAAAGAGACTCTAAGATAGAATCTATATCACTTGCAGGAGCTAGTGCTAGTGACCCTGATATAGAAAAAAAGATAAAGTCAATGCAGATGCAGATAAAGGAAATGGAGAACAAAGTAGCAGTTGCTGAAGCTATGGCTACTGAATTTCAAAATAAGGCCTATAATATTCAGCTAAATTATGAGGAATTAAAAAATAGCATAAAATAATGACATATACTAAAGGCTACAGAGATTGATCTATGTAGCCTTTTGTAACGAAAATAAGGTGGTAAAGTATGATAAATAAAAACTTAGAATTATTGGCTCCTGTGGGTTCTTTTGAGGCCTTAAAGGCAGCGGTTCAAAATGGAGCAAACGCTGTATACTTAGGCGGAAAGGACTTTAGTGCTAGGGCTAGTGCTAACAATTTTGACAGGGATGAATTGATAGAAGCTGTAAAATATTGCCATATAAGAGGATGTAGGGTATTTGTGACGGTGAATACTCTTATAAAGCAGACTGAGATAGAAGACTTTATAGAATATATAAAATTTCTGTATTCTATTTCTATAGATGCCCTTATTCTTCAGGATATAGGTATGGCTACAAGAATACACGAGATTTTACCTGATTTTGAATTACATGCCTCTACTCAGATGGCAGCCCACAGTCTAAATGATGTTAAGTACCTTGAAAGTCTAGGCTTTAAAAGAGTTGTACTTGCTAGGGAATTAAATGTAGGTGAGATTGCCCAGATATGCCAGGCTACAGATGTGGATATAGAGGTGTTTGTTCATGGAGCCCTATGCGTTTCTTATTCAGGCCAATGTCTGATGTCTTCTGTTATGGGGACTCGTTCAGGAAACAGGGGAAGGTGTGCCCAACCTTGTAGGCAAAAATATAAGATATACAATGAGATAGAAGAGACATATGTAGATACTGGGGGGGACTACCTACTCAGTCCAAGAGACTTAAATTCTATTGAATATATTGGAGATGTCCTTGAATCAGGCCTGATGTCACTCAAGATAGAGGGCAGGATGAAAAGACCTGAATATGTAGCCACTGTTGTATCATCTTATAGGGATGCTGTATTAAATTATCTTGAAATGCAAAAAAACAGGACCTCAAGTCTTGGTAGACGAGATATAAATATAAATGCAAAATCTATTAGAAAGCCTGTATCACAAGAAACTATTGATAACCTATACACAATATTCAATAGGAAGTTTACCCATGGTTATTTGCTAGGTGAGGTTGGCTCGGATATAATGAACAAGCAAAAGCCAAATAACAGGGGGCTATATATAGGTAAGGTTATAGGATTTAATTCAAAGTCTAAGAAACTGAAGATAAAGCTAGAAAAGGAACTTAAAAAAGGAGATGGCCTAAATATAGGTGGGGGCCAGATAGGAAGAATAATAAGGGGCAAGACTATAGACACAATAGGACATCCTGGTCAAGTCGTTGAAATAGACTATACCCAAAATATTCCTAAGGGAACTGAGATATTTAAGACAAGTGACAAGGACCTTATAGACAGGGTGCAGAAGACCTATTCTGAGGACAAGGACTATGTCAAGATTCCTCTAACTGCAAAGTTGTATTTGAGTTTGGGTGAGTATCCTTGCCTAGAAATGTC
Source organism: Peptostreptococcus anaerobius VPI 4330 = DSM 2949 (assembly GCF_000381525.1). GTDB lineage: Bacteria > Bacillota > Clostridia > Peptostreptococcales > Peptostreptococcaceae > Peptostreptococcus > Peptostreptococcus anaerobius. The sequence continues at coordinate 3,743 of NZ_KB906621.1, forward strand.
AGATCCAGATAAAAATCATGTCAGAGTGTATGGGGAATCTAGGGTTGAAAAAGCCTTAAAGGTTTCAATTGACCAAGAAAAGGCCTACAAACAGCTAGCCAAGCTTGGAGATACGCCATACTGCTTGGACAAGGCGGATTTTGAGATAGGACAAGGCCTAAGCCTACCAATTAGCCAGCTGAATAATATCAGGAGGGCTGCTATTGAAGAACTATCTGCTATGAGGGTTAAAATAAAAGAGAGGAATTATTTATCTCTAGGAGAGCACAAGGATAGACTGTCTAGCCACCATGAAAATAAGAACTATGTAGAAGAGATAAATGTTTCTTGCAAAAATATAGAACAATTAAAAGTACTACTAGACCTAGAGGTTGATAGGGTATATTATAGAGATATAAGGACTATAAAAGAGGCTATAAAAATATCTAAAGAAGCAGGTAAAAAAATATACTACTATATGCCTAGGATTATCAGAACAAATGAAAAAAATATATATTCATGTCTTGACCAGTTAGAAAGAGACTACCTAGACCAGCTAGATGGTTTTAGGCTGTCGAATTATGGTGAGATATACTATATTAGGAAGAACTTTGCTGACAAGGAAATACTTGTGTCATCTTGGCTTAATATTTTCAACGAGAGGTCTATACATTTTTACAGGGAAAACAATATGGGACTTATGTGCCTATCTCAGGAAATGTCTTTGAACCAAATCAGGAATCTGGCAACTAGCTGTCATGACCTAGAATACAGGGTCTATGGCTATACTGAAATGATGTTGAGTGAGTACTGTCCAATGGGAGTATTAACAAAGGCCTGCAAGAAAAACAAGAGGGATGCCCAATGTTCAAAGGCTGATTATTATCTTGAATCCAGTGATAATAGAAGGTATAGGCTATCCCAGGATGAAAACTGTAGGACTACAATATACTCAGACCAAAGAGTGAGCCTAATCCAAGATCTAGATAGGTTGGAAGATGCGGGCATATCAAAGTTTGAACTTGATTTTAGTTTTGAAGATTCTTTAGAGACGAAGAAAATAGCAAGGGCTTATATAGATAGGTTGAAGAATTCTAAAGAGGTTGACCTTGATATTAGAAATTATGATACAGGCCATCTCTACAAGGAAATAGACTAGAAGAAAAAGGTAAATATTAAAGGAGGTATTGTCATGATAATAGGATCAGCAGCTTTGACAAGAAAAATGGACGAAATGTGTATGGATACTTTTAAGATACCATCGATTGTTTTGATGGAAAATGCTGCATCAGCTGCCACTAAAAGAATAGAAGAGATATTGGATAGTCAAGGCCTGTGTGGTCAAAGGTTATTTACAATATTGAGTGGTGCTGGTAATAATGGTGGAGATGGTCTTGTTATAGCAAGAAAGCTAAGCATAATGGGTCATAGTGTAAGGGTCATTTTTATCGGTCAGGAAGAAAAGATGACAGAGTCTACTAGGACCAACATGGATATTATTAGGTCCATGGGGATTGAAATCCTATCCTTTGAACATGGAGACTACCATATGAATGATACAAAGATGACAGGAATCCTTAAACAAACTGACTATCTCATAGACTCCTTATTTGGTGTCGGTTTAAATAGGGACTTAGATTTTTCCTACATTGGCCTAATTGGAATGGTAAATAGGGCTAGAGAAATGTATTCTTTTAAAACAATAGCCATTGACACTCCATCTGGAATAGATCCTACAAGTGGTCAAATAATGGGAGATGCAATAGAGGCTGACTATACGATTACTTTTGAGTATTTTAAGGAGGGGTTCTTGAACTACTCTATAGAAGACTATCTTGGTCAAGTCTTTGTAGAGCCGATTGGAATACCTGATAAAGTATATAATTATATAGAAAGGCAAGATAGGACTAAGTTTGGAGCTAGTATAGACCAGTCCGCAGACAGACGAGACTTTATAAGTGGTAGATTTGTAGATATAGACTATATAAATGACATACTCAAAGATAGAAAGCCTTCATCTAACAAATCTGACCTTGGAAAAGTACTGATCTATGCTGGTTCTAAGGGCTATTATGGGGCTGCATATCTAGCTTCTAGGGCTGCAAGTAAAACAGGTTCGGGACTTGTTACCCTAGTTTCTGACGAGGATACTGTCGGGGTAAATGCTACTAGACTAGTTGAGGAGATGACATGTCTAGATGATGATAAGGAAAGACTGGAAAAGTTGCTAGCAAAGGCTGACGCAATTGCATTTGGACCGGGAAAGGCTGACAAAAGAATCAGTAAGGTTCAGTTGGAATCCTTGTTAGGTGACTTAGAATCAGGGACTAATAAGCCTAGTCTTGTTATAGATGCAGGTGGTTTGGATGTATTCGATCCTAGTAGAATGGCAAAAGGAAAAGATGTCATCATGACACCACACAGTGGAGAGTTTGCGAGGATGATAGGTCTTAGCCCGAGTGAGGTAGACCAAAATAGGTTTCAACTAGCAAAGGGCTACGCAGCTAGAAATGGTATCGTCTTAGTTTTAAAGGGTAAGAATACGATTATTAGCGATGGAAATAGGACATACGTAAATACAACTGGTAATCCAGCTATGGCAAATGGTGGTATGGGAGACGCCCTTACAGGTATTATAACATCCCTTTGTGGTCAAGGTTATGAAGCTTTTGAAGCTGCTGTTTTGGGAGTTTACCTACATGGATTAATTGGAGATGTAATATTTAAAAATAAATATGTTATAAACGCAAGAGATTTAATAAAAATGATACCAAAAACAATTAAAATATTATATAATAGAAAAAAATAGTTTTTTGTAAAGGAGGCTATCATGTTTGGGTTAAGTATAAAGGTTATTTGGATATTAATAGCAGTTGCCTTTGCTATAGGAGAGGCTGCAACTCTTAGTCTCGCCCTTATATGGTTTAGTGTGGGCTCATTGGCTGCACTAGCTGTATCATATTTTACACAATCACTGGCAATACAGTTGGCGGTATTTTTGATAGTATCTTTTGGTCTTCTATTTATAGCTACTAAAAAGCTGATTAAGATGGACAGGGATAAAAATAATACCCATTGGGCAAGTGTAGATACGAATACGGATGCCTTTATAGGCAAAAAAGGCTATGTTATTGGAAGAATAAGTCCTGAACAACCTGGTCTTGTCAAGGTCAAGGGTGAAGAATGGACAGCTGTTTCCAATGAAGAGGGGCAAATCCTTGAAGTAGGAGAAGAAATCCTTGTAAAGGGAATACAGGGTGTCAAACTCCTTGTAGAAAAAAGAAAATAATATTTTTGGAGGTAGTTTATGGTAAGATCAGTAATTACAACAGTATTAATCCTTTTGGTTTTGCTAGTAGTAGTCAGGTCAATTAGGATAGTAAAGCAGGCAAGGATGGGTATTATCATGAGACTTGGTAAATTCCATACAGAGGCCAAAACAGGTATTCACTTATTAGTTCCATTTATTGATACTATGTCTTATATGATTGACCTTAGGGAGATGGTAGTGGATTTTCCACCTCAGCCAGTTATAACTAAGGACAATGTAACTATGCAGATAGACACAGTTGTATACTACAAGATAACAGATCCAAAGTCATATGTGTTTGAGATAGCAAACCCTATATCCGCTATTGAGAACCTGACAGCGACTACTCTAAGAAATATAATAGGTGACCTTGATTTAGATGAAACTCTTACTTCGAGAGACCTTATAAATGCCAAGATGAGGACTATACTTGACGAGGCAACAGATATATGGGGTATTAAGGTCAATAGAGTTGAGCTTAAGAATATAATGCCACCAAGAGATATACAGGCTGCTATGGAAAAACAGATGCGTGCAGAAAGAGAAAGAAGAGAGGCTATACTTCAGGCAGAAGGAGAAAAGCAGTCTAAGATTCTTATTGCAGAGGGTGAAAAGCAGTCTGCAATCCTAAGAGCAGAAGCTAAAAAGGAATCAATGATAAGAGAAGCTGAAGGTGAAAGAGAATCTAAGATTCTTGAAGCACAGGGTGAAGCTGAGGCTATTAGAAATAAAAAACTTGCAGAAGCAGATGGTATTAGAAGTGTATTCACTGCTATGAAAGAAGCAAATGTGGATGATAATATACTTGCACTTAAGTCAATGGAAGCTATTGAAAAATTAGGTGAGAGTCCATCTTCTAAGTTAGTACTTCCATCAGATGCTGTAAATTTCCTAGGTACTTTTAAGGGCATAAAGGAAGTAATGTCTGACAAGGAGAGTAAATAGTTATATATATTATGGGTCCTCAACAATATGCTTGGGGACTTTTATATGTCTTAGAACTTTGTTTTTGAATTTAAGATGAAATTTTTTTTGAAATATAAATTAAGGAGATTATAAATTATGGGTTTAATAGACAGATTACAAAATCAAAAAAGAGAGCAAGTATTCAAGGAGCTCTTAGGGAAAAAATACTCTAGCCTAAATGATTTAAATTTTGCATATGATCCTATTGAAGAGATTCTTTTGATAAGAATTAAAAGACTCGTAATGGATGGTAAAATAAATGAGGCAGAGGATGTACTATTTGAATCAATAAAAAAGTCAAAGACAGCAAATTCAATCTATATAGCAGGTGAGTTTTATACTATGTTAAAAGAATTGAGTGAAGAACAGTTGAAGGAGAGAAACTTTAGTCCAGAGGAGATAGATGAAGGAATTGCAGATATTAAAGAGCTATTTTAGTTAGGTGATAGAATTCAATAAAAATAAAGGTAAATACCGTCTTGATTTTTACCAGAAAAAATTGTATAATAAATACTTATTGATGCAAAAAACATACAGCTAGGCCGTATGTCATGTATTAAAGAATTTGTGATGGAATTCTATTTTAATACATTTTATGGCTTTAGTCAAGAAGTTTTTTGAAAATAAAATTATAAAATAGGAGAGTTAATATGAAAATTGGATTTGATCACAACAAATATCTAGAGGAGCAGTCAAAATATATACTTGAAAGAGTTGATAACTTTGACAAGCTATATATAGAATTTGGAGGTAAGTTGATAGGAGACTTACACGCTAAAAGAGTTTTACCAGGATTTGATGAAAATGCAAAGATTAAGGTTCTTAGCCATATAAAGGACAAGGTTGAGATAATTATATGTGTTTATGCTGGTGATATAGAGAGAAACAAGGTAAGAGGAGACCTAGGCATAACTTATGATATGGAAGTTATGAGATTGATTGATGACTTGAGAGGTTATAATCTTGATGTCAATTCAGTTGTTATAACTAGGTACGAAAATCAGCCTGCAGCAACAATACTAATTAACAAGTTAGAACGTAGGGGCATAAAGGTATATAGACACGGACCAACAAAGGGGTATCCAGTTGACGTTGATACTATAGTAAGTGAAGAGGGATTTGGAGCCAATCCATATATTGAAACAACTAAGCCTATCGTAGTTGTGACTGCGCCGGGTCCTAATTCAGGAAAGCTTGGAACATGCCTAAGTCAGCTATACCATGAAAACAAAATGGGAAAAACTGCTGGCTATTCAAAGTATGAGACATTCCCAGTATGGAATCTACCTCTTAAGCACCCGGTAAACATTGCCTATGAAGCAGCAACAGTAGACCTAAAGGATGTCAATATGATAGATTCATTCCATTTAGAGGCCTATGGTGAGTCAACTGTAAACTATAATAGGGATATTGAATTATTCCCAGTTCTTAAGAAGATTATAGAAAAGATTACAGGTGAAGAATCTATGTTCCAGTCTCCAACTGATATGGGTGTTAACAGGGTTGGATTTGGTATAGTGGATGATGATGCTGTAAGGGAAGCTTCAATACAGGAAATAATTAGAAGATACTACAAGACAATATGTGACTACAAAAAGGGTAACTTGGACAAGGAAGCTGTAGATAGGATGAAGATGATAATGGAAGGCCTAGGCCTAAAGGGCGAAGATAGGGAAGCTGTCAACGTTGCTAGAGCCTATGTTGAATCACATTGTCCGAACAATGATAATTCTGCTTGTCAGGGACTAGGTATGGTATTAGAAGATGGTAGAAAAGTAACAGGTAAGTTCTCAGATACAATGAATGGGGCTGCAGCTGCTATCTTGAATGCAGTTAAGATACTTGCAGATATAAATGACGATATCCACCTTATATCACCATTGGTACTTGAACCTATTATAAACCTAAAGAAAAATGTCCTAAATAGCAGAAATGTCTCACTAAATGCTGAAGAAGTTTTGATGGCTCTTAGCATCAGTGCTGTAACAAATCCAGTAGCAAAGTATGCTGTTGATAAACTTGACTTGTTAAAAGGGTGTCAAGCCCACTCTACAGTAATTCTTTCAAATAGTGATGAACAGGTATTTAGAAAGCTTGGTGTAGATGTTACCTGCGATCCTATATACCAGTCAACTAACCTTTACGAGGGATAAGAGACTAATAGTAAGACAAAAATAAATAAAATGTCGTTTAGTAGGTCTACTTATGAGATGAAAACCAAAAAGTATAGGTCATATTTTTGAAACTATAGTAAAAAATCTGAAAATAAGTACAAAAAGTGAAATATTTTTTTACATATACATGAAGACTTGTGTTATAATATTAGATATGGATACTACGCGACGAAAGGATGTTATTATAATGGAAAATTTAACAATGCAAGAGCTTCTTGATATGCAAGAACAAGAGCTAAGTAAGATTAATGTAGGTGAGGAAATCACTGGAAAGGTAGCTAGAATAACAAATGATGAACTAACTCTCAAACTAGAGGTTGGTTTTGATGGAGTTATACCTGCAGGTGAAGTGAACCTAGCCAAGGGACAGACTTTAGCCGATGTTTACAAGCTAGACGAAGAAGTGACAGGTGTGATCACAAACGTTAGCTACAAGGATGCTACAATAAAGATCTCTATATTAAAGTTAGAGCAGCAGAAGGACCTAAAGGAACTACAGGTAGCAATGGACGAACACAAGACTATAACTGTACACACAGTTAAGGCTTTAGATAGAGGATTATACGCAAGTTACAAGTCTCACAATATGTTTATGCCAATATCTCAGATAGATACTAAGTTTGTAAAGGATACAAATGAATACGTTGGTATGGACCTAGAATGTTACATCAAGGAAATAAATGCAAGAAAGAACAGAATAATTATTTCTCATAGAGAAGTTGCTCAGGAAATACTTGATGCTGAAAGACAGGAAAAGAGAGAAAAATTCAAGGCAGAAAGAGAAGCTGAAAGAGCTAGAATTAAGGCAGAAAGAGAAGCTGCTAAGATTGCTAGAGAAGAACTATTCAATTCACTTGAAGTTGGAGAAAAGAGAACTGGTAAGGTTACAAATATAATGTCATATGGTGCATTTATAGACTTAGGTGGCGTTGAAGGTCTTGCTCATATAAACAACCTTTCTTGGACAAGAGTTGCAGATGTAGAATCTGTAGTTAGTGTTGGAGATGAAGTAGATGTATATATCCAGGATATAAACCCAGAAAACAAGAGAATCGCACTTTCTCTTAAGAACCCTGATGAAGATCCATGGAAGAAGATCGCTGAAGAAGTTTCAGTAGGATCTCATGTGACAGCTAAGGTTCTTAGAATAATAGACAAGGGTGCTTTTGTTGAAGTTAAGCCTGGTGTAGAAGCTTACTTACCAATAGGTGAATTAAGTGAAAACAGAGTTAACAAGGTTGAAGATGTTGTAAATATAGGTGATGAAGTTAAGGCAGCTATAATAAAATTCAACCCAGATACAAAGAGAATGATGCTTTCTATAAAGGAACTTACTAGAGAACCAGAAGAAGACTTCAGCCAGTATATGTCAGTTGGTGATGATTCTATGGGCACTATAGGTGAACTTATAAAGGAAAAGAACTAATCATCAGAAATTAAATCTAATCTATGTATTTTGAACTATAGTCAATTATACATAGTTTGAACATACGTAAAGAGGGAGTCTGATGGCTCCCTCTTTTAATAAAAAATTGTTATTTATCGGGTCTTTTAAGGACCTAAGCTAATAGGAGATTGTAATGGAAATACAAGACAAGTTAAGTGAGGGTGAATATATAGACGGTCAGTTTATAGACAGGGATTATATTGACCGTAAGATGAAAGATTATAATAAAAATAGAAGATATAAATTATATGACGAATGGTCATACAATTTTGGAATTATTGTTGTATTGTTGCTGATATTTTTCCTTATACTGCTCCTGAACTCTTATACAACCTTTGTTGCTGACGACTTCAACAACTTATTTACAAAAAGTGGTGAGAGGATAAGCTCGATTAAGGATATATTCTTAATCCAAAAAAACAGGTACTACTCAATAAATGGTAGGGCTATTGCACATGGAATGGGGCAGTTTATGTTGATGTTTAACAAGTCCTTTATAAACTTTTTTAATAGTATATTTTTCTGTACTTTTATTTATAGTATTTATAGGTTTGTCGTTATGCCAGATGCTTATGGCTTGACAGGGGATAGCAAATATCTTGAAAGTGTGATAAACAGCAATAAATATGGAAGGCACATATTTAAAACAGGTGTTTTGATTCTTGTGTTTTTACTTGTGTGGAACTATACGCCGGTATTTGGTCAGACATACTTATGGGTCATCGGTGCAGCCAACTATATGTGGACAAGTCTTATGATTTTAGCTGTTCTACATATATCCAGAAGAGTGGCTATAATAAATGATACAGGCCATTTATATATGTGGATTCCCCTTATAGTCATACTTTGCTTTTTGACAGGGTGGACCAATGAAAACACTGTAGTTGGATTGTTATTTGTCCTTGCCTATCAACTGATTAAGATGATGATAGACAATACAAAGGGTATAAGTATTATGGTTATGATGACAGTTTCTACTTTGATGGGATTTATCATTATGATAACTGCACCTGGAAATTTTGCGAGGATGAAATTGTTTAATGAGCCGGAGAATTTTAGTGTTAAGTTAATATTGAGATTTACAAAGATGAGCCAAGCTTATTCAAAATACATAATGGTATTATTTATAATTTGCCTTATTTTCGTAATTGTTTCGAGGATTATGGATATGAGAAAGAATTTGGAAACAGAGGTATATTTTGTAGCTGGCCTATTGTCATTTTGGTCAATGCTTGCGGCACCGACATTCCCACCTAGGGCTATGGTTGGTACAGTATTCTTTTTTATAGCTGCTATAGTTATGTCCATAGCTACTATTGATAGAAAAGACAACAAGTTGGCTGCCTTAATTGTCATGATTATGATATTGTTTGCTGGATACGGATTTGTAAAGACGGTTCCTGATGCTATACTAGCAAGTAGTGAGTATCTTTCAAAGTATAACGCTAGAGAACTTGTTATTCTTGATAACAAGTCAAGTGGTAAGGTTCAAAATGTAGAGGTTCCAGCCCTGCCAGCAGAAAATAAGTATATGGCTGGTTTTGGATTGGGGGACTGTGAACACGATCCTGAAAACTGGATTAATGTAACAATCGCTAGGTATTATGGTATAGGATCAGTAGTTTTAAGAAAATAATAGGAGTGTGTTATGTCTAAAAAAACAGTTAAAACTAATGCTATGAGGATACTTGATATAGAAAAAATAGACCATAAAGAGCTCTCATACCCTGTAGACAAGGACCATGTAGACGGGGTTACAGCAGCAAAAGGTCTTGGCAAAGACCCAGCAACTGTATACAAGACCTTGGTTACGCAGGGGCATAGTAAACAATACTATGTATTTGTCATACCAGTAGCTGAAAATCTAGATATGAAAAAGGCAGCTAGGGCTTGTGGTGAAAAGAGCATAGAAATGATAAACGTAAAAGATATAAATAAGGTGACAGGATATATTAGGGGAGGTTGTTCTCCTATTGGTATGAAAAAGTCATACCCAACATATATAGACGAGTCTGCAAAAGACATAGACACTATAACTGTCAGTGCAGGTAAAATTGGATTTCAGGTTGAACTTGAACCGAGCGACCTTCTTAGGGTTACTGGTTCAGAGTACGCTGACCTGTTGATGAAATAAGGAGTAGAGATATGAGAATAGTATCTTCAAAGAATATAGAAGATGCAGTCAGGGATATGTGCATAGATGGCTGTATAAATTTAGATGAAAATTTGATAAATACTATGCAAGAATATCGTGATAGGGAGTCTTCAGATGTTGCTAAAAACATATTAGGAATCTTGATAGACAACGCCAAAATAGCCAAGGAAACTCAGACTCCACTTTGTCAGGATACAGGTATGGCGGTATTTTTTGTTAAGATAGGCAACGAGGTCCTAGTAGAAGGAGATCTCATAGAAGATGCTATCAATAAAGGTGTTAAGAGGGGCTATACTGAGGGTTATCTGAGAAAGTCCGTAGTCAGTCCTATATCTAGGATAAATACAAAAGACAATACGCCAGCCATAGTCCACTATGAGTTTGTAAGGGGAGACAGGATAGAAATAGAGTACGCAGCCAAGGGGTTCGGCAGTGAAAATATGAGCCAGATGAAGATGTTAAAGCCATCTGACGGTATAGAGGGCATAAAGAAATTTATTATAGATGTTGTCAGAGAAGCTGGTCCAAATCCATGTCCACCTATGGTAGTAGGTGTAGGCATAGGTGGAACAGTCGACAAGTGTGCTACTATAGCTAAGAAGGCCTTGTTCAGAGAAGTCGGTGTCCACAACCCTGATCCTGAAATAGAGGCACTAGAGATTGAACTCCTAGAAAAGATAAACAAGTTGGGCATAGGTCCACAGGGCTTGGGAGGTATTACAACAGCCCTATTCCTGAATATAGAAACATTCCCAACTCATATTGCAGGTCTACCTGTTGTGGTAAATATAAACTGCCATTCATCTAGACACAAAAAAGTAATGATATAGGAGGCAGCTGTGATAAGACTAGAAACACCTTTAAAAGAGAAAGATATAAGAAAATTAAAAGCAGGAGACACGGTAAGTCTTTCGGGTATTGTATATACGGCAAGAGATGCAGCTCATAAAAGAATCTGTCAGGCCATTGACCAAGACCAGCCAACCCCATTTGATATAGAGGGACAGGCTATCTACTATGTTGGACCATCACCAACCAAGCCAGGGGAGATAATAGGATCTGCAGGACCTACAACTAGCTATAGGATGGATGACCTTACCTTGCCACTTTTGGAAAAGGGTCTAAGGATTATGATAGGTAAGGGCAAAAGAAACCAAGTTGTCATAGACGGCATGAAGAAGTATGGTGCTGTATACCTAGTTGCCATAGGTGGAGCGGGTGCCTACCTATCAAATAGAATCAAGTCATCAGAGGTGATTGCATATGATGATTTAGGGGCAGAAGCTGTTAGAAAAATTCGTGTTGAAGATATGATGCTTACCGTATGTATAGATTCAAAAGGAAACAACCTGTATGATAATATAAAAGCGATTGACTAGGGAGGATATATGAATTATTCAGAAGAAGCTCTAAGAGTTCATGAGGAGAAAAAGGGTAAAATAGAAGTAATAAGCAAGGTGAAGGTTGAAAATAAGGATGACCTATCAGTGGCCTATACTCCAGGAGTAGCCCAGCCTTGCATAAAGATAAGTGAAAATAAGGAAGATGTATATAAGTATACATCAAAGTCCAATATGGTAGCTGTTGTTAGTGACGGTTCTGCTGTATTAGGTCTTGGTAACATAGGTCCAGAGGCTGCTATACCAGTTATGGAAGGCAAGGCTATACTATTTAAGGAATTTGCTGGGGTTGATGCATTCCCTATATGTTTGGCTTGTCAGGATGTTGATGAAATTGTAAAGTCAGTCAAGATGATTGAGCCGGTATTTGGTGGAATAAACCTAGAGGATATAGCAGCGCCTAGGTGTTTTGAAGTAGAAGAGAGCCTAAAAAAAGAGCTTGATATACCTGTATTCCATGATGACCAGCACGGTACTGCTATAATAGTCACAGCTGGAGTTATAAATGCAGCAAAACTTATGAAAGACAAGGATATAGAAGACCTTGAAGTTGTTATCAATGGGGCTGGTTCTGCCGGTATAGCAATAGCCAAGATGCTTCTAAACTTAAATGTTAAAAACATAGTATTATGTGACAGGTATGGTATCCTAGAAGAATCATCACCTGACATAAATTGGGCTCAAAAGGAGATGTTGAAATATACAAATAAGAACAAGGAAAGAGGTAGCCTAAAGGACGCTGTTGTTGGCAAGGACGTATTTATAGGTGTTTCTAGACCCAAGATGCTTACTAGTGACATGATAAAGACCATGAATGACCAGCCAGTTGTATTTGCCATGGCAAATCCGGTTCCAGAGATACTTCCAGAAGAGGCCAAGGAGTCAGGGGTATTTATAATGGGTACAGGCAGGAGTGACTATCCTAACCAGGTCAATAACGTACTAGCATTCCCAGGAATATTTAAGGGAGCTCTTAGGTGTAGGGCTAGGCAGATAAACGAAGAGATGAAGGTAGCAGCAGCCATGGCTTTAGCCAACTTCATTGACGAAGATAAGTTATCTGTAGACTACATTTTACCATTGGCATTTGAAAAAGGAATAGCTGAGGCTGTAGCCAAGGCAGTAGAAGAAGCGGCTAGAAAAACTGGTCTTGCAAGAATTTAGAGGTGCAAATTGATTAATTTTGGAAATTACAACAACTTAAAGGTGATGAGAGAAAAAGAATATGGTTTCTTTTTAGATGGTCAGACTGGAAATACTAGTGATGACATACTATTGCCTAGCAAAAATATAGTACAAAAAGAAAAGATAAAAATAGGCGATGAAGTCAATGTATTTGTATACAGAGATTCGCAAAAACGTCTAGTAGCAACACAGAAGACACCAAAGGCTTGTGCAGGTGACATAGCAGTACTTAAGGTGTGCGACAACACAGAGATAGGTTCATTTGTAGATATAGGACTTGAAAGAGATGTACTAGTTCCATTTAGGGAAAGAACATACAAGATATTTGTCGATGAATCATATCCATTCTATGTTTACGTTGACAAGACTGGTAGACTTGCTGCAAGTCTTGATATTGAAGACCGTCTGTCTGTTGATTCTAGCCTACAACTTGGCGACAAGTGTAATGGATATGTCATAGGTTTTCAATCAAATGGAACTGCAGTAGTGTGTATAGATCCTGACAAGTTAGGGATAATTCTAAAGGATGAGTATTACTCAAGTCTCAAAGAAGGTGACTACCTAAAGGACCTAAGGGTTATTAGAGAATATGAGGATGGACGTTTGGGGCTTTCTACAAGGGGCGATAGAGTAGAAGAGATGTCTAGTCTTGAAAGATCAATCCTGAGTTACCTTGAAGGGAATGACGGCTATATGTCCTTTAATGACAAGTCTGATCCAGAAGATTTGAGGATAGTATTTTCTACAAGTAAGAAAAATTTCAAGAGAACACTAGGAACTATGATGAAAAAAGGTTTGATAAGACAGGATAGTGAAGGAACTTATTTAATAAAATAAGTCATATGAGCTATTAGAGCCGATTGGAGGAGTTAGTGTTATAAAAGTATTATTTAATTTTTGACAAAATATAATACAGATAATTCTGAAAATTTAAAAGGGCAAAAAAAGAAAGGGTGAATAATCAACCCCTCTTTTTTTGTGAGAAATACTTAAAAAGGAACATAATTTTTTAAGTACCTTTATTATACAATATTAATGAGCAAATGTCTAATAAAATTTATACTTTTTGGATATAAAAGGACAATATTTTCATAGTGACTAGTATTTGTGGATTTTATACTTGATAAATTATTAAAAAGACGCTTATAATCATCATGCATCTTAATTTTAATTATGTTTTGTGGTATAATAAAGTGGTTATTAACAAATGAAAGTAAGGGGGTTACTATGTCAGTAATTGATTCGTTCTTGAATAGACAAGATGAAATTGAAATAAAGAAATTAAATAAAATAGTAGATCAAATAGAAGCACTAGAATCGGAAATACAGACTCTTAGTGATTTAGACTTATCAAATAAGACTAAAGAGTTTAGAGATAGATTAGATAAGGGTGAGACCTTGGATGACTTGTTAGTAGAGGCTTTTGCTGTTGCAAGAGAGGCTACTAAAAGAGTACTTGGTATGAGACAGTATAGGGTACAGCTAATAGGTGGTATAGTACTTCATCAGGGCAAGATAGCAGAGATGAAGACAGGTGAAGGTAAAACCCTAGTTGCGGTTGCACCTTGCTACTTAAATGCCCTTAGTTCAAAGGGTGTCCATGTAATAACAGTAAATGACTACCTTGCAGACCGTGATGCAGATACTGTAAGACCTGTATTTGAGTTTTTGGGAATGACAGTAGGAACAATAATAGCAGGTCAGACTCCTAATATTAGGCAGGAAAAGTACAGATGTGACGTGTCTTACGGAACAAATTCAGAGTTTGGATTTGACTACCTAAGAGACAATATGGTTAAGGATCTTAGACAGAAGGTACAAAGAGAGCTTAACTACTGTATTATAGATGAGGTTGACTCAATTTTAATAGATGAGGCAAGGACTCCTCTTATTATTTCAGGTGAGGGAGAGGCAATCAACGAACTATACTATAGGGCAGATGACTTTGTGAGGACCCTAGTAGAAGAAGATTATGACCTAGATGAAAAAGAGCACACAGTATCATTTACTGAGTCAGGTTTTAAGAAGGCTGAAAAATTCTTTGGTATAAGAACAATCACAAATGTAAATAATATGTTCATCTACCACCATATCAATCAGGCCCTAGCTGCCCACAAGCTTATGCATATAGATGATGACTATGTTGTCAAGGACGATGAAGTATTTATAGTAGATGAGTTTACAGGTAGAATAATGGATGGTAGAAGGTTCTCTGATGGGCTACACCAGGCCCTAGAAGCTAAGGAAAAGGTGACTATTCAGTCTGATAACAAGACTATGGCAACAGTTACCTACCAGAATTTCTTTAGGATGTATGATAAGATGTCTGGAATGACTGGTACAGCCAAGACAGAAGAAGATGAATTTGAGCAGACATACCATATGAATGTTGTGCAGATCCCTACAAATAGGCCTGTAATAAGAGGGGACTTAAACGATAGGGTATACACAACTGAAAAAGAAAAATTTACAGCAGTTGTAGAAGAAATAGCTAAGATACATGAAAAGGGTCAGCCAATACTAGTGGGTACAGCTACAGTTGAAAAGTCTGAAATCCTATCTAGGATGTTAAAAGAAAGAGGGCTTGACCACGAGATTTTAAATGCCAAGGAAAATAAGAAAGAGGCAGAAATAGTCGCTAAGGCTGGGACACTTAACTCTATCACTATAGCTACAAACATGGCAGGTAGGGGTACAGATATCAAGCTTGGTAACGGCGACAAGGAAATGGAAGAAAAGGTCAGACAACTTGGAGGCCTATATGTATTAGGAACAGAAAGACATGAGTCTAGGCGTATAGATAACCAGTTAAGAGGTAGATCAGGACGTCAAGGTGACCCTGGTACATCTAGATTTTTTGTAAGCTTAGAAGACGAGATAATAAAATTATATGGTGGAGCTGCAATCAAGAAGCTAGGTAAGAAGTTGAAGCCAGACCCACATGGAGCAATATCAAGCAAGGCCTTGACTCGTGCTATAGAAAATGCCCAAAAGGGTATAGAGGGTAAGAACTTTGAGCAGAGAAAAGACGTCTTGAAGTATGATAATGTTATAGACAAGCAGAGAAAAGTAGTATATGGTGAAAGAGACAACGTACTAGAGGGAGTAGATCTTAAGGAGACAATTCTACAGATGGCTAGGATAGTCATAGATGAGAATGTTGCAAAATATATAGATACAAAACCAAGAAACTACTTTAAGTTCTATAGGACTATGTACAATCAATTTATGCCAGAAGGAACCCTATTGATACCAGATGCAAATGCCCTTACAAGTAAGGAATTTGCTGATACTGTTTATTCTATAGCTGAGAGAGTTCTTGATATGAAGGCTATGTTGATAGGTGAGCAGGAGGTTGCAAGACAAAGAGAAGAAGTCTTGCTTGAAGTAGTGGATAACTATTGGGTAGACCATATAGACCTGATGGACCAGATGAGACAGTCTGTTGGATTGGTTTCAGTAGCCCAAAAGGACCCTGTAAAGGAATATACTATGGAAGCCTACCATATGTTTAATGAATTGAACAGAAAGATAAGGCTTGAAACATTGAAGTTTGTGTTTTCTTTTGATAACGAGGAAGACTAGGATTAAGATAGGGTGGTGCATATGAGTATTAAAATAAAAAAAACAAATATGGCCAATAATGACGAAGAATCATGGATTAGAAAGATAGTTTATAATTATTATGAAAAACTCAAGTCATATTATGAATATAAGGCGGATTTAGATGCAAAATATGAGGATATGAGGGTTCAGTCAATAGATTATATGAGGGGACTTCTAGTAATATTATCTATGTTTATGATTAATCAGGGTTTAGAAAACCAGATTAGCTATGCTTTTCAAAATTCTAAGTGGAATGGCATGACTTTACTCGATATATTGGTTCCAATGTTTTTGTTGGTAATTGGTAGCTCGATACCATTTTATGTGAAGAAACATTATGAGGAAAATGAAGACCTTAGGCATATTGTAAAGATGTCCTTTATCAAGTCTATAATAGTTTTTGTGATAGGCTTGATTTTCTCTTGTATATACTATCCTGCAAATGACTATGTAAGACTTACTGGTCCCATACAAATGATGGCCTTTGTATATATTATGAGTTTGTTACTTTATATAGGCTTCCTAAAAATGAGGATAAAAAATAATGCATTGACTTATATATTTATTTCTATGGGAATTATAGTGTCCATAATATTCACTGCAATTGGATTTGCTCACTCTTTAAAAACAGGAGAGAGTAGTATATTTGTGGTGATGGATAAGGCTCTATTATCAACTTTTAAAAGTGTTTCAATGGCAGACCCAGAAGGAATACTTGTCTGTATATCAGGTGTATCTTTAGGCTTGATAGGTTTGGGACTGGCTTGCATATTGAATAAAAAGCCCGTAGAAAACAAGAGGTACATAAGATATAAGAGGACCAGTTGGGTCAAGGAATCAGGATATAGTAGAAAAAATGTCCTACATGATATAAAGTCATGGATAAATCCTAGGTCTATAAAGGCCATTCTTAGTAATTACTATAGGATAAATTTAGAGGCAAGAAAACTTGTAGACATGTTATTTATAGCCATCTTATTTTATATAGTGTCAAAAGTTATGGGCATATGGTTACCTTTGAATAGAAATATTCTTAGCCTAACATTTGTACTCAGGGTATCGTCATATTTTTATTTTATGATGTTTGTTCTATATATAATATGTGACATACTAGCTATAAACTTTGGTACTCTTCTTGTAAAGAGGTTGGGACTTAATTCTCTGGCTGTAATAGTTATAACTACTGTAATATATAAGCTGGTTAACCTTATTACGATAAAATCTATATACACTAGTACTTGGCTACACTTTAACAACTGGTTTACAGTAGATTTTATCCTTCCTATATTCGGTAGTGATTATGCATCAGGTGTATATGCAGCTATAATTACCGTGATTTGGATATTATTGGGTAACCTATTGCATAGGTTTGATATTAAGCTAGGTTTATAATTTGGAGGAGATATGTTAGAAAATATAGATAGAAAAAGGGCGAAAATCTGGATAAAGATGGCTATTATTATTTTAGCTACCCTTGTTCTAATTTTGAGTTTGTTTCGACTATTCCTCTATAATAGTAACCAGAGGAAGTTGATATCAGAATTTAAGAACACTAAAATAAGAGAAAAGTTAATAATAAATAACAAAAAGGCAAAGATGGATAAGCCCTATAAGATTAGGGATGGTATTGTATACGTACCTGTCCTAGAGTTATGTAAAAACTTTAATTCTAAGACTAGTTACAAGCTTGAGTCCAAGGGTGGCATTGAGTTTAGCTATAACAACGATGTATACAAACTTGCCAGAGGGTCTAATGAGGTAAGATTTAAAGAGAACAAGGATATCCTAAAAATGGACGGTATTGTCCAATACATGGAAGATACAATATATGTTCCACTAGATTTTATATACAAGGTATTGGATGTAAATGTTGTTCAGGCTAGTGATGGAACTGTATATATGGACAATTATCCTAAAAAGTTTAACTATGAGTGGGTTAAGGAGAATAGGTATATTGCACACGCAATGGGCGGCATAGGTGGAAATACCTACACCAACTCTAAAGAAGCTATGGAGAATTCTTATAAGAGAGGCATAAGGGTGATGGAGGCAGACTTTTCTCTTTCTTCTGACGATAAGCTTATCCTGTGTCATTCATTTGATACTAGCTCTTTATCATCACTGGGCTTACCACTTTCTTGGAATAAGGAAAAACCTGGTGAAAGGGAGTTTTTGAGCAAAAAGATATTGGGAACTTACCATACTATGAATTTTGAGGATGTAGCTAAGTATATGAAAGCCCATAAAGATATGTACTTGGTAGTTGACCTAAAGACTAATGATATAAAGTCTGTGGAAAAATCATATAGGGAACTTGTTAGAGTTGCAAAGAAAGTAGACCCAGATATAATGAAGAGAGTCATACCTCAGATCTACTATGAAGAAATGTATAGACCTTTGATGAATATATATAATTTTAAGTCTATGATATTTACTACATATAGGTTGGAGGAATTGAAGGCTCAGAAAATAGTTGACTTCTCTTATGAACATGGTATAAAAATTGTCGCTGTAAATAAATTTAAATTCTCTAATGTATTAACTAACAAGTTACTTGATAGGGGTATAAGTCTTTATATGTTTACATACAATGACGAAAAAATTGTAAATACACTTAGAAATAACTATGTTAGTGGCTTCTATACAGATTTTTTACCAAAGGACGGAATCAAGAGGGATGATGAGGGTAGAGTCATAATAGAGAAGAAAAATACAGAACAAGAGGGGCAAAATCTTAACCAGGACGGTCGATCACCAGATACAAATGGCCAGACTAATGATCCTAATGCAGCTGATTATAGCCAAGTAGGACAAGGAACAGGAAAAACAAGTGAAGATATAGAAACAAATAATAGAACATCAAATGATGAAAATTTAGGAAGTGTAAATTAATTCACTTTAAAGTCAAAATAAAAATAATAGTGGAGAATGGTTAAACCAATCTCCACTATTATTTTGGAAAAATCTTAAGAAAAATTAATAGAAAAATTAGATTAAAAGGTTACAGAATGTAACTATATGTGTTATAATATGCTTTAGGATAATAAGGTATGATTATAAGTAGGAGGATATGATGAGAAAAAATATTAAGAGAAAAGTCTTAGCAACGATTTCTGCACTTGCTCTAGCATTTAGTATGATTCCAACATCACTGGCTGATGAAGTGGATACAGATGCATCTAGGTCAGAGTTTGTTAATCAATTAGATTCAGTAAATATAGAAGAAAAAACTTCTGATACACAGGGTGTAGAAATAAAGTTAGAGATGGTAAATGTTGACAGTGAAGGAAAGCTAGAGAAGATAGGGTCGACAGGTTTGGAAACGGAATCTAAGCTTGATTCAGATAACCAAAAGCAGTCTGGAAATATGACTAGCCTATCAGGTAGCAATAGGTATCAAACTGCTGTGAAAATCAGTCAGAATGGTTGGCCTAGGGGTGCTCAAAATGTGGTTTTAGTTAATAGCTCAAGTACAATATCAGGTACTATGGCGACACCGCTTGCAACAACTTACAATGCGCCAATATTACTTTCAAGTAATCAGACGCTTAACCCGAATACCTTGACTGAGATAAAAAGGCTTAGACCTAGAAAAATATATATAATAGGTGATACGAGAGCCCTGTCACCAAATATAGAAAGATCTATTAAGAGTATGGGTATATCTACAGTAAGGTTATCAGGCGCTACTGTTGGTCAGACATCAGCAAAAATTGCCAATGAAATATCAAGACACCATGATGTTGATACATCATATGTTGTAAGTATTCAAAACGGATCTGCAGATGCACTTTCTATAGCTGCACAGGCGGGTAGGACTAAAAACCCGGTATTGGTGTCAAATGCTAGTGTCTTAAATTCTGATGCTATGAATTTTATAAGAAATAACACACCAAATGTATACTATATCGGTGGTACTGGATCAATAAATACTACATTACTATCTAGAATATCTTCTAGTGTAGCTAATGGTTCTGAAGCCAATAGAATCTCAGGTGTAGATAGACATGATACTAATGCTAAAATAATAAGTAAGTTTTTTGGTAAGGGACCATTTTCTAATATGCTAATAGCCAAGTCTGATGATATCGGAATGATAGATACAGTTGCAGCTGGTCCGCTGGCAGCTATGAAGAATGCTCCAATATTGATAACAAAGAAAGATAGAATACAGAGGACAACTAATACATATATATCAGGAATAAGGGCATCTAACCTAATTCAGGTAGGTGGAGGTTTCTCATATAGTGTTACTAGCGGCCTACAAAGAGCCTTATTTGGAATAAGCTCTAATCCAAGCCCGGCACCAAGACCTTCTCAGCCATCACCAAGACCTCAGGTAACTCCAAGTAGAGGTATAAAGGGCAAGACTATAATAATTGACCCAGGCCATGGAGGAAGAGATACAGGTGCTGTAGGATTAAATGGATACAAGGAAAAAGACTGGACACTTGTTACAGCCCATGCTTGTGCCGATTATCTTAGAAGGGCTGGAGCAAAAGTAATTATGACAAGGACTGATGACACATATCCAACTCTTCCTGAGAGAGCTGACTTGAGTAATAATGAGGGCGCAGTATTATTCTGTAGCATACACTACAACAAGGGCGGAAATTTAGTCAATGCTGATACAGGCGAACTAAGTGGTAATGGAGTTGAAGTCTATAAGGGTAAAGGTCAATTCGCAAATAGTGTAGCCAATAAGATATTGAATAATATACTAAATAACTTCAATCTTAGAAACAGAGGTGTGAAAGACGGTACTCACCTTTATGTTATATCAAACACAAATGCTCCTGCTATTCTTGTAGAGGGTGGATTTATGTCAAGTTCAAGGGATGTAAACCAGTTGAAATATAAGGATGCACAGAAGAAGATGGGTATACAGATTGCCAAAGGTATAGTGGCAGCTTTTAATTAAAAATATTAATATTATATAAAACAAAAACAGTCCATCAGGACTGTTTTTGTTTTATATAATAGAATACAAGCCTTTAAAAAGTGACTACAAATTATTAGAAGTAGAAGTATTTAATTTTTCCTATATTGTCATTAGGATTGCTTGTTACTGCTTATGGTGGTATAATATAATGTGAGTGAAAATGATTAAAAATAAGCAAATAGGAGTAGTTATGAGAAAATATTTAAAATACATAGTAGCTATTGTCATCTTGTCAGTAGTTTATATAGGAGGAGGCAAGGTCTTAGATAGGATGTATTTAAACAAATACCATATAGTAGACTATACAGGACAAACTAGGTACTCCACAGTTAATAGGGTTATTGATAAACGATTTAAAAAGGCGGACGAAGCTATAATTATAAATACCAATATGATTGACCATGCTGTCTCAGTGGCTAACTATGCCTATCAGTTAAATATACCAGTATTCTATACAATGGACCAAAAACTGAGCCCAGATACATACAAAGAGATAGAAAAATTGGGTATAAAAAAGATTAGGTTAGTGGGCGGAACAAGATTTATTGATGAAAAGGTAGAGAGAAGTTTCAAAAGAAATGGCTATAAGGTTAGCAGGATAATAGAGATTCCTAAGGTAGATATGTCTATAAAGATGGCAGATATGACTTACAAGGTCAAAAAGTTTACTCAAATAGCTGTTGTCACTAGAAATGAGATGGACTTGCCTAATGCAGTATCATTTTCTCCTATTTCTCAGGCAAGAAATATTCCCATTATTACAATAGATAATAATAAAAAGGATATAAGTAAGCTAGAGGCACTGGTTAAAAGATATGATATCAAAAAAGTATATTTGATAGGAAATAACTCCTATATCAATCCAAACATAGATAAACTATTTAAAACAGTGGTTAAGATCAATGGTAAGGATAGGTACGACGTAAATAGAAAGATAATAGATGAATTTTTTGTCGATGGAAAAAATGATAAAATATATTTATCTAAGGCTGGTGTCATAATGCATAAGAGGCATATTGAAGCAGGGCAGCTTATAAATGCCATGGCTATATCACCTCTAGCTGCTGATACAAGGTCTGCCCTATTATTTATAAATGAAGACTACTTTAACACTGAGGAGTCAAAACTTATAAAAGATAAGGGCTATAAGGAAATAAATGAGGTAGGTTTTAAGATAAAAAGAAGAGCATTCTTTAATGTAGAGAGATTTAGACTTCCATCTACAATTGCTTTGATTCTTATTTCAATAATTATAGCTTCTAGAGAGGTTAAAATAAAAGGTAAAAAAGATATAAATTCAATATAGATTTGGGGGTACAAGATGTCTTTTAACAAGTATAAAGGCGATGATAAGGTTCTAAAGGAATACATCGATACCATAGATTATTCGATCGTCAAGAGAGGAAAGCTATTTGAAGCATGTCAGAGGACTGTAGATATAGTTTTGTCCCTAATAGGTTGTATAGTAGGGATACCATTTATTATTATATTTGGACTACTGATTAAAATAGAAGATGGTGGTCCTATTACCTACAAACAGGAAAGACTTGGTAGGTATGGCAAGGAATTTTATGTATATAAGTTGAGGTCAATGAGGACTGATGCAGAAAAATTTGGTGCTCAGTGGGCTGAAAAAGATGATCCAAGAGTGACTAAGGTTGGAAAATTCATCAGAAAGACTAGGATTGATGAAATACCTCAGTTGTGGAATATCTTAAAGGGGGATATGGGGATTATTGGACCTAGGCCAGAGAGATCATTCTTTGTAAAGGAATTTGAAGAAAAATATGACCATTTTGTATATAGACTAGCTGTAAAGCCTGGTTTGACAGGTTGGGCGCAGGTCAATGGTGGTTACGAAATGGATCCAGGTGAGAAGTTAGTATATGACTTGGAGTACATTAGAAATAGAAGTTTACTGTTTGATATAAAGATAATACTAAAGACAGTAACAGTCTTGTTCACTGGAGATGGAGCAAGATAGAAAGGATAAATATATGAGAGATAAGTATGTAGATGGCTTGGTTTCGGTTATTGTTCCGGTATATAATGCCAAAGATTATCTTGGTGAAACACTAGAGAGTATATTTAAGCAGACCTACAAAAATATCGAAATTATTTGTATAGATGATATGTCAACTGACGGTTCAAGAGACCTAATAGCTGACTATGCTCAAAAACATGACAATATTGTTCCACTCTTGTTAGAAAAAAACGGTGGTGTAGCCAATGCTAGAAACAAGGGTATTGAGGTAGCTAGGGGGAGGTATATAGCCTTCTTAGATAGTGACGATATATGGCTTGAGTCAAAGATTGAAAAACAGATAACCTACATGCAGGAGAAAGACCTTGCATTTACATTTACTGGATACCAGTTCATGGATGAGAATAGTAAAAAAATGAATACAATAGTAGGTGCCAAGGATATGCTAAATTATGATAAGCTTCTTAAGCATAATGCTATTGCATGTTTAACTGTTGTAATAGATAGAGACAAGGTAGATAGGATACATATGCCTAATATACGTCATGAAGACTATATAACATGGTTAGACATACTAAAGGCAGGTCATATTGCACATGGTATTGATGAGACCTTAGCTCTTTATAGGACTAGGGCAAATTCACTATCAGGCAACAAGATCAAGGCAGCATCTTGGACTTGGAATATTCTTAGGAATGTTGAGAAGCTGAGCCTACCAAAGGCCTTGTATTGTTTTACATATTACGCAATAGTAAACCTGAAAAAACACGTTTTTTCAAAATAAAATAAGAAAACTTAAAGCGTCTGACTTGTAATTTAACTTGTATACTTAGGTATATTGTTGATATAGACTAGGGTCTTACTTAGCGATTAAGGAGGATATATGAAATTTAGTTTACTTCTAGGTACTTATGGCTCTAGGCTAAAGGACCTAGATTATTTATTTGATAGCTTTGATAGGCAGACCTACAAAAACTTTGAACTTATTGTAGGGTCACAGACAAATTTTGATGAGATAGAAAAACTACTTATGAAACATAGTTTTGAATATAAACACGTCCATGCAGATGGTATAGGTTGTGCCAATTCAAGGAATGCTACTATGGATCTTGCAACAGGAGACGTCTATACGTTTACTGATGATGACTGTTGGTATAGGGATGATGCATTAGAAGTGGTCAAGTCTTATTTTGACAAACACAATCCTGATGTGGCTATATTCCAGCACTACGATCCTATAAAAAAGAAGTCTACCCTGAATTATCCAGACAAGGAGATATTGGGTATATCTAAGAGACAGACCCTAAAACAGGCAACCCTTGATATGTGGTTTAATGCCCATTCTATAGATCCTCATACTCACAAGTTTGACGAGAGATTTGGAATAGGTACTAAGTACAATTCAGGTGAGGAAAATATATATATTATGGATGCCTACAATGAAGGTAAGACAAAAATGTACTCATTCCCTGAGATTGTAGCATATCATCCATACAAGGCAGTCAACTATATAGATGAAAAATCTATGTTGGGCAAGGGTCCCTTGTTTAAGAGGTTGTTTGGTCCATTTATGGGATTTTTGATATTTATAGCCTTTGGTTTAAAAAAGAGAAAAGAGATAAAGGCCAATAACGACGGTAGATTTATGTCTATTTTTATAAGGGCACTGAAAGAACAATTAATTTTCAAATTATAATATATGCGAAAGGAAAAACTATGTCGAAATTAGAGAAAATAACTAGACTATCCAAGCAGGCCTTGGATATGTATAAGTATAAAAAATTATCAAAAAAATACATAGATGATCCTAAGTATAAAGATATGTGGCTGATATCTGAGAG
This sequence comes from Peptostreptococcus anaerobius VPI 4330 = DSM 2949, assembly GCF_000381525.1. Lineage (GTDB taxonomy): Bacteria > Bacillota > Clostridia > Peptostreptococcales > Peptostreptococcaceae > Peptostreptococcus > Peptostreptococcus anaerobius. The sequence continues at coordinate 28,732 of NZ_KB906621.1, forward strand.
AGGGGTAGAGGCTAAGGATAACGGGTTCGCATTTTTTAAATATCTTAGGACCAACCATCCCGAGGTCAATGCTTGGTATGTAATAGACCCTTCTTATGAATTAGACTATGAAAAGGTCAAGCCCTATGGTAATATAATAGAGTTTAATAGTCTAGACCACAAGATTGCCTTTATCCTGTGTAAGTACGCAATATCCACTCATACAGGATATCTTGAGCCATGGAGCTACAAGCTCTACAAGATGCTAATAGATAGAAATGACGAGAAGTTCTTTGTATTTATGCAACATGGAGTAATCTTTGCCAACTTGAGTGACTACCTAAATGGGTCCAACAAGTTTGACCTATTTATCACTACTACCAAGAGGGAGTATGAATACCTATCCTCGGATGTATATGGTTTTGATGATGGAGTAGTTGTAAAAACAGGTATAGCTAGGTATGATAACCTCCTGGACTTCAAAACAAAAAATCAAATACTTCTTATGCCTACATGGAGGAAGGGGCTAGTGATTCCTTCCTATATGAACAAGGGAGTAGGAGATAAAGAAGCCTTTAAAAAGTCTGATTACTTCAAGGCTTGGAATTCATTTATCAATAATAAAAGACTTGTCAAGATGTTAGATGATAATGATATAGACCTTATATTTTATCCTCATTTTGAGATGCAGCCCTACCTAGACTGCTTTGATATGTCAAGTGACAGGGTGGTTTTTGCTGACAAGGATAAATACGATGTGCAGACCCTGCTAAAAGAGTCAAAGATGATGATAACAGACCTGTCTTCTGTGCTTTTTGATATGGCTTACATGAAAAAGCCTGTTATATACTATCAAAAAGTAAAGGAAGATTGTTACAGGGAAGGTTATATGGACTTTGCAACAGAAGCCTTTGGAGAACTGGTATTTGAAGAAGGTGACTTGATGGATTGTCTTGAATACTATTTTGAAAATGACTTTGTAATGAAAAAGGAATTTGAAGATAGGGTCGACGCTACCTTTACATACAGGGATAGCAAGAATTCACAGAGAATTTATGAGGAAATATTGAAACTTAAAAAATAAAATGTGAAAAACGTAAAAATAAACGTAAAAAGAAAAATGAAAGAGGTAGTCAATGTTAAAAGAAAAGTCTAAAAACTTGCTTGCGGGAATGCTTATGTTCCTAATGGTGACAAAATTTTATATAGTATATTTTGAGTTTGCAAGCGTATCAAAATTTTTGATGCTATTTTCTTTAGTACTATCTACTATTCTGATTATAGATAATAGGAAGAGTTACAATTGGGTCCACTTAGCATTTTTTGGGCTTGCTGGTATCCAGTTTTTTATGTCAAAGAATATTACGGTATTTTATACTTATTATATATGTCTTGGACTGGCAGCAGTTGATTTTAGGAAGTTGGCCAAGGTGTTTGTAGTTATAAACTGCATTTACTTTGCCTTGTTCTTGGTGTCAAATCTTATGGGCATACATCCAACTGAGTATATAGAGGCTAGAAATGATTTTGGGTTTGGTAATCCGAACTCAGCCTTTATATGCATGTACCTGATTTGGTCAGCTTTTTATTATCTTATATTTGATAGTAATAGAAAGTCTGATTACATACTTATGTTTTCTATGGTATTTCTTATGTATACTCAGACTACTACAAGAACAGGACTTTTAACTGCCATCATGACCATTATAGCCTATGCTATATTGAAACAGGCAGACCTTTCAAAAAGGATACATAGGATTTTTATAGCTTCATTTCCGATTTTTATGTCGGTTCTAAGCTTGGTAATGGGTACGGTACTTAGTTCTAGTTATTTTTTAAATAAGGTATTGTCACATAGACCACTTTATTGGAGTCTATACCTACTCAACCCAAGTCATGGTATCAACTTGTTTGGATACGCAGCAAATATAAGAGATATATTATTTACCCAGAGAACGCCGCTTGATAGTGGTTACATCTGGACCCTATACAGTCATGGAATTATTGTCTATTTTGCTTTGATAGCTATGATGACATGGGCTCTCTATTATCTTTGTAAAGAAAATAAAAAAGACCAGATTCTGCTTATAGTATCACTTTTGATATATTGTTTTGCCGAATCTATAATGATAGATGTTGCGACTAATATAGGACTTATATTGGTTGTCCAGACACTTACCCACCTAGATATCAAAAATATTGGTAATAGGCGTAAGGGTAAGATTAGTTAATTTTTAAGTAAGTAAAGAGGTATATAATCTATGTACGCTCTTGTTTAGGAGGATATTTATGATAGAAGGCTTGGTGTCCATCATAACGCCTGTGTATAATGCTGAAGATTTTATAGAAGAGACAATATTTTCAGTTCAGGCACAAACTTATGAAAACTGGGAAATGTTATTGGTGGATGATTGTTCTAGCGATTCTTCAGCCCAAAAGATTAAGTCTATAGCTAAGAATGACAGTAGAATTAAATACATAAAATTGGAGCAAAACTCAGGTGCAGCAATCACTAGGAATATAGGCATCGATATGGCTAAGGGAAATTATATAGCCTTTTTGGATAGTGATGATGTATGGAAAAAAGATAAACTACAGATACAGGTTGATTTTTTAAGAGACAATGGAGTTGGATTTTGTTTTACTTCATATAGGTACTTTATGGAGAATGGTGAGCAACTTCCAAAGGTTGCTAGGGCACCCCATAAGATAGATTATAATGGTCTGCTTAAAAATACAATCATTGGATGCTCTACTGTTTTGATAGACAGAAATATCCTAGGAGACTTTAGAATGATAAATGTCAGGCGTGGTCAGGATACGGCTACTTGGCTTCAGCTCCTAAAAAAGACCGATTATGCATATGGTATATACGAAGACCTTGTACTATATAGGGTAGTAAATGGGTCTTTATCTAATAATAAATTAAAGGCTATAAAAAGGACGTGGAATACTTATAGGAATATAGAACATTTGAGTATAGCCAAGTCTGCCTATGTCTTTGTTTTCTATGCTTATAATGCCCTAAAAAAGAGGATTATAAAGGAAAAAGACAATTTGTAATAAGAAGAGTAATTAAAGGAGACAGATATGAATATAGCAGTAGCTGGTACAGGCTATGTTGGTCTAGTGACGGGTGTTTGCTTGGCTGAAAAGAGCGACCATACGATCACTTGTGTAGATGTGGACGAAAAAAAAGTCCAGACCTTGAACAAGGGACTATCACCCATATATGAAGATGGGCTAGAAGACCTGTTAAAGGACAATTTAAAAAAGGGAAGCTTGAAGTTTACGTCCGACTATAAAGAGGCATATTCCAAGGCAGACCTTGTGTTTATTGCTGTTGGTACACCTGAGAGAAGCGATGGTTCAGCCAATCTCGACTATCTAAAATCTGCTATAAGGGATGTTGTATCATGTGCTAGTAAGGATATGTTAATAGTAATAAAGTCTACTGTGCCTATAGGTACCAATGATATAATGGAAAAGTATGCCTTGGCAAATAAGAAGGATTCAATCAGAATTGAGTTAGCATCAAATCCAGAGTTTTTGGCCCAGGGAACCGCTGTTAGGGATACCTTTGAGGCTTCTAGGATAGTTATGGGAGTAAATTCGGATTGGGCAAGGCAGACGCTAGAGAAGGTATATGAAAATTTTGATAATGAAAAGATAGTTACAGATAGAAATTCCGCTGAGATGATAAAGTATGCTTCAAATGACTTTCTCGCTCTTAAGATTTCCTATATGAATGATATTGCAAATCTGTGTGAGATAGTTGGGGCAAATATCGAGGATGTAGCTCTTGGTATGAGCTTTGATGATAGGATAGGTAAGAAATTTCTAAGGGCAGGACTTGGATATGGTGGTTCTTGTTTTCCAAAGGATACCAAAGCCCTGCATTGGTTGTCCAATTCAAACGGATATGAGCTAAAGACTATAAAGGCTGCAATTGAGGTCAATGAGCTTCAAAAGATGAAACTTGTCAGAAAGGCATCTGAGATGATTGACTCATTCTATGGTCTAAAGGTTGCCGTATTAGGACTTACATTTAAGCCTGGTACTGATGACATGAGAGAGGCACCATCTATAGTGAATATAAATTATCTACTTGAGAGAGGAGCAAATGTCTATGCTTATGATCCAATAGGTATAGATAGGGCAAGGAAGATTTTCTCAGACAAGATAAACTATACGAACAATATAGATAAAGCAATTGAAGGTGCTGATATGTGCTTTATAATGACAGAGTGGAAAGAAATAGTAGACTATGATTTAGACAAGTATGTAGATTTGATGTCTAGACCCCTAGTCTTTGATGGACGTAACTGCTATGATTTAAAAGAAGTAAAGAAGAGACCTATTGAGTATTATTCAATAGGCAGGTAGACTATTTAGACTTTGTAAGCAGGTGTGTTTTATAAAGTCTATTTTTATAGATTGTGAGGTGGCTACAATGAATAGTAAATTGATAAATGTCATGATTGTTGGGGCTGGAGAGGCCGGTCAGATACTCGTTAGGGAGATAGATAATAATCGTTCAAAAATTAATAGAAGAGTTGTCGTCCTAGTAGATGACAACAAGGATATAATTGGAAAAGATCTATTAGGAATACCTGTCAGAGGGGGAGTAGATGAAATCAAGCAAATTGCTGGAGAATTTCATGTAGATGAGATAATATTTTCAATAGCCAATATAAAGAACTCTAGAAAAAAAGAAATATTGGATATTTGTAGGTCTACAGGTCTTAGGACGAGGACGATACCTGCAATGGTGGATATTATTGATTGTAATGTAGATATCAAAACTATCAGGAATGTTGAAATAGATGACCTACTTGGAAGAGAAGCAGTCACACTCGACATTGAAAAGATAAGTGGATACCTAAAGGATAGGTCAATAATGGTTACAGGTGGTGGTGGTACTATAGGATCGGAGTTGTGCAGACAGGTTGCCAATTATAACCCTAAAAAGCTGATAATACTTGACAACTATGAAAACAATGCCTATTCTGTTGAACAGGAACTAAAGATAAAGTATAAAAACAAGTTGGATATAGAGGTTGTAATAGCAAATATAAGAGAAGAAAAGAGGCTTGATTATGTATTTGAAAAATACAGGCCAGAAATATTGTTCCATGCTGCTGCCCACAAACACGTTCCACTTATGGAATTTAATAAGACAGAGGCTGTTAAGAACAATATCTTTGGTAGTCTAAATCTGATAAAGGCAGCTGACAAGTACAAGGTATCAAGGTTTGTACTTATATCCAGTGACAAGGCGGTCAATCCAACCAATATAATGGGTGCAACTAAGAGGGCTGCTGAAATGATGATTCAAGTCTACAATGAGTTTTCGTCAACAGAGTTTGTTGCAGTGAGATTTGGTAATGTCCTAGGAAGCAGCGGGTCTGTAGTACCCCTATTCAAAAAGCAGATAGCATCCGGTGGACCTGTAACGGTAACACACAAGGATATCATAAGATACTTTATGACAATACCAGAAGCGGTTGCCCTTGTCATGCAGGCAGGAGCAATGGCCAAGGGTGGAGAGATATTTGTCCTTGATATGGGTGAGCCAGTAAAAATAGACGATTTGGCAAGAAATATTATAAGGCTTAGTGGTTTTGAGCCTGATGAAGATATAAATATAGAGTATACAGGTCTTAGACCTGGTGAAAAATTGTTTGAGGAATTATTGATGGCAGAAGAAGGCCTAAAAGATACTGACCATAAGAAGATATTTATAGGTAAACCCCAGACATTTAATAAGGATGAAATATTTGTATTGATAGAAAAACTGAGGGAAGCGGCCTTCAATGAAAGGGAAGAAGAGATTAATCCCCTTATGAGAAAGTTAGTAAAAACATATGTGAGACCAGAAGATGTTAATGGTCTATAAATAAAGGAGTAATTTATGTCAAAAACAGCTAAGGCTACCTTCGCCCTGATGGTAGTTACGATATTATCAAAGATACTAGGTCTCTTAAGAGAGTCGGTCTTAGCATCTGCTTATGGAACAGGAGTATATGCTGCTGCCTACACTACTGCAAATAGTATACCAATTGTATTATTTGCAATAATAGGGTCTTCGTTAGCGACTAGTTTGATACCCTTATACAGTAGGTTGTCTGTAGAGGATTCAGAAGAGAGAGCTATTGGATTTTTAAATACAGTAATTAATATAGTTATAATAGTATCCATAGTGCTTTCAGTTATAGGAATAGTATTTGCAGGACCTTTGGTTAGGTTATTTGCACCAGGATTTAAGGGGCAGACCTATAACTTATGCGTGAATTATACTAGGATGCTTTTACCTAGTTTGGTCTTTGTAGGTCTTGCTAATGTTTATACAGCCTATCTGCAGGTTAAAAAGAGATTTGTTGCATCTGGAATAATAGGGATGCCTTACAGCCTTATAATCATAGGTTCAATAATAATAAGTATAAACACAAGTCCAAATGTTTTGGTATGGGGTACGCTTCTTGCTATTGCATCTAAAGCCTTGATCCAGTTGCCATTTCTTTACAAAGAGGGATATAAGTACTCTACAAGGGTAGACCTAAAAGATCCTATTATGAAGGATATGATGGTACTTATACTGCCAGTAGTAATAGGTGTTGGAGCCAATCAAATAAGCGCCATAGTTGACAAGGCTCTAGCTTCCTTGTTGGGTGCCAATGTTGTATCTTCATTCGCCTATGCAACTAGGCTATATGAATTTGTCCAGGCCCTCTTCATAGCATCGATACTTGCTGTAATATTTCCTAAGTTGTCAAAGCTTGCTGTAAGTGACAAGATGGATAGCTTCATAACTAGTATGAAGCAGACTATAAATGTAGTACTGATAGCTCTTGTTCCAGTAGTTGCTGGTTGCATAGTTTTGGCCAAGCCAATAGTGGAGATACTTTTACAGAGAAAGGCATTCACTGCGAATGATACAGTGATGACCGCTACCATACTTATGATATATGTTACAGGTATTATAGCATTCTCTGTTAGGGATGTTATGTCAAGAGGATTCTATTCTATGGGGGACTCTAAGACACCTATGTTCAATGGTATAATAGCTATAACATTAAATATAATCCTAGACCTTGTCTTGATCAAGCCTCTTGGTTATACAGGACTTGCCCTTGCTACATCTATATCAGCCTATATAGCCCTAGTAGTATTTATAATGACAATGAAAAAAAGAGTTGAAAACTTTACTGTAAAGGACAATCTGATTGTATTTGCAAAGTGCCTTATAGCATCACTAATAATGTCACTTGTTGTCTATTTTATATACTACACACTCGGAAATATATTAGTTGGCGGTTTTATGGTCAAACTAGTAAGACTTGCAGCTAGTGTTATGGTTGGAGTGGTAGTTTACATTGTAGTTATGTATCTTTCGAAGGTTGAGGAGTTTATGATTTTATTTAATATGGTCAAAAATATAGGTAAAAATAAAATCAAAAAAGTAACAAATTAACCTGTAATTAAGTCTAAAAGTAACAAAATGTAATTTTTAACTTGCATATGTTATTTTATTATGCTAAAATATTACTTGTATGGCGATAACAATTGTAAAGGAGAGAACAATGCAGTTAATTAAAAAAACTAATAAAAAGGTAATTGCTATAGCCTTGGCAGCTGTTATTGTATCATCTAGTCTACTATCATCTAGTATAGTGGCTGACGATTCAGTGATACAGACAGAACCAGTTGATACTATCAGCCTTGATGGTTCACAAAAAGAGGTTGTAGATTCCAATGTTAGTGACAAACAAATAGATGGACTTGTTAGCGAGGAGACTGCTGGCCAGGATGAAGGAAGTGTAATAAATGTGTCTTCATCAACTAGTCAGGTGTCTGAGCAAGCGGGACTTGAAATATCTGTTGATGAAAAAGCGGTAAAGACTTCATCTAATTCATTTACTGGTTTTGCCAAGGATGGTAATGGATGGCATTTTTATCTAAATAATGTGCAAAAAAAGGGATGGATAAACTATAAAGGAAATAAATATTATGTTATAAACACATATGCATTGCCACAGAATATGTGGAGAAAAATCAATGGATATCTTTACTACTTTAATAAAGACGGTGTAATGATAAAAGACCAGAGGGTTAAGATCGATGGAGTTGAGTACCAGTTTGACAAAAATGGTCACAAGGTAAACTTGGACAATAGTAAAAAACTTGGTGACGTTACTCCAGACCAGCAGGCCCTATATGACTTAGGAGCAAAGATACTAAAAGAAGAAGCATCAAATGTCAGAAATGGTATTATGAATGATGCCGGTAAGTGGTACAAGTATGTAAACAATGCCAGAACTAGGGGTTGGTACCAAGAAGGTAACAAGACTATATTCTTCCTGAATACCTTAAATAGGGCTGAAAATATGTGGAGAAAAATCCAAGGAAAGACATATTATTTCGAAGCTGATGGTAGAAGGGTTACTAATACAGTTAAGTATATAGACGGTAGGACTTACAAGTTTGGTACAGACGGTGCCTTGGTTGAAAATGCAAACACATCACTTGTCAATTACAATGTAAGTGTAAGAGGCAAGGCAGATGAAAGTTCTGATATAGTTGGTAAGTTACAAAAAGGTAATGGTGTAGAGATAATAGGAAAAAGTGGCTCATATGTAAAAGTCAGAACAGGCAATTCAAGCTTTGATGGTTGGGTTAGAAGTTCAGCAGTTGTAACTGAATCACAGGCTAAGTTAGATAGGGTAATAGCTGTTGCCAAGTCTAAGTTGGGAACAAGTTACGTTTGGGGAGCAACTGGACCTAATACTTTTGACTGTTCAGGACTAATGTTATATGCATTTAGAAATGGTGCAGGAATAACACTTCCTAGAGTATCTAAGCACCAGGCTACAGTCGGTACATATGTGAGTAGGCAGAACTTGAGACCTGGAGACCTTATATTCTGGGGTAGACCAGTACACCACGTTGCTATGTATATAGGAGATGGAAAGTACATTCATGCTCCATACCCAGGAACTACAGTTCAGATAGCTAGGTTGGGTGCTTACACTACTGCAAGAAGAATAATAAATTAATAAAAGACAAGTTGGTATAAGGATTTATACTACAAATCAGATGAGTAATTTTGAGGCGGACTAAGGGCCAAGATTTCTATCAGAGATATAAGCTATCTTTGGTATGATAGTTTCCCTTCCGCCTCTTTTTTTATAAAAGGAGTTAGAAATACTTATAGAAAAAAACTATTTAGAATATAGGATATTTACATAATAAGTTTTTGATTAATTGTTTTAATTGTATTGATTTTATAAATAATTGCTGATATTATTATGGATAAGAAGTGAAATATAAATAATAAACTATAAAAACACAATTGAAACACACAAAGTATTCAAGCTCCTTTCTAAAATAAAAGGAGGAAGATATGAGAAAAAATGTTTCAAGATTTTTGGGTCTATTCTTGGCTGTACTTATAGCCTTTGGACCACTAGTAGGAGCAAAGTCTAGTGCTCAGGAAGAGATGAGGGCAGCATGGGTGTCTACTGTATTTAACATAGACTGGCCATCTAAGTCTTCATATGGAAATGTAACTAGACAAAAGGATGAGTATATTAGGCTTATAGACAATCTAAAGTCTACAGGCATCAATACTATAATTGTACAGGTCAGACCTGAATCAGATGCCATATATAAATCTAGTATAAATCCTTGGTCTAGATTTCTGACAGGGAGACAGGGACAGAACCCTGGCTATGACCCACTAGAATTTATAATTCAAGAATCACATAAGAGGGGGCTAAAAGTCCATGCCTGGTTTAACCCATACAGGGCGTCTATATATGATGACAAGTCCTCAACAGCAAGTACTAACGCAATTAAGAAACATCCAGACTGGACTATCCACTATGGTGGTAAATGGTATTATGATCCAGCTTTGCCGGATGTTACTAGATATATAGCAGATACTGTAGGAGAAGTAGTTAGAAATTATGATGTAGATGGTATACATTTTGATGATTATTTCTATCCAGGTCCAGCCTTTCCAGATGATGCTTCATACAGAAGATTTGGAAGAGGTATGAACAAGGGGAACTGGAGACGTAATAACGTAAACAATATGGTAAAAACAGTTAGAGATAGGATAAAATCTATCAAACCTGAAGTTGATTTTGGTATAAGTCCAGCAGGTATCTGGAAGAACAAGTCTTCTGATTCAAATGGTTCAAACACAAGTGGTGGAGAATCTTATTACAAGCAACATTCAGATACTAGGTACTGGATTAAGAACAAGCTTGTAGACTACGTTGCTCCACAGGTATATTGGAGGATTGGACATCCAAAGGCAGACTATGAGACTTTGGTCAGATGGTGGTCAGACCAAGTATCTGGTACAAATGTAAAATTATACATAGGTCAAGGTATATATAAGAGTGGCCAAAATGTATATGGTGGAGAAAATGTAGCTAGAGAAATAGGAAGACAGCTACAAATCAACTCTAAGTATCCAAATGTATCTGGAAGTATCTTCTTCTCAGCAAGGGATATAGTGAATAGTAAGCAGGTTTCTAATGACATAAGGTCATTTTATAATAATAGACAAAAGCCAAGAGACCCTAATAACCGTCTACCATACCAAAATACAATGATGGGTAGGACTAGGGCAGATACGGCTATAAATATAAGTCAAAGGGGTTGGGCAAATGGCTCAAAGACAGCCTTATTAGTAAATGGCCAAGAAGAGTTGACAGGAGTTGTATCTAGTCCGCTGGCAGCCTACAATAAGGCACCTATCCTACTGAAGTATAAGCACTTGAGTGTCAATACTATAAATGAATTAAAGAGATTAAATGTAGATAATATAATACTTGTAGGTTCAAACCAGTCATTTAGTCAAGAAGAGATAGATAAACTAGAAGCTAACCTAGCAAATGTAAGAATAGATAAGATATTCAAAGATGATATCAAAGACCTATCTCTAGAAATAGCCAAGACAATAAGACCTGAAGGCGTGTCAAGGGTATATATAGCAAGTCAGAAAGCCATGGTAGATGCCCTATCAATAGCACCAAAGGCGGGTAGGGAAAATAACCCTATACTTATAGCATCAGAAGATGGAATAGGTAAGGAAAGTCTAGATTGGCTTAAAGAAAAAAATCCTGAGGATATATACTTTATAGGTGGTTCTAAAGTACTATCTGATAATGTGATATCACAGGTAGAAGGAAGTCTAAATAGAGTCCTTGATAAAAACAGAATAGCAGGAAGTAATAGAATAGAGACTAACACAAAAGTGATTGATAAATTTTACGAAAATAAGTATTCTTTAAAGGCTTTCACAACAAGAAGTGATGCGCCTATAGATGCAATAACAGTGAGTGCTCTGGCCCAGAGGACAGATTCTCCAGTGATTTTGGTTGGTAACAGTGTGAGCCAGTATCAAAACGACGTATTGTATCCTAGAAGTGCCAGCCTAGTATATAGGGTTGGGGGTAAGATAAATAACTATGCTTATAACAAGATATACAATTTACTTGGGGGTCTGATGAAGTAGACCTAAATAACAGTTTTACTATTACACCCCCGTAAATTAGAATTTAGTTGGTTATCCTATAAGGGATACTGATTAATATAAATTTATTAGGGGGTGTTTTTATTGTTAGAAATTGTAAAAGCCATAAATGGTATTTTATGGGGAATCGTGCTAGTTGTAGTGCTAGTAGGTTGTGGTATTATCTTTACATTTTATTTAAGAGGGATCCAGATTAGAAAGTTTGGCAAGGCTTTCAAGCAGGTATTTGGTGGCTTTACACTTAAGGGTGAAAAGGCGGGGGCAGAAGGTATGTCCTCATTCCAGTCTCTTGCAACTGCTATAGCTGCCCAGGTTGGTACAGGTAACCTAGCAGGTGCAGCTACAGCTATAGTATCAGGAGGTCCAGGAGCTATATTCTGGATGTGGTTGAGTGCTTTCTTTGGTATGGCTACAATATTCTCAGAAGCAGTATTAGCCCAATTGTTTAAGAAGGAAAAGGACGGAGAGGTCACAGGTGGTCCAGCCTATTATCTAAAGTATGGATTAAAGAGTGACTTTTTAGCCAAGTTTTTTGCGGTTACAATCATTCTAGCTCTTGGCTTTATAGGTAATATGGTTCAGGCAAATTCAATAGGTTCTGCCTTTTCATCAGCCTTTAATATCAACCCTCTAATAGTCGGTATATTACTTGCAATAGTTTCAGGTTTTGTATTTATAGGAGGTATATCAAGAATAGCATCACTAACAGAAAAACTAGTTCCTATTATGGCAGGTTTCTATGTTATAGGTGGTGTGATAATATTGGTATTAATGGGTTCAAATACACTAGATGCTATTAGGATGATATTTGTTGGAGCCTTCAATCCTAGTGCAGTCCTAGGCGGTGCAGCAGGTGTCATGGTAAAGGATGCTATCAGATATGGTGTTGCAAGAGGTCTATTTTCTAATGAAGCAGGTATGGGATCTACTCCTCATGCCCATGCAGTTGCTAAGGTAGATAATCCGGTACATCAGGGTCTTGCCGCTATAGTAGGTGTCTTTATAGATACATTTATAGTCCTAAACATCACTGCCCTTGTAATAATATCTACAGGAGCAAACCTATCAGGAGAAACTGGCATAGCAGTTACTCAAAAGGCCTTCGAAATAGGTTTTGGTCACTTTGGCCTGATATTCGTTGCAGTGTCATTACTATTCTTTGCTTTTTCAACTATTGTAGGATGGTATTTCTTTGCCGAAGCTAATATCAAGTTTTTGTTTGGTAGCAAGGGATTGACTCCATTTAGAATTATAGTTTTAATATTTATAGTGATAGGTACAACTCAGAAGGTTGAGCTTGTATGGGAGCTTGCAGATATGTTCAATGGTATAATGGTTATACCTAACGTAATAGGTCTTATAGGTCTTGCCAAAATGGTAAAATCAACTCTAGATAAGGCAGAGAAGAACAATCTGATATAGCGCTTAGTTAGCAGTTTTCTACTAATTTTATATACCTTAAAATTGGGCAGACCCTTTGGTCTGCCCAATTTAATTATAGGGACGTGTCCCTGTTGAGCTCGCAAAGCGTGCGAAACAATAAACCACCCGCTATGCGGGTGCGCGACAGATGTTATACAAAAAAATCACCATTCCATAGTATAATTGAATTGTTCAAGCTCAATAATACGAATAGGAAGGTGATTTTATGGCAAACAAAGCGAACAGCTTGTCTCATACAAAATGGATGTGTAAATATCACATTGTGTTTACTCCAAAATACAGGAGAAAAATAATATACAATCAATACAGAAATAGTATTGGTAAGATATTGAGACAACTATGTTCATACAGAGGTGTTGAAATACTCGAAGGTCATCTGA
>NZ_KB906622.1 GCF_000381525.1 Peptostreptococcus anaerobius VPI 4330 = DSM 2949
AACCCTAGCAATAATCAATGCACTAAAAGATTTTCCAAAAGCATTAGTAAAAACAATAACCTTTGATAGAGGTAAAGAATTTTCAGGATTCGAAAAAATAGAAAAAGAGTTAGGATGCAAAACATATTTTTGTGATCCCTACTGCGCTTGGCAAAAAGGTACAAATGAAAATAGTAATGGGCTATTAAGAGAGTTTTATCCTAAGGGTATGGATTTATCAGAAGTAGATATAGATGATTTAAATCATAACTTAAATTTAATGAACAATAGACCTAGAAAATGTATAAAATATAATACACCTATAGAAGAACTTTTTGGTCTCTTACCATAGGTGTTGCATTTGATTTGACAATTCATCTTTACAAAAAAATATTTAAAAATATTTTTTTATCATTTTTATTAATGCAAATAAGGAGTTTGTATACTCAACTTCTATCAAATAGAATTAAAACATACAAACTCCCCAATTAAACAAACTATATAGTTTTCTATCCCTCAACAAAGAAGCTAATCTCTGCCTCTACACACAAGTCTCCATCACAAGTAATGCTTCCCTTTCCGACACCGTAGTTCCTTCTCATCTTGACAATCTCAACATCAATATCCAGTCTATCTCCCGGCACAACCTGCCTTCTAAACTTGGCTTGCTTTATCCCTGAGAAAAACGCCAGCTTGCCCTTGTACTGGTCTAGGGATAGTATAGCTACTGCTCCTGCCTGAGCCATAGCCTCTACCATCAGTACTCCAGGCATTACATTGCGGTCTGGAAAGTGTCCTGTAAACCAAGGCTCTGATGCTGTGATGCACTTTTGAGCCTTTACCCACTTTCCTTCTTCCATATCCACAACCCTATCCACTAGAAGAAAGGGATGTCTATGGGGTATAATTGCCTTTATTTCTTCAACATTTAATGATTTCTTTTCTGTATTTTCCATATCTACTCCTGACCCTAGCCCTTGTACTTCTTAAGAAGCAAGCTAGCATTGTGTCCTCCAAAACCAAGTGAGTTGGATATAGCATACTCTATATCTCTCTTTCTAGTCTCATCTGTAACATAGTCTAGGTCACATTCTTCATCCTTGACCTTGTAGTTTATAGTCTGTGGAACAAATCCATCCTTAAGGGCATAGGCGCATACAATAGCTTCTATTGCCCCAGCTGCCCCCAACATATGTCCTGTCATAGACTTGGTTGATGATACCATTATGTCCTTTGAATGGTCCTTAAATGCAAGCTTGATAGCATTTGTCTCTGCCACATCGTTTAGCTGTGTACTAGTACCATGGGCATTGATATAGTCTACTTGATTGCTATCTACTCCAGCCTCTTCTAGGGCAAATAGCATAGCATTTGCTGCACCCTTGCCATCTGGGTTAGGCGCTGTGATATGGTGGGCATCACTAGTCTGTCCATAGCCCACTATCTCACAGATAATGTCCGCCCCCCTTTTTAGGGCTGAGTCAAGCGACTCTATCAGTACTATGGCTGATCCTTCTCCCATTACAAACCCACTTCTCTCCTTGTCAAAAGGTATAGAAGCCCTAGTTGGGTCATCGCTAAATGATAGGGCTGACATTGCTTCAAAGCCGCCCACTCCCATAGTACATATGGATGACTCACAACCACCTGCAAACACTGCATCCTGGTAGCCATCCTTGACCAACCTGAAGGCATGGCCTATTGAGTCTGTTCCTGTTGCACAGGCAGTCACTGAAGATGTACATACACCCCTAGTTTCTAGGGCTATAGACACGTGACCAGCAGCCATATTTATTATACACTTTGGTATAAAATGCGAAGAGATCTTCTTGTGACCCTTCTCCATATACTTGATATGTTCACCCTCTATGGTATCCAATCCACCTATACCACTTCCTACTACTACACCTGTCCTAAACTCATTTTCTTCGTTTATAGTATAGCCACTATTTTTCATGGCTTCCTTGGCAGCTGCTATTGCAAACTGAACGAACCTATCCTTTTTCTTTGGACCATCAACACCATGGGCCTTTGGATTAAAATCCTTGACCTCTGCTGCTAGCCTAGTCTTGTAGCCTGTATTATCGAAAGAGGTGATCGGCCCTATTCCACACTTGCCTGCCTTGACACTCTCCACAAATTCCTCTATTGATTGGCCAATCGGGCTGATTACACCAGCTCCTGTTATTACGACCCTTCTACTCATAAAATCCTCCATTAATCGGTTATTATATTGAAGACAGTCCACCGTCTACACTTATGACCTGTCCAGTTATATACCTAGCAGATTCTCCTGCCAAAAATGCCACTGTATCAGCTATATCCTTAGGCTGACCAACACTCCTTAGCGGTATTGCGTCTACTATCTTAGCCTTTATCTTTTCTGGTATAGCATCTGTCATATCCGTCTGTATAAATCCAGGCGCTATAGCATTTACTGTGATGCTATATGGTCCAAGTTCTGCTGCCAGTGTCCTTGTCATACCTATTACACCAGCCTTTGATGCTGAATAGTTAGTCTGACCAACATTTCCCACTAGGCCTGCTAGTGATGATAGACTTATGATTCTACCTGATCTTTTCTTAGTCATCTTTCTTGCAACCTGTTTTGTACAGTTGAATATCCCCTTTAGGTTGGTATCTATTACATCATCAAAATCCGCTTCCTTCATCTTGATAAATAGCTTGTCCCTAGTGATACCTGCATTGTTGACCAAGACATCTATATTCTCATATTCTTCATATATCTTGTCAAATGCTTCAGCTACCTTTTCTGAATCCTTGACGTCAAACTTCATGGCAAATACATTCTGACCCTTTGCCTTTAATTCTTCTACCATGGTATTGGCTTTTTCATCTGAGCTAACATATGAAAATCCAACTATATATCCCTCTTGGGCTAATTTTTCTACTATAGCCCTACCTATTCCTCTTGTTCCACCTGTTACAAAGGCAACTTTCTGATTGGTTTGCATCGTATCCACCTCTTTCTAGACCTCACTCATTTCTCTTATGTCGTCTAAATTTTGTATATTTATAACTTTCTTTGTCTTATCTATCTTTTTGATAAATCCTGCTAGGCTCTTTCCTGGTCCTACTTCTATAAAGGTGTCTATACCATCGTCTATCATATTTTTGATAGTCTGCTCGAACATGACCCTAGAGTACATCTGCTTCATCAAGATATCTACATAATCTTGGTCCCGACCATAGACACTTGCGTCTAGATTCTTGTAGACCTTGATATCCTTATTAAACTTGAAGTCTATTTTTTCAAGCTCCTGCCTAAAGATATCAGCTGATGGTTTTAAGACACTAGTATGAAATGGTCCCTCGACATTTAGTTTCACTGTCTTTTTAATAGACCTCTCTTTACAGGCATCCTCCAACTTGTCTATAGCTGAGAATTCTCCCCCTACTACTATCTGGCCTGGGCAGTTGATATTTGCTATATCCAGGTTCTTTATGTCTGGATTGGACTTTTTGACCTGACATACAATCTCTTCAATAGTATCTAGTGGAGTCTTCATAATAGCCAACATAGTTCCTTGACCATTCACACCTTGACCCATTATCTGGCCTCTTTTTGCTACTAATCCTATAGCTTCCTCAATACCTATCATTGCAGAACCACATAGGGCTGAGTACTCACCTAGGCTAAGACCCGCCATAGCAGCTACTTCAAGATCCTTATATTTATTGAGCAATTCATCAAGTAGGGCCATGCTGTTCATAAATATGGCCGGCTGAGCATACCTAGTCTTGGATATATCTTCTATATTGGCATTGGCTATAGCCTCATATGTATCCTTATCTAGTATGTCTTTAGCAAGCTTGTATACCCTAGAACCTAGTAGGTCCTTACCCATGGCCTCATACTGAGACCCCTGTCCTGGAAATACTATAGCTATTTTTTTAGTCATTTACTATACCTCTCAACACCTGATTGTAGCCATTTACTAAATCATCTATTATCTCCTTGCAGGTCTCTCTCTTAGATACTAGGCCTGCTATCTGTCCTGCCATAACTGATCCATAGTCGCACTCTCCATCCACAACTGCAGACCTTAGGCTGCCAGCACCATAGGCTTCAAGTTCTTCGATACTAGCACCTTGGTCTTCCAACTTCTTGAACTTCTTGGCGAACTTGTTTTTGATTACTCTTACAGGATGGCCAGTTGACATACCAGTTACAGTAGTAGATATGTCCTTGGCAGATGCTACTTTTTCCTTGTAGGCCTCACTAGCCCTACACTCATTGGCAAGTATAAACCTAGTACCTAGCTGAACACCATCAGCTCCAAGACAAAATGCAGCTGCAACTCCTCTACCATCACCTATACCACCTGCCGCTATTACTGGTATGTCTACAGAGTCCACTATCTGTGGTACCATAGCCATGGTATTTGTAACTCCAACATGCCCACCAGCCTCTGCCCCTTCAGCTATAATAGCGACTACACCAGCATTTCTCTGCATACGAATAGCCTGCGATACTGAAGGCACTACAGGTATTATCTTTATTCCGTTTTCGTTTAGCCTTGCAAAGTGCTTTCCTGGATTACCTGCACCAGTAACTACAACCCTTACACCTTCTTCTATGACAGCATCTATGACCTCATCCACAAAGGGACTCAGTAGCATTATATTGACTGCAAATACCTTGTCTGTAAGGGATTTTGCCTTTCTTATTTCTCCTACTAGCCAGTCCTTTGGCGCATTACCCGCTGCTATAATACCTAGCCCACCAGCATTGGATACTGCCGCAGCAAGCTCAGCATCTGATACCCAAGCCATTCCACCTTGGAAGATTGGGTAGTCAATACCTAGCACATGGCATATTTTACTGTCTTCTAATCTCTTAACCATTAGTTAGCCTTTAGACCCTCTATATATGCTGCAATCTTTTCTGGGCTAGTTAGGTTTTCTATTGCATCGTCTTCTACTTCTATGTCAAATTCATCTTCAATTTCAGTCATTATGTCCATTACGTCTAGTGAATCTGCTTCTAGTTCTTCCTGTATGTGGCTATCTGCCTTTATATCTTCTATTTCTATATCTAACTGCTCTGCTAATATTTCTCTTATCTTTTCTATCATTTTATATTCCTCTTTCTTAAATTATATTTTTGTATTTTGTTCGTTTTTACTTTTTTCTAACCTTAAATTATATTTTTATACTTTATTTGTTTTTGCTCTTTTTCTTATATTTGCTTTTTTATATATAAATAGGCTATTTTTTTACTAAGCTATATTTCTACTATGCTTTTTTTATCTTCATCAATATACCACCAAAGCTAAGTCCTCCACCAAATGCCGTAGTTATAAGGTACTTGCCTAGGATTTCTCCCTCATTCTGGTCTGAACTTTCAAGTCTACTTACAACTTCATCAAATGCTATTGCAACACTTGCAGAAGATGTGTTTCCATATTCTTGTATATTGGTATACCACCTGTCCATTCCTATATTTGACCTATCTGATAGGCACTCTATTATCCTCATATTGGCCTGGTGGGCAACAAATGAATATACCTGACTCTCATCTACAGAATTGTCCTTTAGCAATTTATCTATTACCTTTGGACCTACATCTGTTGCAAACTTATAGACCTGTCTACCATTCATGCCTATATACAAGTTGTCTTCGTCATCTATCTTGTCCTTGGCATCTATAGTAAGGTACTTCTTTACGTCTGGTTTGCCACCTAGGTGGTAGTCTTTGATCTCATACTTGTATTTTGATACTGGTCTATCCTCTACTAGGTCCTCGTTTTCTAGTATCATACAACCTGCACCATCACCAAATAATATACAAGTAGTTCTATCTTCCCAATTTACATACTTAGTAAGTCTCTCAGCTCCAACAACCAGGGCATATTTTTTACCCATGTCCCTCATCATAGCCTTGGCTGTAGCTATTGCATAGATATAGCCACTGCAGGCCACATTTATGTCCATACATATTATATTTTCTAGACCCATTCTACCAGCTATTGTAAATGCTGTAGATGGTACCTTGGTATCAGATGTCACGCTTGCAACTATAATCATTTCGATCTGGTCTACAGCTATAGAAGATTTTTCTATAGCTCTTTGACATGCCTTTAGGGCCATATCCTCTGTTGTTTCATCCTTGGATATGTGCCTTCTTCTTATGCCTGTTCTTTCTACTATCCATTCATCATTTGTGTCTACTAGTTTTGAAAGCATCTCATTATCCAGTATATTATCTGGTGCATAGCTTCCAGTTCCTATTATATTAACACCCATGTTCTCCTCCGTATTCTTTTAGGAAAAACTCATTTATATTCATAAGGGCTCTGATCAAGGCCTGGTCCTCTTCTAGCTTTAGATCTATCATCAGGTGGTCGATCATCTCCTCATGAAAATTCCTATGAATTTTGTCCACCAAAACACCCTTTCTTGTAAGGCTGGCTATTACCACCCTCCTATCATTAGGGTCTTTTTCTCTTTTTGCATAACCCTTTGTCTCTAGTTTGGAAATAGTTGTAGTAAGGGTCCCCATAGTGATATCCAATATATCAGCTACTTCAGACATCATCTTACCATCACCCGTTCCAATAGCTTCAAGGGCATGTATTTCACTCATAGACAGGTCTTTGATACCCCTTAGTCTAAGGGATTTCTCCTCTATAGTAAGTATGTTCTTGAATAGGTCTACTACTATATCGTTTATTACCTTTCTACTAGCCTCATAAGACAAGTTCTCGTTCTTGTACTTAGTCTCCTCTTCAATACTTTCTTGACTACTCACTTGAGCCTTATCTTCATTATCTTCAACGACTATATTCTGATTTAAAGCCTTGTCATTTTCAAATGTTATATGTGAGTAGTCTCTCTCTCCAACAGATATACTATCCCCATCTGAAAATTCAACCCTTATCTTTTTCTTATTAGACTTATCTTCTATATTTTTATAATCAACCATTTCTAGCCTCCTATTTAGCTTCCTATAATCTTTCTATACTTATCATATCTTTTTTTCATTATTTTATCTATAGATATAGAATAGCTTTTTTCTAGAAAATTGATTATATGATTCTTTAGGTTGTATATCTCACCTCCGTCCTCTTCTATTATCCTTTCAATAAATCCATCCTCCATAAGATTGTGGCTTGTAAGTCTCATCAACTCAGCTGCCTCGTCCTTTTTTGAGGGGTCCTTCCAAAGTATACTTGCAAATCCCTCTGGAGATAGTATTGAATATACGCTATTTTCTAGCATCCATATTTCATCTGTAAGGCTAAGGGCAAGGGCTCCACCACTGCCCCCTTCTCCTATTATCACTGATAGGGTCGGCACCTCCAGTCTTGAAAACTCATATATACACTGGGCTATTGTAAGGGCTTGGCCTCTTTCTTCTGCCCCTATGCCACATCCAGCTCCAGGCGTGTCTATTATAGTTATAACAGGCAGCTTGAACTTGTTGGCATGGGCAATCAGCCTCAGCACCTTCCTGTAGCCTTCAGGGTTTGGCATACCATAGTTTTTATCTTTTCGCTGACCTATGACCATGACTGAGTAGGGTCCTAGCTTTCCTATGCCACCTATGATTGTGTCGTCATCTGAATAGGCACGATCTCCATGCATCTCAACAAATGGCTTGCACAGGTAGTCTATATAGTCTTTTGCCTTATACCTGCCAGGGTCTCTGGATGCCCTGACTATTTCCATTGCTGTCTTCAAAATCCACTCTCCTTTCTCGATTTCTTATCTTATATAACTTTGGCAAGTATATCTGCCAACTTATCTATCTTCTCTTGACGCTTTCTTGTTGTTATGTAGATTAATAGCAAGTATGTCTGCCAACCTATCTCTCATTTCTTCCCTAGGCAGTACCATGTCCACCATTCCGTGTTCTAAGAGAAACTCAGCCCTTTGAAAGCCTTCTGGTAAATCAGTGCCTGTCACCTGCTTGATCACTCTAGGTCCTGCAAAGCCTATCAAGGCACCCTTTTCTGCTATGATTATGTCCCCTAGACTGGCAAATGATGCACTCACACCACCAGTAGTTGGGTCTGTCATAACAGATATGTATAATAGACCTCTCTCATTTAATCTGGCTATTGCCTGTGATGTCTTAGCCATCTGCATAAGAGAGAACATCCCCTCCTGCATTCTGGCCCCACCTGATGCTGAGAATATTACAAGTGGAAGAGATTTTTTGATAGCTAGCTCAATTGCCTTGGTGATCTTCTCACCCACACTTGAACCCATGCTCCCCATCATAAAATTGGTATCCATGACAGCTATTACGACTCTGGACTCCTTGATCCTAGCAGTACCAGTTATGACTGCCTCGTCTATTCCCGAAGACTCCCTTTGACCTAGCTGTTTTTTCTTGTAGTCCGGAAATTTAAGCGGGTCCCTTACCTTCTTTTCCTTGAAATATTCTACAAAACTTTCTTCGTCTACTATGCTGTTGATTCTTTCCCTAGCAGACATCTTGAGGTACTTACCACAGGCTGGACATATCTTGTACTTGCCCTTCAAGTCATCAACAAATACCATCTCCTGACACTCTGGGCATTTGACCAGACAGTCCGGCTTGATAGTGACATATTTTGCAGGTTTGTACATTTTCCTTTTAAAATGTTCCAGTATCATTGTTACCTCCTCTTGCCTTGTAGGTATGATGTTGTATGCTCATTAGCTACAAATACCTCATCCCTCATTATTTCCTTGTTAAAACCAATATTAGTCTTTATACCATCTATTACAAACTCATCTAGAGCCCTCTTCATTATATCGATTGCATTTTTCCTGTCTTTTCCATAGGCTATTAGCTTGACTAGCATAGAGTCGTAAAAAGGCAGTACCATATAACCTTGGTATATAGAGGAGTCTATCCTAACCCCATAGCCACCCGGTATATTGAGGCCCTCTATCCTACCAACGCTCGGCATAAAATTATTATCTTCATCATAGGCGTTGATTCTGCACTCTATAGCATGACCTGTAAATGTAATGTCTTTTTGCTCATAGGCAAGTTTTTCCATAGACGCTATGTTTATCTGTTCTCTGATTATATCTATACCTGTTATCATCTCTGTGACCGGATGCTCAACCTGTATCCTGGTATTCATCTCCATAAAGTATGCCTTACCATCCTTGTCAACAAGAAACTCTATAGTGCCTGCATTTGCATAGCCTACATACTTAGCAGCCCTTGTAGCCATATCGTATAGGTAGTTCATAGTCTCATCTCTTATAGAAGTTGCTGGTGCCTCTTCTATAATCTTTTGGTGGTTCATCTGTATAGAACAATCACGAGAACCTAGGTGGACCACATTTCCATGCTCATCTGCAAGTATCTGTACCTCTATATGTCTAGGATCATCTATATATTTTTCTATATAGACCTCCTTGTCACCAAAGGCATTTTCCGCTTCTTTTCTGGCTGACATAAAGGCAGACTCTAGGTCCTGACCTTCTCTTACAAGTCTCATGCCCTTGCCACCTCCACCAGACCTAGCCTTGATGATGATTGGATATCCTATCTGCTCACATATGATCTTTGCGAGCTCAATATTTTCTACCACTGTTTCAGAACCTTCTACAACAGGAAGCCCAGCCTCCTTCATAAGTCTCTTGGCCTCTTCCTTATCTCCCATCAAAGATATTAGCCTGCTGGATGGACCTATGAATTTTATCTCATATATCTCACACAGCTTGGCAAAAGATGAATTCTCAGACAAAAATCCAAATCCTGGATGTATGGCATCCGCACCTGTTACAAGGGCTGCATTTATTATCTGTACCTTATTTAGGTAGCTGTCCTTGACATTTTTAGGTCCTATGCAAATACTCTCGTCTGCTATCTGTACATGTAGGCTGTCCCTATCGACATCAGAAAATATGGCAACCGACCTGATTCCCATGTCCTTAAGTGTCCTGATAATCCTAACTGCAATCTCTCCCCTGTTGGCAACCAGTACTTTTTTTATAGGCCTAATCATCTTAGACCTCCCTTACTCTGAATAGGGCTTGACCAAATTCTACGACTTCTTGGTCTTCAACCAATACTTCTACAATTTCACAATCAAAGCAAGACTTTACTTCGTTCATCAATTTCATAGACTCTATGATACAGACAACCTGTCCCTTCTTGATCTTGTCACCAACCTTGGCAAATACTGGTTCATCAGGTGATGGACTCGTATAAAAAGTACCTATCATTGTGGATGTTATATCCTTCAAATCAGATTGATCGACCTTGTCACTTGGACATTCTCCAACATTTGAAGAATCATCCGATGATATAGGTCCCATATTTGTATTGTGGCTGTCCATATTATTTTGTAATCCAAAGCTTCTATTTGATAATTTTTCTTGATTAATATTTTCAATATTTGATCCCAATAAATGACTGCTCAGCATATTACTATATGCATTTGACTTGGTTCTCAGGACCAAACTATCCGTACCCTGCCTGTACTCAAGTTCTCCCAGACCAGCATCATTCATTATTTGAGCCAAATTTTTTATAAATTCTAACTCCATACTCAATATACCTCCTAACTTATTTTGATAGTCAAAGTATTATATTGGATATTATATGACTAAGTATGGAAAAGGTCAATAGTTTATTTTGAATAACTTAATATTTTTTCAGATCTGTTTTTTGACAAAATAAAAAAGACCCTTTAAAGTCATGTCTAGGACTATTGAATTTACTAGTTTTTATGAATAAGTCTTCCAGCTACCATTCTGTTGTAGCCCTGTAAATCTTTTTTGAAGTACAAACAATCAAAACCTACTTTTTCCATTTCATTTTTTATTTTTTCGGCCTGATCGTGACCAGACTCAAACACCAACCATCCACCTATTTTTAGAAATTTAGGTGACGATTTAATAATAGACTTGTAAAAATCCATGCCATCATCTCCACCAGCCAGGGCTAAGATTGGTTCATAGTCCTTTACATCCGGTTCTAATCCTTCTATGACATGGTCCTCTATATATGGTGGGTTTGAAACTAGGATGTCTAGACTATCGAGATAGACCTCTAAGTCACTACTAGAAAATAGGTCAGACTCTACAAAGTCTACACAGGCTCCAAGCCCAAGCCTTCTTCTGTTGACTCTTGCAACATCTATAGCCTCCTTGGATATATCGACACCACATATCTGAAGATCGACACTCGACAATTTAGCAATACTAAGGGCTATAGCACCAGAGCCAAGGCACATATCCATGACCTTGATAGGACCATTCTCACCCTCTTTTGGTGCCCTGTCAATTATATCCAGTACTTCTTCAACTATTATTTCAGTATCCGGTCTAGGTATTAGAACATTTTCGTTCACATAGAAATTTAGGCCCATAAATTCTTTTTCATTTATGATATAGGCAATTGGTTTTCTCATAGACCTCTGCTCTAACATTCTTTCAAATTCTTTTATCTCTTCCGGGTGCATAGGCTTGTCATAGGACATCATCAGCTTCATCCTGTCAAAATCCATGACCTTACAAAGCATAAGGTCTACATCCAACCTTGGACTTGGACTTGAATCCTTTAATTTATCCATTCCATATTCTATTGCATCTTTTAATCTATAGTTTATTGTATTATTATCTATCATAAAACCTCCTTACTCACAGTAAACTATTATACCATAATCCTATGTATAAGCCCAAATAATTATCTATTTTTATTTATTAAGTATTTGCAAGCCTTCCAGGTCATGGGTTATTATTTATGATTATTTATATGATGGAAAAAAAAACCACCAAAACCCCATAAATCATGACAACCCGTCCAACGGGTGGTTTGCACACGGACTATAAGCCCAAGGGTAGCGACGAGTCAAATGCACTGGCTTTCACTCTGTTCACACTCTGTCTTATCACCTGATTCATCAGGCTTTGGTTTTGACTTTCTAGGCCTGCCTTTGGTTTTTTCATCTACTCTATCTACCTTGAAGCCACCACCAAATATTTTTAGGTCTGCTGTGAATCTTTGCTTTTCAACTCCTGATGTTGAGTATTCTTCATTTACATTTCCATGAACTAATCAGCACCTGTAAACTTACCGTCTTCTAGTTCAAGATTCTTTAAAAATTCTCTCTTCATTGCTATACTCCTTTTCGTTTTTATTACGCAGATACTACTGCGAAGGTTTATTTTAACGACTTATTTGTCGAATTTAGGCATTAAAAATAGACCTTTTAACGACTTGTCTGGGTCGATTTTATGCACTAAAAAGGCACCCTAACTATTGTAAAGTGCTTACTCTTGACTATATTCCCAGTCTAATATCTTGTCATATAACGACTGTACATATTTACCTTTTTCGGTATACCAATTTTGCCCATCAGAATCATAATACATACAATCATCACTCGTTAGATACCAATCTACTTCAGTCTGCAAATCTGCATAATTACTTGTATCTACCATAAGCTTTATACTGCTATTACAATTTTTCAGATAGTCTATCTCTTCATTTGTTAAGCCAAACATACTTACACCTTCTCTATTTCCTCAAATTACATTGAATTAAAGTGTTTGTAATTGGGTTATATGTAACTCCACATCTTCCATCTAACCCCAATAATACACTATTACTTCTCTTCTTGATAATACTACCACTAGCCAAGCACTTTTCTATATCCTCACTAGGCACGCGTTTATGATTCAACTTCTTCATAATTTCTTTTGAATTGTTCGAATTTGCCCAATCATGAGTACCTATTGCCCTGCCTGTAAAATGATATGATACCCTTTTAATTTCAACTTCATCAGTAGTTTTTATACCAATAAGCTTATCTTCAAGTTCATTGTGATGCTTTTTGAAATTACTATACTTTACAAGTGGAGATATTTCACCTTTTTGAACAATGCCTGTATATCCCTTTACAATGTCCCATTCCTTAGTATCATTATACTTTATTTTCTGAAAATCATCAAATGATTTAACCCCATCGACAGTGTCAAGTTTTTATGGACTTTTTTATTACAACTAACTCCCTAAAATATTTGACCTATTGCATCCTATACCTTTTATTAAAATTCTTGTAGCTGAGGAGTCATCGAAGATGAATTTTTCCTTATCGAAGATACTCCAATTAAGTTTTTCATTTGTCTTATTGACGCAGTCCCTGTATTGTTCATTTCCAGTGTTGCTATAAATACTAGAATCAATTTTATTACCATTTTTCTTATACACCCTCAAAACACTTAATTTGCCAAGAACCTCATTGCTCCATCCCATTGGATTTCTACTAAATCTCTCGGATAATACATGGCTCACCTGGCCCTCTGTACATCTTACTTGAATGTCTAAAGTGTATCTATTAACAATACCTTCCCAGTTATTTATAATGTAATTACAGGGCTTTCTTCTCGTATCTGAGGTGTTATAATATCCAAACTAAGATTTTTACTTTCTTTTAGAGTTTTTAATACTTTTTCCACCATATTTATGCATATTTGTTGTATAATAGTTTCCATAGAGATTACACCACCTTTGTTTATTTTTTTGCTCAAATATATTTTAACACAAGAGGTTGTAATCTCTATTTTTTGTTTCAAAAACTCCATACTTATTTTACACTATCAGTCATATATACTCATATAAACCTCATTTTCTGCACTAAAAAAACACCCTAACTACTGTTAAGATGCTTATATGAATGGTGTAATGTCTTTTGCATCCTTTAGACCATTCTTGATTCTTTGTATTGTCGAATTTTTCTGTAAGAACTCCATCCCTTTGATTGTTAGCCTTGCTCAATAGCTTTAAAACCATATCCCCCTGCATAGCTTATTCTTTTAAAACCACTAATAAGTCCATCATCAATCATTGATTGAAGTATCTTATTTCTTCTTTCTTCACTAATTTTTAAAGCCTCTAGGAATGTACTATCAAAAACAGTACTGTCCATAGATGCCTCAACACCAACCAGTATCTTATACACTATTTTAAGATTATCCATTATACCACCTACTTAAAATCATCTATACTTCCAGTCTAATATCTTGTCATATAACGATTGTACATACTTACCTTTTTCAGTGTACCAATTCTGACCATTAGTATCATACTCCATACAATCTTCATTAGTCAGATATATATTAATATTTGTTTGAAATTCTTCAAGGTTTTTAGTTTCTAACGATTCTTTTATATTAGGAAAGTACCCTAAATCATTGGCGTTTTCCAACAAGAAATTTATTTCATTTTCACTCAATCCAAACACCATTGCGTCCTCCTTATTTTGGGTTGCATTGTACTAATCCTCCAGTTACTGGATTTATTGTTATGTCGCAAACACCAATTATTCTGTATGTTGCACTATTAATCCTTGTATGAACCAAGTCTCCATTTTCAATACATTTTATAATACCCTTATTAGGCACATGCTTATGATTTAATCTCTTCATAATTTCTTTTGAATTGTTCGAATTTGCCCAATCATGAGTACCTATTGCCCTGCCTGTAAAATGATATGATACCCTTTTAATCTCAACTTCATCAGTAGTTTTTATACCAATAAGCTTATCTTCAAGTTCATTGTGATGCTTTTTGAAATTACTATACTTTACAAGTGGAGATATTTCACCTTTTTGAACAATGCCTGTATATCCCTTTACAATGTCCCATTCCTTAGTATCATTATACTTTATTTTCTGAAAATCATCAAATGATTTAACCCCATCATAACCTAAATTCTTGTATTTTTTAAACTGTCTCTTATCACTATGTCTGTTTTTCCAGGCTTTTTCTACTGGCTCTTTGCATATTGTTATAGGCTGTTGAACAAGATCCAATATTAATCCTTGTGCTAATACGGATGACTTACCACAACCTCTATAGTATTTTCAACCTTATCAGTCCACATGGAATACCTCTTTCCTAATAGTTCATCGTCCTTAATTCTATTCTTGGCACTTACACTCATATCAACAATATCTTGCCCCACTCTGAACCACCAGACTAAGGAAAATATATATGCTGTTAACATATATACATAATAAATTACTCTTTTTTGCATTATGTCATTAAAATACATCGCTATCGATGTAAGCAACGATAAAATACCACTAAATATATTTACTATAAAATATTACTTATACAGCTTATGTTCTACTATTCCTTTCATAAAATTATTGCTATTTTTCGCATTTATAACTATAAATTAGGCAAATGTGATATAATATCAATATACTAAATTTTCTTACTTTTTAGTTCAATTTGGGTTAATTTAGTTAATGTATTTATAAAATAAAGCTCTTTTTAATTAATAACAAAAAAAGAAAGGAGTACTTATGACAAAAAAAGAAAAAATTTGGTCCGCCTTTTTGACATCTCTTCCAATAGCATTTGGTTATGTGGCTCTTGGAATCATGGGTGGTGCCTTGATACAAAAGGTCGGTTTTAGCGTTATAGAGGTGGTCTTGTTCTCTGTATTGATATTTTCAGGTAGCGCCGTATTTATAACAGCTAATATGCTGGCAGCTGGTATTTTCCCCCAGATATCCATATATTTGATTGCGACAATCCTAGTCTCAAGTCTTAGAAATGCCATGTACAGTTCATCCTTGATCAATGAAACTAAAAACATGAAGGGTATCAAAAAACTCCTTTTCACACAGTTTGTGACGGATGAGACCTTTGCAATAAACAAGATAAAATACGACTCTTCTAGCTACTGGGATGACGATATGGCCCTTTATTTCTCTGTATTCGCAGCTGTTTTCGGCATGATAGGCAACCTAGTAGGCGCCATATTTGGACAGATTGTAGATATACCTATGGACTTGGCTTTTTTTATGATGTCTAGTATGTTTGTTATACTTACTGTTCTTAGGATTGCAGACAAGATGGATTTAATTATGCTCTTTGTAGCCATAGTAGTATCTTTTATCGTACTTACAATATACCAGGGAGGATTAGACCTAATAATCATATCCCTGACTGTCACTAGCATAGGCTACTTCCTAGATAGGAGAAAAAGGAGGATGAAAAATGAGTCCTAGTTTATTAAAAATATCCATTATCGTCCTTGGATTTGTAGGTATGTTCCTAATTCGTTACCTACCTTTTGCAATAGTAGGCGAAAAGTCCACATCCAAGGAGTTCGATTCTTTTATAAAATACATACCTCTAGGCGTGTTTGTAGCCATGATTATCAAAGACGTTTTTTACAAGGGTGGAGAATTGTTTATCAGCACTAGCAACATCAAGCTTGTGCCCTTGTTGATAGTTATAGCTATTTCGGTTAAGTTTAGGAATATAGGCCTGTCAGTAGTTGCTGGTGGGGTGATTATGTGGATTGCTATGATGATATAAAAATTTCTATATACGAAAAAAAGCAGCCTATAGCTGCTTTTATAATACGTAAATTCGAATTTAGATATTAATAATTCTACAAAATGCTTATTCCATGTTAAATCTCTTCTTAAACTTGTCGATTCTTCCACCCTTTTCGATATTCTTCTGCTTACCTGTGTAGAATGGATGGCATTCTGAACATATTTCTACCCTTATTTCATCCTCAGTAGAGCCTGCCATGAATGTGTTTCCACATGCACATCTAACTTCTACTTCCTTGTACTTTGGCTGTATATCCTTCTGCATTTCAAAGTCACCCCTTTCTTATTTATTAAAAACACGGGCATACACCCATGTTTATGAATCCAACTTCCTTATTATAACATAATAGACAGGACAATTCAAGATTTAATATATATTATTAGGCAATTACTTCTTTAATCTTTCACATATTTCATCTAGGTCAAAAAGCCCTTCATCCTTGCCTATTTCACATACCTCCAAAATGTCCATAAGCCCCTGCCCTACTAGGTCCATGACGTCATCCAGATCGTCGTCCTTTATCCTGTCTAGGCCTTCTTTTAGCTTGCTTAGCCTATAATCTATCTCCTGTGTATAGTTGACCATTCCCGGATTATCTTCAAGACTGACCCTTTCTATATCTCCTATATCCATCCCCTTAACTATATCGTAAACGTCACTAGTCTTCTTGTTTCCGCCCTTAGGTATATATAGGCTAGTCAGGTGGTCAAAGTAGTTTTCCTCCCTATCCAAATCGTATAGGTCAAGCTCCTTCTTATGCTCCATGCCCTTTATACCGGCACTCTTTACTATCCACACCTTTTGGTCATCATGGTAGTAGTCCATCAGCATCAGCTTGATATTGGATGCTATGTACCTGTCGTACACCTGAGTTATAATTATATTAGAATCTATGCTGAGGTCTCTTTTTTCTATATTAAAAGCGTCCAAGAGCCTGAATCCCTCTGATGGGTCAAATGCTAGATAGTTGTACATAGCATCGATAAAGCTCATTGAGGCTATGACATCTACATCTACACCCTTTACCCTTGAATAGTCTTCTACCATACCTACACTGGTCTCAGCAACTCTAGGATGACCTGGAACAGCATATATAATATCTGTGTCTTTGCCTAGGTCTACAAGCTTTTGGGCTATCCTATCATATACCTCTTCGAACTTTTCCCCTTGGTCATAATATGAATCAAAGGACTCATACTCAATCCCTAGTAGATCAACAACTGGATGTTTACTTGTCCTTAGATATATCTTTTTGCCTGATCTTAGTTCTTCAACTGCCCTGTGACTGATCTGAGATATATCTCCTGCCCCAAGACCTATTATACTTATACTCATATATTACCTCTCTTATCTTTTTCTCTTATCCTTTTATCCTTTTTATACTATTCTTTTGGTCTGTTTTTCTCAATCTTATTATATACAAACTCACCTAAAAAATATTTATTCCTATGCTTATCTATCATCCTATTATACCTCATAAAAAGAGACTGAACACTCTCCAGTCTCTCTTATATACTATCTAACTAGCTTTAACTTCTTTAATTTTCCAAATAACTTGTCTCCCTTAGGCATAGCTAGGATTTCTTCCTTGCTGATACCGCCTATTCCAAGAAGCACTACAATATATATTAGACCACCTACCATGATGGATATCATTGTAAGTAACTTGCCTGATATAACCATGCCTAGACCCATATAAGTAAGCTTGACTCCTGCAAACATCAGGATAACCGTTATTATTGGCTTGATAAAGAACTGCATCTTGTCGAATTCTATATTAAGCTCTTTCTTGATATACCTATACTCAAATATGGCAGCTATAAGATAGGATGCCACTGTACCAAATGCTGATCCCAGTATATTAAACTGAGGCATTGCAGTAAGTGTATATGATATTACTATCTTACCTACTATACCACATAATAGGGCATATACAGGTATCATAGGCTTACCCATACCCTGAAGTATACCGTTAAATGTGTATAAAAGACCCAAGAATACACAGGCTGGAGCAAGTGTAAACAGGATAATACCAAGAGTCTGGGCATTTTCCTTAGGGAATAGTAGTCCCATTATAGGCTCTGAAAGTGATGCTAAACCAAAGGCACATGGCAATAAAAGTAAAAGAGTGATCTTAAATGCCAACTTGGCATTGTGTCTTGCATCATCAAACTTCCTTAGGGCATATGACTCTGATATTGCTGGAACCAATGACATACCTATTGCTGTAGTGAATATCATAGGCATTGATATAATCGGTATAGTCATACCTGTCAACTGTCCCAATAATGCATTGGCAGCAACGCCTGTATAACCTGCAACTTCTAGCCTAGATATTACTATGACAGTATCTACAACATTTACAAGAGGCATTACACAGGCTCCTATAGATATAGGTAGTACGACCAATAATATTCTCTTGATTATCAATGATGTAGGCTGCTTGTGATAACCAACACTTGTCTCTATCAAGGCCTTTCTTTCCTTGCTGTCCTTCATATAGATAAATAGCAAGAACAAGAATGATGCAAATGCTCCTATAGTAGCTCCTGATATACCACCCGCTGCACCAAACTTAGGTCCATACTTGGCCATCAACATATAGGCTAGCATAAGTCCCAAGAATACCCTGAATACCTGCTCTATAATCTGTGAACCGGCTATCCTTGTCATCTGTTGGTATCCCTGATAGTAACCCCTATATGCAGACATAGACGGCACTATAAGAAGTGCTGGCGCTATTGCGTGCATAGCATGTATGGCATTAGGATTGTGCTGGACATCTGTAACTATAAATCCTGCTCCAAAGAAGAGAATTACAAATGTAACCAAACCTGTAAGGAACAACATCCAATGTGTTATCTTAAATATTTCATTGGCTCCCTTGTGGTTACCAAGGGCTGCTTGTTCAGAAACCAACTTGGCTATTGCCGTTGGAAAACCTGCCGTAGCAAGTGTTAAGAACAAGGCGTATACAGGGTATGCCGTCTGGTAATAACCCATACCCTCTGCACTTATCAAATACGTCAGGGGTATCCTGAACACTGCCCCCAACAGCTTTATTACAACACCGGCTGCCCCCAATATGAGGGTACCCATAATAAACGAATTCTTTTTATTACTTATTCCCATTTTGTCCTCCATAGTGTTATATATGTTATAACTTATTTTATTCGCTATTTTAACATACTACATTATAGCACAGACATACTTATTAGTACATAACTTCTATTTCAATTATATGTCTACAATTATTTTCAGTGACCCTATTTTAATTCTATTTTTGTATCTACAAGCTGGTCTTTGCCGCTCACTTCTAGAACTATAACACTAGTATTTTTTATATCTTCCCTATAATTTTTACAAAATATATCCTTGTCTAGCTTCATAGGTGCTGTAGATGTCATTTTCCCTATCTCAATATTTCCCCTCTTAAGTATGGCAGTCTTATCCTTCAATGATACTTCAATCTCTGGATCCAGATGGAAGTAAAGTTCATACTTATGGCTAGAATTATCCCTGGCTTGGACCTTATCCTTTATACTTATCTCTGTCATATCTGGATTGTATTTTATCTTCCTAGTAAAGTCAGTATTTTTAGGTCTTTTACTAATACCAACCATCGTGCTAGAATCTCCATCAAGTATTTTGACCTCTCTACCAAGACCACCATAGTTGTTATCAGAATCAACAACAAGAGAATTATGGGCCTTGAAAGTCCTCACATACTTCGAAAGTGGATTAGAATATTCATAACCAAAGGCCCCTACCTCAGTGAATATATTTCCTTTCTTATACAGCCAAAAAGACAGGTCGTCATTGTGATGGTGTACGTCTGTTAGATATCCTCCCCTCATCATCAAAAATGCGTCCTTACTCCTGGCTATATCGTAACCAGCATTCTTAAATGTAAACCTTTTAATTTGGTCACCCTCTTCTTCTTTTTCTGGTCCATAGTAGTCCTCAAGGTTTGGTTTTATCATACCTGTATCACCGACCACTGGCAATAAACCATCAGGAAGTATAATAGACCTTGAATACTTCTTGGACATCTCGAACTTGTTTTTTAGTATTTCATAGTAGTTTGTGTCCGCCCTACTTACCTGTTTTAAAAAGTCACCTAGCTCTTTTAGCATGACAAAATGATATTCTGGGGAATTTTCTATATGGACTCCTTCTTGATCAAAGTGGGTATTGAAATATTCA
Organism: Peptostreptococcus anaerobius VPI 4330 = DSM 2949; assembly: GCF_000381525.1. Lineage (GTDB taxonomy): Bacteria > Bacillota > Clostridia > Peptostreptococcales > Peptostreptococcaceae > Peptostreptococcus > Peptostreptococcus anaerobius. The sequence continues at coordinate 20,528 of NZ_KB906622.1, forward strand.
GCTGCACGTGTGAGAGACAACTTATACATACCCCTGTCACCTATGTAGTCAGCATACCTAAGCACTGCCATATCCTGAAATAGTCCATGGTTATAATTGCCCGCCCAAAAACCTGGAGAAAGCATCTTTGTAGCCATATTGTACATAGACTTATTCAAAAGGTCCTTGTCGCTTGGATTTAGCAGTATATTGGCTACAGAGTAAAATCTAAGATAATAATCCAAGCGTCTGGCAGTTGTCTCATCATGCCACATTATATCATCGTAGGTATTGGCCTGTTCCTTTTCGAATATCCTTATTAATTCCATTCCCTTTTCTAAATAAGACCTATTGCCACTTTCTTCAAAGGCATTTACTAGGTCATTTAGGTAAAAGAAGCCATACAACTGCCTTCTTGAACTCCTAGATTCAGACTTCAAGGGACTAAAACTCCCCTTAAAATCTATAGGATTGTCCATGCTTCCCTCTCTAGGAAGCTTATTAGAAAGAAGCATATCAGCACTCTTAACATAGTCTTTAGAATATATCCATTTGTTTATAGATTTATTTCTAAACTTGGATGCTATCCTACCACCAAGACAAGTGATGCTTGAATACTTGTCAGAATTTATATATGTTCTAGGGTTGTTATCATATAGGACCAAGTTGGCCTCGTTGTTAGCAGCGTAAGGTACACCTGACAAGGCATCGGCAAAATCCTCCCCTGTAGTAATAACAAGGTTCTTAGGATTGTCGAACAATCTTGTATTTATTGTATATGATGTATCATATCTGTTAAAACCAGCATATCTTTGGGAATTTGTATACATATTGTCCAACTCTTTAGGCAGGTACCTAGTACCACCGATTAAAATCGGTTCATTGACATTTAAGTCTGATAGGTATTTTTTATTGTCTTGATCAAGAGTGGATGGAACCAGTACAATCGGGGCCTTAGTCTTATAGGCGTATACTCCACCACTTATCGAGTCTGCAAAGTTATCACCACTTACAAAAACAACCTTATTATAATATTTCTTGCCATATATTTCTTTTATAACTTCTTGATTGGTCAAATACCTATTAGAGCCTGAGATTCTTGATACCGTATACTTGTCTTCTTCCAATTTTTTGTATATCTTATCTGATATAGAGCTAGATCCTCCTATCAAAATTACGTTTTTAACATCCAACCTCTTTAGTTCACTTGCCAACTCACCCTCAAGTTCCTTACCTGCTGTCAAAAGTATGGGACCTCCACGTTTTGCTGATACAGGTATAGCAGAGATCGAGTCTGCATATACAAAACCATTTACCACTACAGCTGTCTCACTTCCATATGGATAAGTTTTTTTAGATACTTCTACAGACGTATTTATCCTGTCTTTTCCCATAAGTGTTGAGTAGGCAGAATTGGTCTTTATATTTTTATTTTCTAATAGAGGCTCTGTTTCAAAATTGAATCCGTCAACCTCACTACTTTTTGTACTTAAAGATCCCACATTATCGCTTACATCCACATTATCTATATCATCAGCAAATACACTTGTAGCCATAGAAACTACCATGGATGCAGCAAGCATACTGTTAATTAACTTATTCATAAATCCCCCTTAAAATATTTTAATAATATCTACTCTATATATTCGATGATAGGCTTTTCATACTTACCAGTAAGAAATGTCAGGCCTATTACCTCTTTAGCCCCAGACAACTTGAGTACCTTAGCTATCTCATTTAGCGTTGACCCTGTCGTAAATATATCATCTACTACAGCTACAACCCTGTCTTCTAAGTACTTTGTATAGTCATCTTGAACCTTGAACACCCCCCTCAATTCTCTTTTTCTATCATCTGCATTTAGTCCATGTAGCTTTCTGGTATCCCTTGTTCTATCTATCATGTCCAAGCATTCAATATCAAAGTTTTTCCCCAACCTTTTGGCTATTTCACCGGCTTGATTAAATCCCCTATCCTTACTGCGCTTTTTGCTCATTGGAACGTATGTTATATAGTCAATTGAAGCTATAACATCTGGATAGATTTCCTTTAACATATCTGTCATTATATCGGATATGTTATTAGCCAAGAAAGTCTTTGAGTTGTATTTTAAGTCGAATACAAGGTGTTTTGACTTATCCTCGTATTCCAAAAATGATATATTCCTGTCGTATATTGTAGACTTATTCCTGCAATAATCACAGTCCAATATATCATTATCATTCTTAAGGCTTGTATTTATAATTGGCTTGCCACACTTAGGACAAGCATTTATAATAAAAACCATCTGGTCATAACAAGACTTGCATACCGAGTACTTGTTAGACCTACTTATGGGCATCTTACAAAATACACACGACAGATTTTGAGGATATATAATATCCAAAATAAGTCTAATAAAATTTTTCTTATCGTCTTTTTTGTAAGCTGTATTTTCTAAATCAATCTTCTTCATATCAAAACTACTCCATCAAATCTTCATAATAATTATTCCAAAGCTTCATGATTTTATAGTCAAGATTAGAAAATCTTTCATTGTTTTTATTGTTTTTTATCATATGGTCTAGGTATTTTTTCATACCTACAATTACTACAAGTTTTTTTGCCCTTGTAACAGCAGTATATATAAGATTTCTAGAAAGTAGCATAGGTGGTCCCCATGTCATCGGTATTATAACCACTGGAAACTCACTCCCCTGACTCTTGTGGACAGTCGTACAAAAACAATGCTCTATCTCGTCTAGCTCGTCATACTTATACTTGTATATCTTGTACTCGTCAAATATTATATAAATCTGCTTGGCCTGCTTGTCTATATGGTAGATGTAACCAATATCTCCATTGTATATGCCTTCACCAGAGTCAGTAGTGGCCTCGTCCTCCCACTTCTTTTGGTAGTTATTCTTGACCTGCATTACCTTGTCTCCAACCCTAAAAGTCCTCTTCATAAGTTCAACCTCAAGCCTGTCAGACCTGTATGGATTTAGACTTGACTGAAGGATCGTATTTAGGTTGTTTACACCAGCTGTCCCCTTTCTCATAGGAGAAAGAACCTGCATATCCTTGATTGAATCTGCCTTGTAGAACTTCTCCAGTCTTCCACCGAGTAGGGACCTTATCTGGTCACATATTTCTTCATCAGTGTCTGCATTTATAAAATAAAAGTCTCCTCCCTTCCTATTGGCAACTATATCATGACCTGAGTTGATCCTGTGGGCATTGACTATGATGTCACTCTCCTGGGCCTGTCTAAATATCTCCGTAAGCTTGATTGTTGTAACTACACCCGAATTTATTATATCAGATAATACGTTACCCGCTCCTACAGATGGCAACTGGTCCACATCCCCTACTAGAATAAGTCTTGTTTTGGCTGACATTGCCTTGAGTAGGTTGTCCATCAAGAATATATCTATCATGGATGCTTCATCCACTATTATTACATCGGCATCTATAGGTTCTTCATCGTTCTTTACAAATATGACCCTATCATCCGCATCAAAGGCCATTTCAAGTAACCTATGTATAGTCTTGGATTCTTCTCCTGTGGTCTCAGTCATCCTCTTGGCTGCTCTACCAGTAGGCGCTGCTAATACAACCCTGTTTTTATTTTTCTTGAACATATTTATAATAGTGTTGATTGTAGTAGTCTTACCAGTACCTGGTCCACCAGTTAGGACCATGACTCCATTTTCAAAAGCAGCCCTTACAGCCTGAGTCTGGGCATTTGCCAAGAATATGCCATTGTCTTCTTGAAAGCGTTCAAGTTCCTTGTCTAGGTCTATTTTTAGGTCCTTTCTAGGATTGGCAACCAGTTCCAAAATCTTAGTACTAACATCCTGTTCTGCCTTATGGTACCTTGCTAGGTACACCATATTTTCATCGCCATACTTTTCAACTACTATCTTCCTACTTATGATCAAGTCATACTCTGAGACTTCTATTTTCTCAAGTTCTATATCAAGTAACCTTTGAGCCTCCTTCAAGAGTATTGTCTCTGGCAAAAATGTATGGCCATTGTTTATAGAATTTTTTAGTATATGAATTATGCCCTGCTCTATCCTGTAGCTAGAATCCTTAGCTAGACCATTACCACTAGCTATCCCATCGGCTATACTAAAGCCTATGCCAACAATATCATCTATTAGTTGGTAGGGATTTTCTCTAACTACATCTATGGAAGTTTCACCATATTTTTTGTATATCTTCATACTCATTTTTGGAGTTATGCCGAATGGGGATAACTGTATAATTACATTTTTAACACCCATATTTTCCCTGTAAGATTCTACTAAGGGTTTTAACTTCTTGGGACCTATACCCTCTATCTTAAGAAGATCCTCTGGGCTATTTTGTATTACCTCGAGACTCCTAACACCAAACTTGTCCACTATACGTTTGGCCATTTTCTGACCTACCCCCGTTATCACACCCGATGACAAGAAGGATAGAATACCACTTATAGTAGTAGGTACTACAACTTGGTAGGACTCAACCCTTAGCTGCCTTCCGTAAGTCTCGTGCACAGTCCACTCACCCTCAGCTTCAATATTCTCTCCGGTAGAAAGACCTGGCAAATAACCTACTATAGTCTCAATAGATTCTTCAATTTTCATCCTAGCTATAACATAACCATTATCACCTGCAAAAACTATATCACTAACAGTACCTTCTAATTTTGCCATGATCTCACCTCCAATCTTTTAACTCACTATTAATATTATAGCCTATTTTTGTGAAAAAAGGGCCACATATTAATTATCAAAATTTTTCAGTATATTCACCTTTTTTAACAATGTTTTTGGTAAAGTTTATTCAATTATACATAATTAATATAAGTTTTATAAGTAAAGTTAAGGATAAATCAGGATGACCCTTGAAATTTGTGACATTATTGTTGTTTAATTATTCTCTTATAAGTGATATAATATAGACAAACTTAAAAGGAGGTATTCTGAAATGAGTAAGAACAAATATTTTACGTCAATCAGTATCGGTGTTGCCACAGTTTGGTTTTCTACCCACTGCGGGGCAGGATTTGCTTCTGGTACACAGGAGTTACAATACTTTGCCAACCATGGATGGTTTGGAGTTTTCATGCCTATAATCACTTTTGCAATTATTGCTTTCACTTATTATATAGGACTAGAAACTGCAAGGCAAACAGACAAGTGGGGTTATGACTTGTGGTCTAAAGAAGCATTCGGTTCAGCATCAAAGCTTTTGACACCTGCTATGGACTTCTCTATTATAATAACTACTATAGCTGCTACAGCCGCTACTATAGCTACAGGAGGTCTGCTTGGTAACCAGTACCTAGGACTACCAGTAGCCGTTGGATCAATAGCAATGTTTATAATAGTAACTATACTTTGTATATTTGGAGAGAACCTAGTAAGAAAAAATGCCATGATAATGACAAGTGCTATTCTAGTAATCATCTCTATAGTGTTGGTTGCAGGACTTATAAAATTTGCTCCAGATATAGCAAGATTATTTAGGGAAGGATATGTAAATCCAAACTCAGCTAAGTGGTCTATCTCAGGAAGTGCTGACACAGTACCAGGAAATATAGGTAACTCACTACTATGGGGACTTACTTATGCTGGATTCCAGATCAGTGCCATAGGTGGTATAGCAGCATCATTCAAGGGTGGTAGCTTCAAGCAAGAAGCTAAGGGTGCCATGATAATGGGTGCGGTAATCAACATACTTATGCTAGTTGGTATATGCCTATTAATATTCTCACAGATGCCACACATCTACCTAGACGAAGCTACTAGAAAGCTTCCAACAGTGTTTATAGTAAACCAGCTAAACATACCAGTGCTTGCAGTACTTTACCCAATACTACTATTCCTAGCTCTTATAACAACAGCAGTAGGATTTATATTCGGTATGGTACAGAGACTTGACCCATATGTGCTAAAGAATATGGATTCAAAGCCTGTTCTAAGAAAGGCTATTATAAGTTTCGTATGCTTGCTAGTGTGCTACGCAGTATCTAAGCTAGGACTTATGTGGGTTGTACAGGTTGCCTACAAGTACCTAGGAATATTCAACTGGGCATTTATAATATTACCATTATGGATACTAGGATATAAGAATATAAAGAAAAGAGACAAAGGCGAGAAATTAGAAGCATAATTTATTTGGAGGCAGTAGTTTTCTACTGTCTCTTTCCTTATTCCGACTCTTTCCACAAGACAGGTTGATTCCAAAAAATTTTTAAAGATTAACTCTATAGCAAAAAATAGGCAGTTTGTAGATTCTATAATCATAAAATAGAATTTACAAATATCAAAGCGAAAACGAACGACGGAAAGCGGACCGGCGCTTCGCGCATAGAGCTTTCAGTGAGTTAAGCTTATGATATTTCAAATTCTATGAATAGATTACAAATCTACAACTGCCTATTATGCATTCAATTTAGTCTATCTTATAAATATTTTTTCAGGATATCAACCTTGTCTGTCTTTTCCCATGGGATGTCGATATCTGTTCTTCCAAAGTGTCCATATGCTGCTGTCTGCTTATAGATTGGTCTTCTAAGATCTAGGTTCTTTATTATTGCTCCTGGTCTTAGGTCGAAGTTTTCTTTAACTATCTCAACTAGCTTTTCATTGTCTAGTCTTCCAGTTCCAAAAGTATCTACAAATATAGATAGTGGTCTAGCAACACCTATGGCATAGGCTAGTTCTATTTCACACTTGTCTGCAAGGCCTGCTGCTACTATGTTCTTGGCAACGTATCTTGCTGCATAACAAGCTGACCTGTCAACCTTTGTAGGGTCTTTTCCTGAGAATGCTCCACCGCCGTGTCTTGAGTATCCACCATATGTATCTATGATAATCTTTCTGCCTGTAAGACCTGTATCTCCGTGTGGTCCTCCTACAACAAATCTTCCTGTTGGGTTGATGTAGTATAGTGTTTCATCATCTAATAATTCTGCTGGTATTGTAGTCTTTATTACCTTTTCTATTAGGTCAGTTCTTATCTGGTCGTTAGTAGTTTCTGGATCATGCTGGGAAGATATAAGTACTGTATGCACTCTCACTGGCTTGTCATCTTCGTATTCTACTGTTACCTGAGTCTTACCATCTGGTCTTAGGTAGGCAAGCTCTCCTGACTTTCTTACTTCTGTTAACTTTCTAGATAGCTTGTGGGCTAAAGATATTGGAAGTGGCATCAATTCTGGTGTTTCATTACAAGCGAAACCAAACATGATTCCCTGGTCTCCTGCTCCAACCTTTTCTATCTCATCTTCTACCTTTTCACCTTCTTTTGATTCCAGTCCTTCGTCAACACCCATAGCTATGTCATTTGACTGTTCGTCTATAGCTGTTATTACAGCACAGTTTTCAGCGTCGAATCCGAATTTTCCTCTAACGTATCCTATTCCTTCTACTGTATCTCTTACTATCTTTGGAATATCCACATATGCATTTGTAGATATTTCTCCTGCTACTAATATTAATCCTGTTGTAGCTGTTGTCTCACAAGCTACTCTTGATGTTGGATCCTTTTCAATAAGGGCATCAAGTATCGCATCTGACACCTGGTCACAAAGTTTGTCAGGATGTCCTTCTGTTACTGATTCTGATGTAAATAAATGTCTTGCCATTAACTTTTCCTTTCTAAAATACAATTACTCTGGTGCCTTATTCCTATATAAGAAAAAAATAAACCTCTCCATGAAAAATGAAGAGGCTTTAATTTCAATAATTATAGCAAACCTCATCTTTCAAGATAAAAATCTTGTAGGATTTAGCACCGTAAATTCTCCGGTTGCTGGGCTTCATAGGGCCTGTCCCTCTGCCACTCTTGATAAGGTGATATGCCAACTCACATTAGCATATCAGTTATTCTAGTTACTAAAATATATTAACACTTGTTTAGTGTGATGTCAACATATTTTTGTATTTAATTTTTAACTTGTCACTTGTAAAAGTAACTTCCACCCTCGTGTGGAATTTACCTTTTCAATTCACCTTAATTTTTAGCCAGCTTATTCTTAAGCTTTTTAATTCCATTTTTAGACTCCTTGAATAGGTAGTCAATTTCATCTACCTTTAGCAACTTAACAACCAAAAGGTATACCAATGTAGATATTGCAGCCGCTATGATCAGACCTACAAAGTTTACAAGGCCTCCACTTCCTGCCATACCTACTATAAAGTCATATACTAACTTGGCTATAAGAGCCATGATTATAGACCCTACAAAGACCTTTGCAATACATGACATGACTTCTTTTTCACCGTAGTCTCCAATAGATTTTTTCAGTGAATTCATAAGCATTATCATAGATATTATATATGATAGACTAGTCGCTAGGGCAAGTCCTCCATTTTGCATAGGCTTTACCAAGGCTATACTAAGGCCTATATTGAGCAGGACTGATATAGTAGAGTTTACCATAGGTGTCTTTGTATCTCCGATAGAGTAGAAAACCTTCATCACAACGGTCCTCATTGCTAGGCCTATCATGCCAACTAAGTAGAATATAAAGGCGTTTGTAGTAAGATTGGCTGCCCTCATATCAAAGGCCCCCCTCATAAATAGGGCCATTATTATAGGTTTTGCCAAGACTATACACAAAAATGTAATAGGTATAATCATTATATAGACTATATTTACAGACCTCTTTATAAGGTTATTAAATCCTGTCTTGTCCTTGTCAAATGACATCTTAGACAACTGCGGAAATATTACTATACTTATAGCTGTTATAAATATACCTATAAAAAATCCCATCAGCTTGTTGGAATAGTTAAGTGATGACATGGATCCTACAACTAGTGTAGATGCCAGGGTCTTGTCAACTGCCCTATTAATCTGTGACACTGATGTAGATACCAATACAGGGGCTACCAAAAATAACATATCCAGCACATACTTGTCTTTAAAATCAATTACTGGCATAGGCTTATAACCTAGCTTAAATGATTTCGGCAACTGGATTATATACTGGGAAAACAGGGCCAAACTTGCCCCAATCGGTAGTATATATATATTGTTTGTGTATATACTTATAACTATAGATAGGATTGCTATTACATTATAGGGTATGCCAGTTATTCCCGATATAAGAAAATCATCCTTGTTCTGGAGGAATGAACTGACTACAGAGCTCATGCCTGAGAATATATAACCTGCTAGCATAATCCTTGTAAACTTGACTGTTTCATTAAATGTTTCGCCCTTGAACCCATATGCAAATACTTTTACAATAGGCTCCATGAATATAAAGGCCACTACAGATATTAAAAATCCAACTAGCAAGGTCAAGTTCAAAACATTGTTGGTAAATACGTTGGCTCTCTCTTCTCCTTTTTCCTCAACCACCCTGTTATACATAGGTATATAAGTTGTAGCTAGGGATGCTGCCAAAAGAGAAAATAGTATCTTGGGTATGTCATAGGCAGAGAAATATATATCACTATACATGGATGCTCCGTAGTAATAGCTCATTACCTGCTCTCTGAAAAATCCCACAAATTTTGACAATAGGGTCAGACTCATCAAGAGGACGACATTTTTTACAACCTTATTACTCTTCATTATTAAATTCTCCTCTTTACTGATTCCTTTTTATTTTCATATAATTTCTCATTATCTCTAGGTCAATACTGGCTATATGGTCCCAACCATATTCCAATCTTGTCCTCTCCTTTAAAGCTTCCTTATTCCAGCCCCTATTGATAGAGTCTAGGATTTTTTCAGCATATCTCTTTTCAAAATTTTCACCCTCTTGGACTATATAGTCAGGGTTTCCTATTACTTCAGGTATGCCTCCAGAGCCAGATCCTATAGCAAGGACCCCTAGGGAGTTGGCCTCTACTATTACGCTTCCAAAGCCCTCTCTTCTAGATGGCAATACCATTATATCCATAAGGTTGAGGTATTCATTTACCTCTTCTATTGATACGTTGCCAGTGAATATGACATCTAGTCCAGCCTCCTTGACTTGGGACTCGACAAGGTCTCTCATGTCTCCATCGCCCACAAGTAGGTATTTGCATTTTTTGACTGAGTCTACACCTGAGAATATCTCAGCCAACTTATCAGAACGCTTGACCTCTGTAAGGCTGCCTACATATCCTATCACTGTATCTGTAGGCTCTATTCCAAGTTCTCTTCTTAACTGGTCTTTTCTAGACTCCCCAATATCAAAGAACTTATCAAAATTGACACCGTTCTTAGTCAGACTATAGTTGTCCTTCTTCCAGCCTAGCTTATTGGCAGTCTTTCTTAGGACGTCACTTACAAAGAAGTTATTGGCTGCATTATTTAGGACATCTAAAACCTTCTTTTTTACATTTGAGTCCCTGAATGGATTTGTATGTATATCACTGCCATAGTACTGGACAAAGTAAGGCTTATCAAACTTTTTACCTATATGATAGGCAAGCCTACCATGGGGATAGCCCCACTGGGCAACCACTATGTCGCACGCTTCTATTTCTTTTCTATGAGCTTCAATAAATGGCTCATATTTTTTGTAATCGTCATCTTGCTTTTCTATTTTTCTTGCAAACAGGTCTACCTTTAGATAATCTTTTTTATATACTCTTCCATCAATTTCAAAAGAAGGGCCATTATTTACAAATATTTTTTTCTTTTTTATCTTTTTCAAAAATTTGGATATACCGACATCATAAAATTGGACGGAGTAAACATTTAGTACGTCTTCTTTACCTATTAAGTTTTCTAGGGCAAGAAGCTTTTCGTGATTAGCAGTAAACAAACCCTTTATATTATTTTCATTCATATTAACTAGGTAAAAAATATTCATCTAAAATGTACCTCTTTCTATTATGTCTACTATTCTTTGACTGGCCCTTCCATCTCCATAAGGATTTTGAGCTTGGGCCATTTTATTGTATAGGTCTTTGTCATCCAAGAGCTTCTTAGCCCATTTCACTATCTTTTCCCTGTCTGTTCCGACTAGTAGCAGGGTTCCAGCTTCAAGACCTTCTTTCCTTTCCGTTTCATCCCTCAGGACAAGGACCGGCTTGTCCATAGATGGGGCTTCTTCCTGGATACCACCACTGTCTGTCATCACCATATAGGACCTGTTGATAAGGTTGTGGAAGCTAACGACATCTAGGGGCTCTATTAGCCTTACCCTGTCACAGCCCTCAAACTCCCTGTTGGCTAGGTCTATAATTCTTGGGTTTTTGTGGACTGGATATATTACCTTTATATCATCATAGCTTGCAAGCAAGTCCTTTATAGCGGCAAATATCCTCTCCATAGGTTGTCCAAGATTTTCTCTCCTGTGGGCTGTAAGTAAAATCAACCTATCATGGCCCAGCCAATCAATATAAGGATCCTTGTAGGTCTCACTAAGTGTATACTTTAGGGTGTCTATAGCTGTGTTACCAGTGACAAATATAGATTTTTCATCCTTGCCCTCTCTTAGGAGGTTGTCCCTAGTCATATTTGTTGGACAAAAATTAAAGTCAGCCACTAGTCCCACCATCTGCCTATTTATCTCTTCTGGATATGGTGAGTACTTGTTGTAGGTCCTAAGTCCAGCTTCAACATGGGCTATCTTGACCTGGTTATAAAAGGCTGCTAGGGCAGCTGTAAATGTTGTAGTCGTATCACCATGGACCATCATGCAGTCCGGTTTTTCAAGCTCTATAATTTCATTTATTTTTGACAAAACAGATGATGTAATATAGGCTAGGGTTTGAGATTTCTTCATTATGTCTAGGTCGTAATCTGGTACTATATCAAATACATCCAGCACCTGGTCTAGCATCTGCCTGTGCTGGGCTGTAACGCAGACAATAGTTTTTATTCCCTTTCTACTTTTAAGTTCTTTAACAATTGGTGCCATTTTTATGGCTTCTGGCCTAGTACCAAATACCAGCATAACTTTCTTCATACACTCACCCCCTTATAGCTTGTAAGTTGGATACTTTCTTATAATATTCTTTGTATCAAAAATAATCTTACCCTCTAATTTATCTTCATTGACTGACAATTGCTTATGGTCAACCATTACTAGTACAAGGTCAATTCCACCTAAAAATTCATCAAATCCCTCTACCATGCCCTCATATCTTGAAGGTTCTACCATAGGATCGTATATTTTTATCAAAGATCTTTCATCATCATCTAGCAGGTTTAAAAACTGAAGGCTAGGTGATTCCCTTGTATCATCTACATTTGGCTTATAAGTTATTCCATAGATGCCTACCCTAGACATATCTTCTATATAATTATCTTTCATTATGTCCCTTAACCTATCAAGTACAAAGGTCGGCATTGAATCATTGACCTTTCTCGCAGTGCCAATCAACCTAGCAAGTTCTGGGTAGTCTCCAACCAAAAACCAAGGATCAACGGATATACAATGTCCTCCAACACCAGGTCCCGGAGTAAGTATATTGACCCTAGGATGCTTGTTGGCTATCTTTATTATCTCATAGACATCCATATGGTCCTGTCTACATATCTTGGCAAGTTCATTGGCAAAGGCTATATTTATGTCCCTGTATGTATTTTCTACTACCTTGGACATCTCTGCTGTCTTTATATCTGTAAGTACAATATCTCCCTTGCAAAAAGAACCGTATATACTCTTTACCTTCTCAGCAACTTCTGGCTTATCCGCTCCTATAGTCCTAGAATTATTCACCAATTCCTTAATCATACTACCAGGTAGTATCCTCTCTGGTGCATGGACTAAGTCTATTGACTTATTTGATTCTTCAACTATAGGTCTTACTATTCTATCTATAGTACCAGGCGAAATAGTTGACTCTACAACCAGTATAGCCCCATCACTAGCTACTTCTACTACACTTTTAGTAGCACAGATCAAGTAGGCAGGGTCTATCTTCTTGCTTGACCCATCGTATGGTGTTGGTACTGCAATGATATATACATCAGCATCAACATATTCTGTTGTAAATCTTATCTTATTTTCTATAGCCTTTTTTAGTAGGTCTTCTAGTCCGTCTTCCTTGAATGTTACATTCTGGCTTTTTAGGTTATTTACTATATTCTGATTTAAATCTGTTCCTACAACTTCAAGGCCCTTAGATGCCAACATCAAAGATGTTGGTAGGCCTATATAACCCAAGCCCACTACATTTATCATATTAGTCCCTTTCCAAATCTGAATACACATCAATGAGCCTTTTTTTCATAGTCTCCCAAGAGTAATTTTCGTAGACTCCCTGCATATTCTCAACCTTTTTATCTATTATAGACCTATCTTTTTCTAATTTATAAAGTAGGTCCCTAAATTCATTTTTATCATAGTCTATCACAAAACCGATGTCGTACCTCTCAACTATTTTGTCCATAGAAGTACCCCTGGCAACAACTATCGGCTTTTTGAGTAACATAGCCTCATAGATCTTATTTGCAGCTGAATATTTATGGTTCATTATTTGAGGATTATATACTGCAAACATAAGGTCTGACTTGCTGTATATATCAAAGGTATCCTCGTAATCCACCTTGCCCATATACTTGATATTATCTGTCTTGTCGGCTCTTTCTTTAACAAAATCAACAAGGTCTCCACCACCGGCAAGTATCATCTGGCTATCCTTCATATCCATCATACAATCCACAGCCTGATCTATGAATCTTCTCTTAGACAGGACTCCTATGTAGGCTAGTGTCAGCTTGTGGTCAAGATCCATCGACTGATCTATATAGCTACTAACATCAAAGTCTATACTAGGAGTGTTGTGAACAACTGTTAGCTTTCTTGGTCTTGCCCCAGCTATCTGATCTTTTCTCTCCTCAGTACATATTATAGTATTGTCTGCATAGTTTATTATAGAATACTCCATAGACCTTATAATAGATTTTAGGAGTCCTGGTATCTTTGCCCTTGAGTCCACATAAAAATCTGCTATATGGTAAACTAGATGCTTATTGTATGATTTTGCTATTTTTTTGGCCACAAGACCTGTATCTAGGTCAAAGGCGTGGATAGCATCAAACTTGTCTACATTGTCTTTCATCCACGACTTAAGGCTATCCATATAAGATTTTAGGGTAGTGAAATTTTTCATACCCCTCTCTGTCTTGCCTGATAATTGTAACTCATAGTTGTCTATTTCTAAATTATTTATCTTGATTGTCTTTTTGATGTAGCCTTTTAAAGACTCATCACATGCCCTGTTACGAGACAGGACTACCACGCTATGACCTGCTGATGTCAGGGCTTCCAAGACCCTACGTATATTGGCATTAGTAGGTGCGTCCGAGTTTCTCGCTATTAATACTCTCATTTATCCAACTCCTATAAAAAATGCCTCCCACAATCTATACAAATGTAAGAGGCATAAATAAATTCATTATACAGTTCCTGCTATCTCTAGTAGCTCTACTGATCCAAGGGCTATACCTGTACCTAATGCCACACAACTGATTGGGTCTTTTGCTAGTCTAACTCTAAGACCTGTTAGTTCTGATATTTTTCTATCCATTCCATAAAGTAAAGATCCGCCACCTGTCAGCATTATTCCATTCTCTGCTATATCAGAAGCCAGCTCTGGTGGAGTATCCTGCAATACCTTTGTAACTAAGTTAGTTATCTGGTTTACGCTGCCACTCATAGCATCCATTATTTCTATTGAGCTCACAGTAATTGCCTTTGGAAGACCATTAGTAAGATCTCTACCTGTTATCTTGATAAATCTCTCTTCCTGCCTTCTATAAGCACAACCTATGTCTTTCTTGATTTTCTCAGCTGTTCTCTCTCCTATAATAACATTATAGTTTCTCTTTATATATCTGATGATATCTTCATCGAACCTATTTCCGCCAGTCTTGATTGACTTGGAAATTACTGTTCCACCTAAAGAAATTACAGCAACATCAGATGTTCCACCACCTATATCTACTACAAGGTGACCACCTGGCTTTGTTATATCTATTCCTGCACCGATAGCAGCGGCAACCGGCTCTTCTATTAGAAGGACTTCTCTTGCACCTGCCTGCTTGGTAGCATCCTCTACTGCTTTTCTTTCTACATCTGTAATATCTGAAGGTATAGATACCATGATCCTAGGCATGACAATCTTTCCCATACCTTTTTTTTCTCCTAGCATAGAAATAAAACCCTTTAGCATTCTTTCAGCATTGTCATAATCTGATACCACACCATTCATCATAGGCTTTATAGTTTCTATATCTTTTGGTGTTCTACCTATCATCTTATAGGCTTCATTACCTACTGCTATCACTTCATCTATTCTATTATCGACTGCTACCACTGATGGCTCACTTAGAACAATACCCTTATCGTCCACTACTATCAATACGTTAGCTGTGCCTAAATCTATTCCTATATCCATTCCAGCCATAATAAAACCTCCACATCTATTAAAATAGGACTATTTCTAGTCTTCTACTATTTCTACATTACCGCCAAGCTGTCTAAACTTCTTGTCAATATCTACATAACCCCTCTGTATGTGGTATATTTCTCCAATATTAGTAATACCATCTGCTATTAGACCACAAAGGATAAGGGCTGCTCCAGCTCTCAAGTCAGTTGCTGTCACATCAGCTCCAACTAGAGATTTGACTCCGTTTACTACAGCACTTCTACCATCAATCTTAATGTTGGCACCCATTCTATTAAATTCATTTACATGCATAAACCTGTTTTCAAATACAGTCTCTATAACCACACCAGTTCCCTGGGCTACTGTAAGCATAGCCATAAACTGGGCCTGTACATCCGTTGGGAATCCAGGATGTGGTAGAGTCTTGATATCTATTGGTTTTATAGATTCTGGTCCAACAACTCTGATTGTATTTTCACCTTCTATAACCTGAGCACCAGCTTCTGTAAGCTTGGCTATTACTGGTTTAAGGTGGTCTATTATTACATTTTCTATAGTTACATCACCCTTAGTCATAGCAGCTGCCACCATATAAGTAGAAGCCTCTATTCTATCAGGTATTATTGTATGTTCAGCACCATGAAGTGACTTTACACCCTTTATCTTTATTGTATTAGTACCTGCTCCTCTTACAGATGCACCCATTTCATTAAGGAAGTTGGCAAGGTCTACTATTTCTGGTTCCTCTGCCGCATTCTCTATTATAGTCACACCATCAGCAAGTACTGCTGTCATCATTATATTCTGTGTAGCTCCAACTGATGGGAAATCTAGGTATAGTTTATTACCCTTCAAAACCTCAGTCTTGGCTTCAACAAAACCATGATCCATATTTATGTTAGCCCCAAGAGCTTTAAAGCCCTTTAAGTGTAGGTCTATAGGTCTTGTACCTATAGCACAACCACCTGGCATAGATATCTTTGTATGGTTAAATCTAGCAAGAAGTGGACCCATCACCAAAAAAGATGCTCTCATCTTCTTAACCAAATCATATGGTGCCTCGTATGTTATTATATTTGTAGAGTCAACTGTTAAAACTCCATCCCTATAATCAACCTTTGCACCTAAGTGTCTTAGTAAGTCTGAAATTACATGAACGTCCCTAAGGTTAGGTACACTCTTAAGTACGCATATATCATTGGCTAGTAATGTCGCTGCTATAATTGGCAATACCGCATTTTTAGCCCCATCTATCTTTACATTACCCTTTAATGGGTCACTCTTTCTAACTCTAATCCTCGGCATATTTACTCTCCTAAATCTAAAATAATATAATAATCTCTGCTAACAATTAGCACTATGTTTATCGCCATTTAAAAACCCACCAGATAGATGAAAGGCTTGTAAATGATTACAAACCCGCTAGAAAGGAGTATAGTACCCCCTTCTTTGCGCATTCTTATATAATTATATCAAATCTTGGACTTATTAACAAGAATAAGTATCTATTTTCTTTTAACAGCCTCTTAGTTGTCAATACATATGTTACACTTACGAGAAAGTTTTTCAAAATACTTGCCATTTTATCGAAAATTATAAATGGATAAGTCAAGGAGTAAAGCTTTGCGTACCTTGACTTAGTTCATTTTAATTTTCACAATAGCAGGCTGTATTTTTGAAATACTCTTCTACAACTTCATTTGGACTTTTAAATTTTAAACTTGTTTTTGCCGTACTATTATATCTTCTTTCATGCTTTGCCACCTGATTTATCAGATCTTTTTCGCTAGTAAATACTTTTCGATTATATAAAATCTTACCATCTTCCCTGTGACTTCTTTCTACTTTTCCATTTTGCCATGGTGAATATGGTCTTGTTCGTTTAATAGTGATACCAAGATTGTTGGCAGCTTTTTCAAATGCACTCT
>NZ_KB906623.1 GCF_000381525.1 Peptostreptococcus anaerobius VPI 4330 = DSM 2949
CAAAATGGAAAAGTAGAAAGAAGTCACAGGGAAGATGGTAAGATTTTATATAATCGAAAAGTATTTACTAGCGAAAAAGATCTGATAAATCAGGTGGCAAAGCATGAAAGAAGATATAATAGTACGGCAAAAACAAGTTTAAAATTTAAAAGTCCAAATGAAGTTGTAGAAGAGTATTTCAAAAATACAGCCTGCTATTGTGAAAATTAAAATGAACTAAGTCAAGGTACGCAAAGCTTTACTCCTTGACTTATCCATTTATAATTTTCGATAAAATAGCAAGTATTTTGAAAAACTTTCTCGTAAGTGTAACATATGTATTGACAACTAAGAACTTGACACTGTCATTATACAACCAAACTATTTACAATTATTAAATAAAATTGTATAATTTATATAATATTGATAGAGAGAGGAATTTCGAAAATGAGCAGTGATTTAAAGTTTTTTTTAAGTAATGAACTTAATATCAATATCCAAATAACTAATAATCAAGTTATGGATCCTCTATTATGTAAAAGAGCTATATTGTTAGAAAAATTAATAGATATAGATATTTCTAACAATAATCCGGATTTTATATCTAACTTTCTTAAAGAGTTGAATAATTTTTTACTAGAAATAAATTCTATCGATGTTAATATTAATAATACAATCAATAAAATTATATCTTCATTTCCTGAATATACTAGAGCTGTAGTTTCACTTTCTACTATAATAAAATCTCATGAATATTGGAGAAAAAGTATAGTTAAATTAATTTTTATGTTAAAAGAACATAAAACAATAAAAGCTAAAATGTTTAATTTCAAAAAACCTGTCAGTAGAATAAACTTAAATACTCTTCAATTTTCAAATGACTATCCATATATTTATTTATATAAGAGTTATAAAATCAACCATAATTTAAATTTATTATTCATAACTAAAGAGTTTAATGATAGTATCTTTGATTTTAATATTGATATATTTGATTTGCTTATATTGAGATCTATTAATGATTTCTATACAAATAATATCTTCAGATTTAATTATACTTCTTTGTTTAAGTATATAAGTACAAATTGTTCAAATATTGTTACTAATAAGCAAGTTAGTGATATTAAAAAATCTATTTCAAAGCTAAGAAACATAAATATTATTTTAGATTATAAGTT
Source organism: Peptostreptococcus anaerobius VPI 4330 = DSM 2949 (assembly GCF_000381525.1). Taxonomy (GTDB): domain Bacteria; phylum Bacillota; class Clostridia; order Peptostreptococcales; family Peptostreptococcaceae; genus Peptostreptococcus; species Peptostreptococcus anaerobius. The sequence goes on from NZ_KB906623.1 coordinate 1,158, forward strand.
AACAAATCAAATATATAAAGAACAATTACTTTATTTAACAGAAATAGATGAATCTAGTTTTTTAATTTTAAGAGATTCTTTTTTATATAGATTAGCTACTGATTTAGATTTATATTATAAATTTGATTTTAATATTATTGATATGCCTATATCTATGACAAAACGAAATCTTTCTTTAAGGGAATACTTAATACACAAAATATTACTTAATGATAGTAAATTTATAAAGTTAAATTTTGATACCATATATTTTGATTTTAAAGTTGATAGCAATCAATCAAAAAAAAGTATTAGAGATACTATAACAAAAATACTTGAATACTGGTTAAGTATTAAAATATTAGAATTTTATAATTTTAAAATGATAAATCATCAATATATCGATATTATAGTACAAAAAATTTAAATCGAGTAGGGAGGACTTTCTCCTCCCTCTCACACCACGGAGCGTGCCGTTCGGCACTCCGCGGTTCAATTCATGTAATAATCTAAACAACTAATGAGTCCTCGCTTTGCGAGGATTTCTTTTGTTATCTTGCGAAGTCCTGTTGTTTTGACTTCCGCCTGATAATGGTCTGCAAATCCTACAGATTGTCTCGCCATCACCTCACGGTGATAACCTTGCAAGTTGCTATAAGGTTCGTCGGCAACTACGCCCTACGTGGACTTTCACCACAGACTGACGGCATGCCCGTCATACTCAAAAAAGGAAGGCCAGGTATTTTTTCCTAGTCTTCCTTTTTAGTACATTGAAAATTACTTTTAAATATATTAAATACTTTTATAGTATAACATATTTAAATAAGGATTACTGCTCTATCTGTTGTATACGGGTCCTGTCCAGTATATATTCTTACTTTCTATACACTCATCTGGTAGGTATACATCTTTAAGTGCCCACTTTCTAAATTCTTGAAATCCTGTCCTATCAACTATATATCCTATATGCTCTTTACCACCTGGAGCCTTTGGATCTATATATTCTTTTACATAGTCATAAGTATTTTCTATGATTTTCACTATGGAGTCTTCATCAACCCACCTTAGCCAGTCTTCAGCCAATCTTGGATTTTTCTTACCTGTCCTTCCCATGATCATCAACTTGTAGTACTTCTTAGGACTTCTTGTCCAAGCACCCATCGGACAATTTAGGACACATTCACCACAACCGATACATTTTTCCTCGTCCCTAACGATCTTGTTGTTTTCACACTTTAGAGCACCTACTGAATAGTTTTTACACTTGTTGACACAGGCCATACAAGTTACACACCTGTTCATGTCATACTCTGGCAGGCAAGTACCAATTATACCAAAGTCGTGCATCCTAGCCTTTATACAGTCGTTTGGACAACCTGTAAGGGCTACCTTAAAATGTAGGTCGTGTGGGAATATAGACTTTTCTATCCTCTTGGCAAACTGAGTAGTATTGTACTGGGCCTTTGGACAGACCTTGTTACCCACGCAGGCAGATATATTTCTAGTACCTGCTGCATCATAACCCTTGTTTCTCTGGCTCTGGTTGATGTCTAGCTTTTCTATAACTGGCTGGATCATCTCATTAACCTGAGGCATATCCTCCATCTTTATTCCAAGAATTTCAAATCCCTGTCTTGTAGTTACATGTATCTGACCATCACCATACTTTGAAGATATCTGAGATACTGTGATCAAACTCTCTGGGTCAATTAGTCCACCTGGAACCCTCACTCTAAGAGATGTCATATACTTATGTTTTGTGATTCTAAAAGCATTTTTCATTACTTTTTTTGTATTTAAATCTCTAATCATAGCTCTTCCTCCTAGTCCACTAATGTCTTTGCAAAATCATAGCTAAATACCGGTCCATCAAGACAGACATATGTTGAATCCATCTTACAGTGACCGCACTTACCTATACCGCAGTGCATTCTTCTTTCATATGAAACCCAAATATTTTTTTCGTCCATATTTAACTTTAGGAATTCTCCAACAGAGAACTTCATCATCATTGGTGGACCTACAACCACTGCTGAAGCCTGGTTTACATCTATATTTAATTCTGGTATATACTTAGTTACAAGACCTACATTTCCTGTATATCCCTCATCTGCCCCATCAACTGTCACTAGGATGTCTAGTTTCTCTGCCCATCTTTCAAGGTCTTTGGCAAATAATACATCTGCTGGCGACTTAAATCCTACTATCAGCTTGAATGACTTAAATTCTTCCTTATGACCGTATACATACTCTACTATACCCCTTACTGGAGCTAGGGCTGAACCACCTGCAACTATAACTAGGTCTCTTCCCTTGTATTCATTTATATCAAATCCATTTCCATATGGTCCTCTTAAAAGCAACTTGTCGCCTGGCTCATAGCCAAATAGGACACCTGTTACCTTACCCACATTTCTAATAGTAAAGTCTACATAGTTCTCACCTATTCCCGATACTGATATAGGTGACTCACCGTATTTTGGTAGAGATATCTCATAGAACTGACCTGGCTTTACCTTTGACGTATCGGTCTTAGTCCTAAAAGTCCATTCCTTGTCTGTATGTTTAGTTATTTCTAGTATTTCACACGCTACTGGTATATATGGGTTGCTACAATTGCACATAATATCCTCCTAATCCTATAAGTCTTTTTCTTTCATAGCCTTGTTTACTTTTTCTATTGCTTCTGAGAATGATATATACTGTGGACAGGCATCATCACATCTACCACACCCAACGCACATATTATATCCAAATCTCTCCTTGAAATCGTGCATCTTATGCATAGTCTTAAATCTCATCCTCTGACCGTGCTTGTTTCTAAATGCATGACCACCAGCTATGCTAGTATAGCCATCAACCTGACATGATGCCCAGACCCTTCTTCTCTCTCCTGCATTTGGGTTTTCCTTGTAGAAGATATCCTGCATAGAAAAACAAGTACAAGTTGGACAGGTAAAATTGCACCTACCACAGGCTATACATCTTGCATCGTATTCATCCCACATCTCATGACCCTGTAGGTATGTAAAGTCTACATTTTCAGGCACATCAATAGAGAACTTATTCTCCCTAACATAATCCACTTCAAAGTCAGTCTGACATCCATCAAATACATTTAGGTCTTCGTCCCTTATATCTAAGAATATCTTTCCATCCCTTATATTCATTCCCATATCATACTTATCTGCCTTGTTTGAATCCATGCTTACACAGAAACAATTTCTAAACGACTCCTGACATCCAACCAATACAAATTTGACCTTGTCCCTATGTCTCTTATAGTAGTAGTCTGGTTCTTCACCATTTTCTAGGTATATCTGGTCTACCCTCTTGACTGCATTTAGGTCACAGGCCCTCAAAAATACAAGGCTCTGTCTATCATCTATAGTAGACTCCTTGAACTCACCTTCTGTAAAGTAAAATAATATCTCATTTATAGGTAGTATAGTCTCCTTCGGCGAAAAATTTGACTTTTCATCCCAAACCATATCTTCGAACTTATTTACAATTGAATACTTTATTAGGTCAGTGTCTGAAAAAGTCCCCCTCTTAGCAAATCTCTTTGGAGCAAATATCCTGTACTTCTTGCTCAATATCTCTAGTCCCTGGTCAAACGACTCATGACTCAACTCTAGCTTCATGCGATTACCCCCTTTGAATAACAGTATTTAAATATGCCTCATATTTTTGCAATTGATATCCTAATTGATAATATAATGTTATCATTTTGTCAATAAAAAAACTGTGATATAAATCACAGTTTCAAATATATATTAAAAAAATGTACAGGTGTTAATCTTGGATAAAGATAGATATGAATATACCCCTACTAATCTTAGGTCAACATAGCTATCAATATACTAGCACTAGTCTTGGATAAACCTAGCTATCCAGTCCATATAGCTCTACAAGATATTCATATCTCTCGTGCCCTATCGTAGTCAAGTCATAGATGCCATCTACAGCCTCGACTAGACCATCTTTTCTAAGCTTGTCAGTAACAATGTCCAATTCCTCATCAGACCAAACCAGGTGTTCCTTGATAGTATCTACCCTATTTTCTTCATTACTACTTCCATCTATAATATGGTTTCCGACATGAACGATAAACATATCCTTTCTTACCTTGACCTTGAGGTTATTTCTATTTATGACCCTTGATACAATACCGTTCTTATTTACCAAAAGGACTAGCATAAATAAAACCATACCAACAACTGCACACATACCAGTCATTGATGCATTTATCTGAATGGATATATAACTACCTATTAGGCATGTGATACTTGCAAATACACAAGAAAGTACCAGCATCTTCTTTAGGTCCTTGGATATCAGGTAGGCTGTGGCAGCAGGTGCTATAAAAAAGGATAGGACCAATATTGAACCTACAGCATCGAAGGCCGCAACAGCAGTTATGGATGTAAGTGTCATAAAACTATAGAAAATCAAGCCTATAGGCATACCTATCAATTTTGCATATTCTTCATCAAAACTACTTGTCTTCAAATACCTGTAAAATGCCACTATAAATCCTAGATTTAGTATAAGGGTAACACCCATCCTTAAAAAGCTTATCGGAATATATAGGCCCCCTATATTTACAGAATTTAGTGATGCAAATATAACCTCACCCATCAAAACAACGTCTGTATCTATATGGGCATTTCTAGCATACCTAGATATAAGTATGACAGCCAAGGAGAAGAACATAGGGAATACAACACCTATAGCATCACTCCTGTCAACCCTCTTGGACCTTCCGACCAACTCTATAAAGGCCACTGTAATTACTCCAAATACACCAGCACTTATAATCAAAAATGGAGACTCCAAGTCCTTAGTGATAAAAAATGCTAGTACTATTCCCAAAAGTACAGAGTGGGATATGGCATCAGCTATCATAGAAAGGTTTCTTAGGACCAAAAATACCCCTAGCAAACTACAGCTTATAGATGTTATTAGTAATACTGCCTGTGATCCTAGCATTATCTTGTCCTCCTTAATTTTATTGATTTGCTGATAGTTCCATATGGGCCAAACAGCATAGAAAATATAGTTATACTACCCATTGATAGTATAATAGTCGGTCCTGTACTCAATCCACTGTAGATAGATGAAAAATAAGTACCAAGTATTGCAGATAGGCCTCCCACAAGAGAAGCAACTACAAGAACCCTCGAAAACTTTTTAGACCACTGGTTGGCTGCAACACAAGGAAGTATCAAAAAAGAACTTATCAATATTGAACCGACAGCCTTTAGTCCTATACCAACGAGACCTATTGTCATAAATAATAGAACCCCTTCTATCAATCTTGTGTTAAGACCTATAGTCTTTGAAAACTCAGTATCAAATGTGAATACAACCAACTGCTTGTAAAACAATATAAATGTAGCTACAACTATTATTGACACCACAACTATCAATTTTATATCTTTTTCCATCATATATGCCGCTTGACCAAATATATAGTTGCCTAATCCTGACTGTGATGCAGCTTGGTACTTGGGATTTCCCTGTATAATCGACTTGAGTACCATACCAAGTCCAAAAAATCCGGACAAAAATATTGCCAAACAAGCATCTAGGCTAACCTTTGAATTTCTCTTTGCGACCTGAATCAAAAAATAACTAAGGGCGCCAGCAAGAACTGCTCCTACAAATAGCATATTTGGATTTCTCGTTTGAAATACCATAAATATGAGCACTATACCCGGAAAAGAAGAGTGGCCTATAGCATCTCCTATCAGAGATTGTCCCTTATATAGGTTTAGTGACCCTACTATAGCAGAAGCCACTGCCAAGAATAGAGTACCTATAGAAATTAACTGAAATGTATACGATCTTAGTATCTCCATCTACTTCCTCCTCGCCATCCACTCAAGAGGACTGATATCCTTAAATATCTCACTACAATTTCCTTGAGCCTTTATAGTTTTGTCAACAACTACCACATTATCAAAATAGTCTAGCAGAGTATTCATATCGTGGTGGACCGCTATAACAGTCTTACCCTCCGCCTTAAATTCTTCAAACTTCTCCATTATGATTTTCTCTGTATTCTTGTCTACACCAGCAAGGGGCTCGTCCATAATATAAATGTCCGCATCCTGGTTTATGGCTCTAGCTATAAATACCCTCTGCTTTTGTCCACCTGACAAGTCAGCTATATGCCTGTTTGCATACTCCTCCATCTTCATATGTCTTAGGGCTGATAGGGCTTCTTCCCTTTCTTTTTTGCCCTGCCTTGAAAATAGGCCCATCTGACCAAATTTACCCATCATGACTACATCTAATACGGATATTGGAAAGTTCCAGTTGACTGTCTCTGTCTGTGGTACATAGGCAACCCTCTGCCTCACCTGAGAATATTCCTTTCCCCAAAACTCAACCTTGCCAGTAAGTGGACACATTAGACCAAGTATGCCTTTAAGTAGGGTTGACTTACCAGCACCATTTGGACCTATTATAGCCGTCCTAATCCCCTGGACAAAGTCTACATCAACATCCCAAATTACTGGTGTATCATCATAAGCCATTGTCATGTCTTCTACCCTGATGACAGGATTTTCCAATCTAAATCTTTTATTTTTTATCATGCACTTCCTCCTATAAAAAATAGGGGGCTCAAAAAAGACCCCCTTAATAATTCTTATTTAACTTTTTTGCCTTTAGTCTTTAGTAGCTTAAAACTATCTTAAATTTAACTTAGTAGTACATGACCAAACTGAGTATATATAAGTAGGCTTAAACTACCTTCAGTTTTTGTTTATTACTTTAGGTTCTCATTCATTAGTTGAACATTGTGTCTGTACATATCTATAAATGTATCTCCCTTGCTTCCCTTTGGTGCCAGTGAGTCAGAGAATAGCTCCTTGTCTTCACCTGAAACCACCTTTACATCAAATCCTTTTGATTTTACAATTTCCTTTAGCTTATTCATTCTTTCAGGATTTGTGGTAGATTCAGCAAATATAGCCTTGATCTTGTGGTCCACTATAAACTGGGCAGTCTTATCTATATCCTTGTTGGCAAGCTCGGAGTCAGTGCTTACTCCCTGTGGAGCAACTACCTCTATTTTATATGCTCTTGAGAAATAGTTAAACGCATCATGTGGTGTTACTAGATACCTATTTTCCTTAGGAATCTCGCTCAATAACTTCTTGTTTTCCTCGTTTAACTTGTCAAGTTCAGCCTTATATGCCTCTGCCTTCTTTGAGTACTCATCCTTCTTTTCTGGAACCAACTTACCTAGTTCTTCATTGGCTACATCTACTGCCTTCTTGTAAAGGTCTATATTAAACCAGAAATGAGGGTCCTTTATCTTCTTGCCATCTTCTTCCATAACACCAATTTCATCATCCTTGAAGTTCTTTGTAACAGCTGTACCCTTCTTCTCTAGGGCTTCAACCATCTTACCTTCAAAATGTATACCGTGGTATAGTAGCAAGTCAGATTTTTGAATCTTAGTTAGATCATCAGGTTTAGCTACATATAAATGTGGATCTTCCCCCGCTGGAATTATCATATCTATATTTACAGAATCACCTGCTATCTGTTCTACCATATCTGCCAAAAATGAAGTTGTCACTACTACATTCTTCTTATCCGAACCTGCACTACTTGCTTCCTTCTTAGAACAAGCTGTCGTAAATGCCAATGCAGTCATCAAAACTACTAATGAAAATACCGAAAATACTTTTTTAATCATACCCTTCTCCTTTATAATAAATTCTTTAGGTATATGATATCAGTTATCAATTGTTTTGTAAATAGTTTTTTGATAATAATTATCATTCGCTATAAATTTCTATAAAACTCTAGTAGCTTATCAAAATCTTCTTTGTCAGGGTGGCTTATACTAAAACCTCCAATCAACTTAAGAGGACCATATGTACAATATCCCCTGCACTGGAACTTGCCCTTGAGCTTTATTCCCAATTTGCTGATTTCTTCTTCAAAGTCCTTTATGTAGTCAACTGATTCTAGTCCAGCAGTAGCTATTGTTACCACGTCTTTATTTGCCAAAGAATCCTTGTATAACCTAGCAAAATCGTATATTTCCTTAGCAAGCTTTCCATAATAGACACCTGAAGCAAATATAACCCTGTCATACTGGTCTATATCCAATTCTAATTCTGATACATCTCTATTCTCTCTTAACTCTAATTTGTCGAACTCAACTTCTCCATCCAAAAATTCAACCAATTTAAGTGTATTTAAATGATGGTTGGAAAAATATACTATTAAGGTCTTCATCTAGTTACCTCCCCTATTTTCTTTTCCATTTCTTATTTATCAATATTGTACTAAAATATGGAACCTTCTCAAACTTTAAAACTTCACTTATATCTTCGTATACAATCTCATTTTCCATAGATGAATTAGATACCATGATTGCATTTTTACTCAATCCCTTTTTTACAATCAAGTCTACTACATCTTTAAAATTCTTATATACCTTCATAAGTACCAAACAATCAAAATCATCAACATAGTAAGAGAGCCTGTCAAATTCATCTGTACATGAAACTACAGCCAAAGACTCCCTGTCCATGACAAGAGGAAAATTGTTGCTAGAAGATATGTTGATAAATGAACTAATACCAGGTATAGTCTCAATCTCTATCTTGTTAATCAACCTCTCCAAAAGGTATACATAGGTAGAATACACCATAGGATCTCCTAGGGTTATAAAACCTACATGTAATCCTTCTTTGACATCTATTTCAATTTCTCTTGAAATCATATCCCAAGCCTCAATCTTCTCATCATCATTGTAGTTCATTGGAAAATGTCTTTCTTTTACGATTAAGTCTTCTCTTAAGTAGTCACTCACTATGCCCATGGCTGTACTTTCTCCACCTTTTTTCGCCTGTGGTGTATATAGGACATCCAATTTTTCAAGTGTTCTAACAGCCCTGATAGTCAGTAGATCACTATCACCGGAACCAACTCCTATGCCGTATAATTTGCCCATGACCTATATCTCCTCTTTCAAGTTTCTAAGGAACATATCCTGAACCTCTTCCATCTGGCCTAGACTCTCAAGATGGATTACAACATCAAATCCAGCCCTTGTAAACTTGGTCTTCCAAGAGTCTTCAGAATCTCCTGCCATATCTTTTTTGGCATGGACGCCTGCAACCAAAAGAAATGGTCTGAGATGGACCTTGTGTATACCATCTTTTTTTAACTGGTCAATTACAGTATCTACATCAGGGTAACCCTCAACAGTTCCAACATATACAGGCAGTCCCTTTACCTTGATCCTGTATTCAAGACCCGCATATGATGCATGGGCAACATGCTCTGTGCCATGCCCCATAAGTACAAGGACTTCGCCATCTTCTGGATTGTCTCCTAGGTTTTCCCTAGCCATTTTTTCTATTATGTCTGTTACTTCATCATAATCCTTAGGACTTGAAAGAAGTGGTCTGCCAAGCACTATTTTGTCGAACTTGTCCTTGTAGTACCTGCATATATCCTTGATCTTATCAAATTCTTCACCATTTATAATATGCAGCGATTGAACCAATACTTCATCATAGCCAGCCTGGTATATCTCTTCCATGACCTCATCAGGGAATTTAATTATGGTATTTTCTTTTTCCTTTAATTTCTTTATTATCTTTCTAGAAGTCCATGCCCTAAAAAAATCATGGTCCTTGAACTCTTGTCTTATCTTGTCTTCACATGCCTCTATTGTAAGTTTTCTAGTGTCGGCATATGAAGTACCAAAACTGACAACCAGTAAAGCCTTTTTGTTTGCCATAAATCCCTCCTAAATCTATACTTTATATTATCAATTACTATTTATTAATTATTATCCAAAAATTATACTTTCTTCTATCTCTGATATATCGTGTACTACTCTCTGATAGTCTATTGTCTTTCTCTTTATTATTATAATAGGTATGCCTAGTTCTTCACAAGCAGCAATCTTGTCCATAAAACCACCAGCAAATCCACTCTCCTTGGTAATAACTACATCTACCTCTGCATGCTTGAGCATGGCTACATTTATATCCTTGCTGAAGGGTCCCTTGATAGCCAGTAAGTTGTCAGCATTTAGACCCATGGCCTCGCAATTTCTTATGACTTCACTTGTAGGAAGGACTCTTGCAACCAAAGACTTAGACTTTAAGAGTTTTACATAGGTTCCAAGGTTCTTACTACCTGTGGCTATAAATACATTCTCCCACTGGTCGTTGCCAAGAATCATGGCACAGGCCTCTTCTATTGTATCAACTATGTATTCTCCCTGGTATTTAATTTCACCAAGCAAGGACTTTCTCTCAAATCTTATGTATTTTATATCTGTCTCTTCACAGGCATCCATGGCATTTCTCGATACCTCAACAGCATATGGGTGGGTTGCATCTATTACCTGCCTAACTTCATTTTTAATGATATAGTCCACCATACCATCCTTGTCCATCTTTCCATTTATGATGTCTTTGGCACGAGACTCTGCTAGGTCTCTTCCAAACTCAGTAACTACAGACAATACAAAATCGCTGATACCTATCTCATATAGTCTATCGCATATTTTTAAACTATCTGAAGTTCCTCCTAATACTAGTATCATATCCTGTACCCCCTCGGTGTTATTATACTATCATTTTCAATGTATGATTCCTTATTTCCAATTATGACCATTGTGGACATATCGCATATATCGTAGTCCATATTTTCAAATGTCATAACATATTTTTCCATATTGTCTCTTCCTGCATTCTTTACAATACCGACTGGTGTATGACTAGACTTGTACCTAGCCATAACCTCGAATGCTCTTCTTAGGTGGTCTGGTCTGCCCTTGCTCTTCGGATTGTATAAGCATATTACAAAATCACCCTGGGCAGCTAGTTCAAGTCTCTTGAGTATGTGGTCCATGGGAGTCATCAAATCACTAAGGCTGATATGGCAAAAGTCATTCATAAGTGGAGCACCAAGTTCTGCCGCAGCAGATATACTAGAGGTTACACCCTGGACAATCCTTATTTCCTGTCCCCATTCTTCCTTTGTGTTAAGTTCATATACTAGGCCTGCCATCCCGTATACGCCAGAGTCTCCTCCACTGATCATAGCTACTATATGACCCTTTTTAGACAGATCTAAGGCTGCCCTTGACCTGTCTATCTCCTGTCTCATACCATTTTCTACTACTATCTTATCAGCTACCAGGTCTCTTATTAAGTCTATGTAGGTCTTGTATCCTACTATTATATCGCACCTTTCTATCACTTCAATAGCCTCTAGTGTCATATGGTCTTTTTTCCCAGGACCAATTCCCACAACATATATCATCTATTCCACCTCTTATACCTTCCCAAAGAAAGGGTTATTCCATCTTTCTTATATTTTTTGCCTATCAGGTTGCCCTCGCACAGTATGTGGCATGAGGGTTCAGCTACTGAAGACACTCCCGTAACTTTTTTTACAAAATCCGACCTCTCATATAGGTCTTCATAATCGACTAGTTGGTCACTGGCAAAAAACTCACTTTTTACAGATTCTTTGTCACAAAAATCCAGTATAGCCCTTTCATGCCTTTTTAAATCAATGGAGCCTACCATATCTATAGACTTCACATCTATATTTTGCCCTTCCAAGTAGGTATTTATAGCCATATCTAGAACTTGGCTAGCAGTATTTTTCCTACAGCCTATACCTAGAACATTGATCCTTGGAACTAGTCTTATTATCTCACACTTGCTATCTTGTATATCAAACAAATAGGCAAACTCAGTCTTATTTATATCTAGCTTGTCGCTTATTACTATTATACCATAATTAGTCTTAGATTCATCTTGGCTATTATTATTAATCTCATAATTCAAATCTATCACTCTATCATCTATATTTTTAAAACCTCTAATAGACTTTTCCCAACCATCAATACCAATCACTAGGTCTCTAAGGTCTGGATCAATATATATATAGGGTCCCTGACCCTTTAATATACTAGAGTTGTATTTAAGTGACAATTCTCTTATATTATCCACATTTGCACCTAGTTTTTTAACAAGTAGGTCAAAGGCACCCTTGTCATTTATATCCGTGGCTGTTGTTATCACTGGGTTGCCCCCAATTTTATTTGCTATATAGGCAGTCATTTCATTTGCACCTCCCATATGTCCACCTAGGATGCTGATGACATTTATCCCCAGCTCGTCCATTACAATAACAGCTGGATCGGTAAACTTATCCCTTATAAAAGGAGCGATTGTCCTAATCGCTATACCACTCGCCATAATAAATACTAGATAATCAAAATCATTAAAGTACCTGTCTATACTTTTCTTAAAGTCTTTAAAATATAGGAGCTCAGAATCCAAATTCCTATCACTTGTAAACTTAATCAAGTCTTGGGCCAAGGACCTTGACCTATCAGTAAGATATATATAGGCAAGTTTTTCATTTTTATATCTAGCCCTAGACAATATATCTCTTGTCCTATCTCCCAAGTCTCTGGTCCTATTCATCAAGTCCATAGTCCTATCCATGGGCCTATCCATCAAATCTCTAGTCCTATTCGTCAATTTGATCACTTGCCTTCCTGTATTCATGGCTGAAATATTTTGAATAGAGCATAGAATAGTTGTATTTATCTCCCAAGAAATCCCCTACCAAAATAAGGGCGGTCTTCTTGATACCTGCATCTTTTACCTTTTGACTAATGTCCTCTAAAGACCCCATTACAGTCATTTCATCATCCCATGTAGCCTTGTAGACTATAGCAACAGGTGTGTCTTTCTTATATCCTCCACCTATCAATTCTTCAACTACTTCTTCAATCCTATTCACAGACAAGAATATAGCCATAGATGTTTGGTGGTAGGCAAAAGACCTAAGGTCCTCCCTCGTAGGAACTGGTGTCCTTCCACCTATCCTCGTAATTATCAGGCTCTGGGAAATCTCTGGAACTGTGTACTCAATGCCAAGGCTTGCAGCTGCCCCCAAAAATGAACTAACTCCGGCTACAGACTCGTAGTCTATACCAAGTTTTTTGAGTTCCTCTGCCTGCTCCCTGATAGATCCATATATGGATATATCACCTGTTTGGAGCCTGACAACAAGCTTATCAGCCCTAGCTCCCTCTCCCATTACTCCAATTATTTCTTCTAGGGTCATATATGCGCTATCATGTAGGACTACCCCCTCTTTACAATAGTCAAGCAGTTCCCTGTTGACTAAGGATCCTGCATATATAACTATATCCGCCCCTTGTAGCAACTTGTATCCCTTTAAGGTAATGAGTTCCTTGTCTCCTGGACCAGCACCTACAAAATATATCTTTTCCATATTAATCAACCTCTCCTAAATCAGCAAAACCACTTTCCTAAATCAGCAAAACCACTTTTCTAAATCAGCGAAACTACTTTTCTTAACCAGTGAAATTACCTTTCCTAAATCATTAAAACCAAATATTTCAAACCATATTGTCCGAGCCTATTTTTACCTTTTTGCAGTAACGACAAATATAGGGTTATTGGGTTTAAAGTAATTGCCACTGCCGAGTTTTTCCATCCTAGAAACAGACACCTGTATAACCTCTATATCATCAAAACCAGCTTCTTTTATAGATTCTATGTACCTCGTCATGCTCTCGATTAGGATAAAGTTGGCCACTAGTGTTCCACCATCTTCAATCCTACCTCTAAGCCACAATACTAGGTCCTCTATTCTAGCACTCGCCCCACCTACAAATACTGAATCAAATTTGCTAGGACTACACCCATCTAGCTTATGACTTTCATTTGGTAGGTCTGCACCTATAAGGCTGATATTTTCTAGACCAAACTTTTCTATATTAGCCCTAGTAAGACTAATTGCGTCTGGATTTTTGTCAACTGCCAATATCCTTAGGTCTGGGTAGTTTAAGCCAGCCTCTACAGATATAGAACCCGACCCTGTACCTATGTCCAAAAGATACTTCTTTCTTGCTAGGTCTAGTTTTTGTAGGCTTATAGCCCTTACTTCTTCCTTTGTTATAGGGACCTTGGTCCTTATAAATTCACTATTTTTCATAATAACATTACCTGCTTATAATTTATATTTTTCTAGCCTTCCTCATCAATATAACAACTGATAATTTATATTTTTCCAGCCTTCCTCATCAATATGACAACTGCTAGGTCAAATTCTACATCTATATTCTTAACTAGTTGAGGACTAGCTTCAATCAATACTTCGTCCTTATATCCTAGCCTATTTCCTATATACATCATATAATTTCCCTGCATATTATATAGGTCCCTAGCTAGTTCTATTGGGCCATACTTCCTGTCAGTTACCATGGCCACCTTGTCATGCACCAGCAAAAATTCCATATCCAGGTCTCTTCCATGGCAACTCGTGATATATAGGTCGTTCATATCTAGGCCAAACCTCGAAAAAGCGTACTGGATAGAGCTAATACCTGGCTCTAGGTCAAGTGATTCCCTTTCAAAATTTCTAAGTATATAGGAGCCTATCCCATACACTAGGGGGTCACCTGATGCAAGAATACATATATCCTTATCTATATTGTCATCTATATAGGATTTCATATGGTCTAGGTCCTTACTTATAAAGTAGATATCCTTGCCAGATATATCCATCTCACCTAGGACCATATCTATATTTCTTTTTCCACCTATTATAATATCTGAATTTTTGATCTTATCGAATACCCTCTTAGTCATAAAATGACTCTCTGACGGTCCTATTCCAAGAACTCTTATCATATCTCAACTCCTCCAAAGCTTGCCTTGGCAAGTAGGTTGGAATCCATATCAAACATATATACCTCAACCTCCATGCCATCTTGCCTAAGGTATTTGTAGGCCCTTTTGGCTGCCTTTTGTGCCAATATATCAAACACATCTTGGTATCCAGCCTCCTTGATAATAGGTAGCATGGCATCTGTTGCAAGACATCCATCAATCCTGTCTAAGAGGTCTTTGTCAGCCCCCATCATAGCTAGGTTTGCTATCATTATCTCGTTTCTGGCATCTGCAATCCTACTGTGGGAATTGAATATTCCACCAGCTAGTTTGATTAATTTACCTATATGCCCTGCTAGTATGACCTTTTCAAAGTCCAACCTCCTAGCTTCCATCAGCATATAACCTATAAAATTACTCATCTTGACTACCATATCTTCATTTACTTCAAAGTGCTTGACCATGGTATTGTAGCCTATATTCCCCGGCACTAGGACCACTTGTTTGTAGCCTTGGGCCTTTTTGATAGACAAATCTGCTGACAGGGATTTTTTCCACCCCTCATCACTCATAGGCTCAACTATGCCGCTTGTCCCTATTATTGATATTCCTCCAAGGATTCCTAGGTTTTTGTTGAAGGTATTTTTAGCTACTTCCTGTCCATCTGGCACAGATATGGTCACTAGTATAGACCTTCCAGCAAGATAACTAGCTATGTCTATATCAGCATCTGACATCACTTCTAGAATAGATCCTACTATCATATCTATTGGAACCGGATTGATAGCTGGTCTTCCAACTTCTAGACTAAGGCCTGGCTTGGTCACTAGGCCTACTCCTTGTCCGCCCCTAATCCTTATATAGTCCTTGCCAGTAATAGATTCTGGTCCTATATCCTCATTTCTATCTACAATTTCAACCCTAGAATATATGTCTATCATATGGGTTGCATCAATATCGTCACCACCATCTTTTTTGACAGAACACTGGCAATAATCTTGACCTATTTTCTGATTTTCTATATCTATAAAGAGGTCTATTCCCTTGGGAGTGTGAATTTTTACCCTGTCTTCTATATAGGACTTGGTCACAAACATCCACATAGCAGCCTTTGTAGCAGCTGCTGCAGAAGATCCCGTTGTATAGCCCCTCCTGTACTTTTTACCTTCTACATATACATACTCTTCCATAGGTCCACCTAGTCCCTAAAATAATAGTATAGTATTGCATTTATTATGGCTGCAGCTAGGTTGCTACCTCCCTTACGACCTCTTGATACTATATATTCAAGGTCTGATTCCATGAGTTTTTCCTTGGAATCCTCTGCTCCAACAAAGCCAACTACTACACCTATAACTGCCGAAGCCCCCAGCTTGTTTTCCTCATCCAGTTCTATTGCCCTATATATGGCTGTAGGTGCATTTCCAAAAATAAATATCTTGTCATTCTTGTCCTGACCAGCTATCTCAACCGCCGCCATAGACCTAGTTATCCCCTTTTCCTTGGCAAGCCTTACAGTCCTCTCATCAGATATAAGGCACTCATACCCGCATTCCATAGAGTCTAGTAGCCTCTTGTTGATTCCACTAAGGCCCATAGTCGTATCCGTATAGATAGTAGCCTTGTTTTTTAGGGCATTGACTATATTTTCTACAGCCTTGTCACTGATCTTGAGTATATCTAAATAGTCAAAGTCAGCCGTAGTATGTATGGCCCTTTTTATTATCATCTCTTCAATTTTAGACCTAAACCTATAGTCTGGCCTAGTCTCATCTATTATGCCTTGAATTATCTCAAAGCTCTTGTTTTCAATTAAACTTGGGTCCTTAATATATTCCATCTCGACCTCCTACAATATTTGTCTTAGAGAATCCACCAAGACCTCGTTTAGATCGTGTGACTTAATCGCCAACCTAAAATGCCTAGGTGTCAGTCCCTCAAAAGATGATGCATCCCTGATAAGTATGGATTTTTCCCTTACCATATCCATTTTTAAATCGTGGGCTGTATCATATTTTGACCTATCATTCAAGCTACACAGGATATAGGCTGTATCACTTTTATGTATGTCTATAGCCGACATCCTTGATAACTCATCCATTAGGTATTCTCTTTCTTTTTTGTATGATTTTCTTGTTTTTTCTAAGAAATCTAGGTCTTCTAGCACTGCCATAGCCCCCGCCTGGGCAAGAGAATTTACAGACCATGGTTCTTGGATAGACCTTACTTTTTCTACTATTGACTCATCCCTCGCCATCATATAGCCTAGCCTAAGACCGGGCATACCATATATTTTTGTAAGTGACTTGATAATAATAATCTTGTCATAGTCATACTTAAAACCACTATTGTAAGAATAACCCTCACAAAAATCCATAAATGACTCATCTATTATTAGGTACTTGCCATAAGTCCTACAGTGGTCCACTAAAAAATCTAGATTTCTCAACCTAGCATCCGGAGCTCCTGGATTGCATACTACTATAGCCTCCCTAGGGTCTCTTGCTAGGTCCATATCTTCAAAGGACAGGTATACTTTATCATCCGAACCATAAATATCCTTCATAGGGGAGATAATAGGTCCCTTGCCACCTATCCTACTCGACCTTATATGTTCTGAATATAGGGGAGATAGAACCCTCACCTTGTCGAAAATATCCAACCTAAAAATAAGGCTGATAAGCTCACTGGCACCATTGCCAACACATATATTATCCCTAGACAATAGTCTCTGATTATCTAAAATCGAGTCATCAAATCCTGAACCTAAGATATCACAAGACCTCATATATTGCCTATTTATTGATCTGGCTATCTTATCTCTAAGGTCCACATAGTCTATATCTGGATAGGCTCCTATAGAATCTATACTATCTATTATAGCTTCTTTTAGGGCCATTGGAGTGACAGGATTGATGTTTGAGCTATAGTCAATCAGGTCAGAACCAATATTGAATTGTCTTTTTATATTTTCTGTATCAGCACCATGACTCATTTGTCTACTCCTCTTATTCTTTATTTTTATTCTTATTTATATTCACTTCTTATTTATATCTATTTATATTCCTTTATTCCATCATTTCTATTTCTTTCCAATTACTTATTTCTAATTTTATATTCCTATAAAACATATATATTATAACTAGAACACAATCGCTCTAAAGACAAGCAAGGCCAAAAGACTTACTATACTTGTAACATATAGTAGCTTTATTGAAGATAGTATATCCTCAGCCTGAAGGTCCCTAGTCTTGTCTCCTATAGTTGGCTTGTATACCTCTTGTCCAAAATACACATTAGTACCACCTAATTGTATGCACAGGGCTCCAGCTACTGCTCCTTCTGAATATGCACAGTTAGGACTCTTGTGATTTTTCCTGTCCCTATATCCTATTTCTAGGCACTTTCTCCAATCATAACCACATATGGCACTAGCTACTGTAAAAAATAGTAGGGATAGCCTAGCAGGTATAAAATTAAATACATCATCCAATATTGCTGGATACCTGCCTATGTTTATATACTTTTCATTCTTGTAGCCCAACATAGAATCCATGGTATTTACCGCCTTATAAACCATCGCTAGGGGAACTCCACCAAGCATGGCAAAAAATATTGGCGAAATAGTTCCATCTACTGTATTTTCGGCTACCGTCTCAACTGTCGCCCTGATTATCTCGCTCTCACTCAGACTTGAAGTGTCCCTTCCTACAATATAGGAAAGCTGTAATCTGGTTTCTTTTATATCACCCTCAATAAGCTTCTTGTATACTTTTTTGGCCTCAAGGGCAAGACACCTTGTAGACAGGCAGGTAGCCATAAGTATAATTGATATGCCAGTGTCCAATAAAAAGCCCCACAAGGCCCATGCCCCCATTGGTCCTAATATAAGTCCAAATATATTGCTTATAAATATACTCATTGAGTATGTTATACCAACAAGGACTAGCCAAATTGCAAGCCCCCCCATCTTCAAAGACTTAAACCTCAACCTGACCAGTCTTTCGAGATACTTTATCAGTCTGCCCATATATATAACCGGGTGAGGAAACCCCTCTGGATCACCTATTACAAGATCTACAATGAATGCTACAAAAACTACTACTGAAACAACACCCATAGGCCTAACCCTCTGTATTGCTCAAAAGGTAGCAAACTATACTTAGGTTGTTGTAAAAATGGACATGTAGGTAGGAAGCCAGAACATTTTTAGATGAATAACCACCTGACCAGACCATTACAGAACTAGAAGTAGTCTTTTTCATATCGAATATGGTCTCCATATCAGATATAAATTCTGAATAATGGAATTCATGACCTCGTAATTGTTGACCCTTGTATGAAATAAGATTATCCTTCTTTGCTGTGGCAAGACAATAACCAAATCTCTTTAAGCCCTGTGTCATCTGGCTATATCCATCAAGTATACCTACCATTTGATGCTTATT
Organism: Peptostreptococcus anaerobius VPI 4330 = DSM 2949; assembly: GCF_000381525.1. Taxonomy (GTDB): domain Bacteria; phylum Bacillota; class Clostridia; order Peptostreptococcales; family Peptostreptococcaceae; genus Peptostreptococcus; species Peptostreptococcus anaerobius. The sequence continues at coordinate 20,305 of NZ_KB906623.1, forward strand.
GCCCTCTTTATTTATAAGGTACTTGCCTAGGTACATAAGTCCACCGCACTCAGCATATATTGGTTTATTAGCTTCATAAAATTCCCTTATACTATCGAGCATAGTATTGTTAGATTCAAGCTCTTGGGCATATATCTCCGGATAGCCTCCACCTATATACAAAAGGTCAATCTCAGGCAATTTCTCGTCTCTAATAGGAGAGAAAAATACAAGCTCTGCCCCTATATCCCTTAGTAGGTCTAGGTTGTCCTGATAGTAGAAATTGAAGGCCTCGTCATAGGCTATACCTATTTTCTTACCTATAGCAAGATTTTTGACTTCGGGGTCATCTAGGAACATTGTCATTTCAAATGAAGAAGTTATAGATTCACTCTCAGCAAGCTCCAATATCCTGTCTACATCTACATATTTTTCAATAAGTTGAGCCATCTTATCTACTTTTTGAGATAGGTCCTTGTCCTCTTGACACTGGACTAGACCTAGGTGCCTAGATGACATGACCACGTCATCATTAGGAGGTAGATAACCCAATACTTCAATAGCGCAATATTTTTCTATAGCCGCCTTTATCAGTTTATAGTGGTTGGGATTCTTGATATTGTTGACTATAACACCAACTATGTCTACAGACTTGTCCATATGCTTGTAGCCCAAAACAGTTGCAGCTGCAGATGCTCCTGTAGCCTTTGCATCTATAACTAGTATGACTGGACACTTAAGGACCTTGGCCATTGCCGATGTAGAACACTTGTTGATATCTGAGCCAACTCCGTCATATAGGCCCATAACGCCCTCTATTATTGAGATATCCTTCTGGTTTGCTGCCCTTAAAAATATATACTTAATCTGCTCTTCATCTAGCATATAGGCATCCAAATTCCTAGAATGTATACCTGTAACGTACTTGTGATAGTTTGGATCTATATAATCAGGTCCCACCTTAAATGGCTGAACTTTTTTACCCCTATCGGTTAGGGCCTTCATCAGTCCAAGACTGACCGTGGTCTTACCAACACCACTATGGGTGCCTGCTATTAGTATTTTTTTCATAAGTTACACCTTTTCTCGTCTAAAAATTATATTATAGATAGCCCTAATATCAAGCTTATCTCTTAGTAATTTGGCTAGTCTGTCGTATTCGCACTCTCTTACAAATTTACCTAATTCACTATCATTCATGATATCCAATCCTTGTGATAGCCTAAATTCATTCTCTGCTTTTATCCTAGATATTATGTGGTTGCTACCATCACCTAGAGACTTCTCTAGAGAACTGATAAACCTATCCACATTGTCCCTAGATTTTCCACTAGCCCCATCTTCTTCATCTATATAAATATCTGCATATGGCACAAGTCCCAAGACAGGTATCTTTATTATATCCTCGAGCATCCTTATACCATCTTGAAAAGAGTCCTCGTCGCCCCTGAACTTGTTGATTATAACCCCCTTCACCCTTGACCTATCAGACTTGGTCATAAGCTCTAGGGTACCCACAATGGAAGCAAATACGCCGCCCCTATCTATGTCTGCCACCAAGATAACCGGTGAATCTGCTATCTTGGCCATCTCCATATTTGATAGGTCAATCTGGTTTATATTTATCTCAACAGGACTACCTGCTCCTTCTAGGACAACTATATCCACAGATGATTCTAGGTCCTTGTATATAGCTTCAAGACCTGGTCTTAGGTCCTTTTTTATCTTCATATACTCTCTTGCCCTTAGCGACCTTATGTATTTTCCATTAAATATAAGGTCTGTCATATGATTGTCGCTAGGTTTTAGTAAAATTGGGTTCATGGATGCAAGTGGCTCTATCCTAGCAGCCCTAGCCTGAGCAACTTGAGCTATGCCCATCTCGCCACCGTACCTATCAAAGGATGAATTTCTTGACATATTCTGTGACTTAAATGGAGCAACCCTATAGCCATCATCCGAGATAATCCTACAAATACCAGTTGCTATCATACTCTTTCCCACATTGGATGCCGTCCCCTGAAACATTATACAAGCCATTAGTCCACCCTCTTCATCATAGGTCTAATAAGAGACTTGTCATAGGGTATATGCCCCATCATGGACATAACAGGAAATCCATCAATAAATTCAATCTTGGTTATGGATGCATTTTCCACCTTAAAATGCCAATGAAGACTAGGATTTTTAGCAATTAAGTGAGAGAGTATATTCCTAATAGTCCCCATATGAACACATACAAGTACATTATCTACTTCATTACACTCTTTTATAATATGATCTATGCCCCTAGCATTTCTCTCATAGGCCATCTCAATATTTTCACCATCTGGGAAGGTATACATAACATCTCCAGTCATCATTCTTTTGAAATCTTCAGGGTATTCACTTTTTATCTCTTCAAAGGTCTTGCCATCAAATTTACCAAAGTTCATCTCTCTTAGGTCATCAAGCCCTAGCATTTCAAGGCCCAAATACCTCGATACCTCATCCACAGTCTGCCCTGTCCTCTTTAGGGTAGACGTGTAGATCCTATCTATATCTATATTTTTCAGGTAGGCATTTAACTGCCTAGCCTGTTGTCTTCCAACATCACTTAGGTCACAGTCACTAAAGCCTGAGTACCTAAAATTTATATTGTCTACGGTATTGCCATGCCTTACCAAGTACAAATTCTTCATATCAACCTCTCATTCTAGCTAGTCAACTAGCCTACCAGTATAAAAATATAGGCTATAAAAATCATCTCACCCACTTCTATACCACAACCTAATATATCACCTGTCAGCCCACCAATCTTCTTGTATACTCCATGCTTGATCAGATAAGCCAATATACAAGTGATAAATAGGGACAATAAAACCAAAATAATAGATATCATCTGGTTTAATCCAAATATACTAGTGCCTGTCAATCCAAGAGCCAAAATCTCTAATAGACCTACAAAAACTATAGAAACTATAAGACTAGTCCTATCGCACTTTCCTATAAATACATTTCCCATTCCATTTTCCCTGGCAGGCCTAGTCCTGTATGTAAGTAAAAGACCTAGGAATCTTCCAAGTACAGGCATTAATACTATAGGCCATGCCATGTCCTTGTCAATAAAACTAGCAAGCATACATACCTTTAATACTATGAGTAGTATCAAGGAAATACTAGCATTGGTCCCCATCCTAGAGTCCTTCATTATCTCAAGAATCTGGTCCTTACTCCTATAGGAAAATATCCCATCAAAGGTATCTGCAAGTCCATCTAGGTGAAGTCCTCCTGTAAGTACAACCTCAACTAGGACTAGCAAGACCCCTGTAACAAGACTATTATTATAAAATGCAGGTACAAGTCTCAATATGTAATAAACAAGACCTAGAATCAGCCCTATAACAAGACCTACTAGGGGGAAAAACACAATTCCCTTGCCAAGATCTGGATCAAACTTTGAATCCTTTTTTATACTTATCCTAGTTAAAAACTGGAGTATATTTATAAATCTTTCAAGGTCTAATAATTCTCTAATCTTCACTTAACCACCTACTTTATCCTCACTCCTATTGATGATACAACCATATAGACCTGGTCTGATTGGCTGGCTATATACTGGTTGGACCTTCCAACCAATTGGGTATAAAATCTAGACAACTTGTTGTAACTTATACCGCCAAGTCCTATCTCATTGGTTACAAGTACTAGGTCTAGGTCCTTATCCCTAACAGATTTAACAAAGTCCCTTATCTCATTTAAAACCAGGTCCTCTTTTAACCTACACTTGTCCTGGTCTAGACCATCAAAATCCATATCGTCCTCAAATATAATATTGGATACCATCATAGTCAGGCAGTCAAGCAGTAAAATACCATGGTCAAAATCATCATTAGCTACAATTTGTCCCAAGTTTTTATAGGCCTCCAGTGTAGACCAGTTTTTGTCTTGTCTGGCTTGTTGGTGAAGTCTGACCTTTTCTCTCATCTCGTCATCATATACACTTGCAGTCGCTATATAGGTGCAAGAACATGACTTGTCCTGGCTGATCTTAGTAACCAAGTCTTCAGCAAAGGCAGACTTGCCAGAACTAATACCACCTGTCACTAGTATTATTTGTCCCATAGGCCTAAGACCCTTCCTATCTCCAAGTCCTTAAACTCTCCCATGTGGTTGTAGGCATATATAGATGAATCAATTATATTCATGGCAAGGGCTGCTCCTGTGCCCTCACCCAATCTCATGTCCATATCCAACATAGGTTTTATACCTAATATAGATAGGGCTGTTTCACTACCCTTTTCATCAGACTTGTGAGACATAATCAAGTAATCCTTAGATCTTGGATTTATCCTATAGGCTATAAGGGCTGCTGCATAGGATATAAATCCATCAACAACTACCGGTATCCTATTGGCTGCACATCCCAGTATCACGCCGGTCATACCTCCTATATCGAAACCACCAACCTTGGCTAGCACCTCTATACCATCTGTCGGGTTGGGATTGTTTATCTCTATTGCCTTTCTGACAACATCTGCCTTGTGTTTTACCCTTTCTAGACCTATGCCAGCCCCAACATCTGCAATATCAATAGGATCCTTACCAGACATAACAGACAAAATAGCTGTAGATGGGGTAGTATTGGATATTCCCATCTCTCCAATACCTATGATCTTGTAGCCTTCAACTATACACTTTTCTGCTATTTCAATCCCTAGTTCTATTGACTTTACAGCCTCGTCCATTGTCATTGCTGGACCCTTGGCAATATTATCAGTTCCCTGCCTAATCTTATGGCTGACTACACCATACATGGGCTCATCACCTAGTACACCAATATCTATAGGTATCAGGTCAGTCTTGTTGAACTTTGCCAATACTCCTACACCTGTCAGTCCCCTAGCAAAGTTTTCCAACTGCATCCTAGTTATAATCTGAGGTTGCGGTGATACACCTTCATCGTGGACCCCGTGGTCTGCCCCAAAGGCTATAATACATTTTTTAGGCTGGTCCTCTATTTTATTTGTACAATAGATACCTGCAAGTTTTTTAGTTATATCTTCTAATTGTCCTAGACTGTCCTTGGGATGTATCTTATCGTCCCACCTCTTTTGTGCCCTCTCTATAGCTCTTTCATCAAGAGGGTATATGTTTCTTGAAATACTAACTAATAAATTCAACTTTTCACACCATTTCCCTTATATTTACATATAACCTCCTGCATAGATACACAGAAGGTTATATAATTTCTCTATTTTATTTTTTCTTTTAGATAAGAAATCGCCCTTGGCAACTGGTCTTTTTCTTCCTTGACTTCAATTGTAGGCTTTATTCCCTTCTCATTGATATATGATCCATTTGGAGTAAAGTACTGGGCTGTTGTAAGCTTGTAACCTGTACCATCTCTTAGGGGAACAACCTGCTGGACAAGACCCTTACCATATGTAGTTGTACCAACTGAGATACCTGCCTTGTTGTCAAGTATAGCACCTGTCAATATTTCAGATGCTGATGCGGAGTTGCCGTTTGTAAGCACAACAATAGGTATAGATATCTTCTCCTTGTCACTAGATCTTAGGTATTCCTTGTTGCCCTTATTGTCCTGAGTATAGACTATAACAGCCTTGCCTAGTAGCCTGTCTGCTATATTCTCTACTACATCTAAAAGTCCACCACCATCATCTCTAACGTCTACTATAAGACCCTTGATGTTTTTTGCCTCTAAATTCTTTAGGGCTGACCTAAAGTCATCTGCTGTATCTTCATCAAAACTCTTAATAGATATATAACCTAGATTATTTTCTAGAACTCTAGACTCTATAGTCTGTATTGTAATCTGTCTTCTTACAACAATCTTTTCAATCTGTCTATTACCTCTTATAAGAGATATCTTTACGCTTGTACCAGCCTTACCTCTCATATTTTTGACAGCTATATCCATCTCTTGGTATGTATAAGACTTGCCATCGACCCTTACTATAAAATCTCCCTTTTGAATCCCTGCCTCCTTGGCTGGACTCTTGTCAAAGGTAGATTCTACCCTGATCCTACCAGTCTCCTTGTCAGCACCTACTGTCATACCAACACCTACATATTTGCCTGATGATGCCTCCAATAGCTGCTTCATTTCGTCTTTAGTGTAATAGGCTGAGTACACATCTCCTAGCCCTGCAAACAAGCCCTTATATATGCCTGTCTCAAGCATATCCTTGTCTGGCTTTTTGTAAAAGTCTTCATTGATCTTCTCACTTAGACTCACTAGCTTCTTATACTGCCTGTATTCCTTGTAGGGTAGTATACCTATTACACCTATTGTAGATAGGACAAATGTTGTGAATATGGAAGTAACAAGCATGAGAGCTACAGCTCCTATCCACAATTTCCTATTTCTTCTCTTATTTTCTTTTTTCATTAATACACCTTTGTTTCCTTAAAATTAAAAATCGATGCCCATCAATATCCTCACCTGGTCTACTATATCATCAGTAGTCATATTGAAATGTTCATAGAGTTCCTCTGCCTTTGCTGACATACCAAATTCATCTGGCACACCAATCTTCTTAACCTTTATTGGGCAGTGTTCAGATATGTATTCACACACTGCTGAACCAAGACCTCCTATTTTACTATGGTCTTCAATAGTCAGTATGGCCCTAGTATTTTTTGCACAGTCTTCTATAATAGAAGTATCGAGGGGCTTTATCGTAGACATATTTACTACCCTTACATTGATACCCTCTTGCCTTAGTAGGTCGCTTGCCTTGATTGAATTAGACACCATAGGACCACAAGCTATTATAGATATATCATCACCATCTCTTAGGACCTTAGACTTTCCTAACTCAAACTGGTAGTCATCTCCTAGTATATTTTCTACATCTTCCCTGACCAACCTCATATAGGCAGGCCCATCACTATTAGCCAAATATTTTGTCATCTGATAAGCCTCTATAGCATCAGCTGGAACTAATACCCTCATATTAGGAAGTACTCTCATAATGGCAATGTCTTCTATGCTCTGGTGGGTTGCCCCATCCGGTCCTGTCATAAGACCCGCATGAGTTGAGCAAAGCTTTACATTTAATTTGCCCATACACACTGAGTTTCTTATAATTTCATAAGCTCTCCCTGTCTCAAAAACAGCGAATGAACTTGCAAATACATTCATGCCTGCTGCTGCAAGTCCTGCAGATACACCTACTAAATTCTGTTCGGCTATACCTACATCCACAAACCTATCTGGAAATACAGATTTAAAATATTCAGTCTTTGTAGATTTAGAGAGGTCAGCATCAACAACTACCAACTTATGGTTGCTGTCCCCCATATCCACAAGAGCCCTACCAAAGGACTCTCTCATTGATTCCGTAAACATTTATACCACCTATCTAAGTTCTTCCATGGCTGTGCTGTAGTCATCACTTGACATAGTCTTGCTATGCCACTGACACTCACCTTCCATAAAAGAAACTCCCTTACCCTTTATAGTATTAGCTATAACCAATGTCGGTTTGGTATCTATCTTGTCAAAAGTATTGAAGGCTCCAAATATCTGGTCAAAATCGTGACCATCAATCTCAAGTACATACCATCCAAAAGCCTCAAACTTCTTGGCAACTGATCCCAAGCTCATGACTTCATCAGTGCTACCATCAATCTGTAAACCATTCATATCAACAATAGCCATAAGGTTGTCGAGCTTGTACTGTTTGGCAAACATGGCTGCCTCCCAAACCATCCCCTCTTGGAGCTCTCCATCTCCCAGTAAGGCGTAAACATTGTAACCAATATTTTCTATCTTAGATGCCAGAGCCATACCGCACGCAGCTGATAGACCTTGCCCCAAGGAACCTGTTGTCATATCAATACCACTTACCTTTAGCATATCCGGGCTACCCTGAAGTATACTATTGTACTGTCTATAACCTTTTAGTTCTTCATCCATCAAGTAACCTTTCTCGCAAAGTGCAGCATATATAGCTGCAGACGAATGACCCTTAGACATTACAAACCTGTCCCTGTCATCTTTTTTAGGTTCCTGTGGATTGACATTCATCCTGCCAAAATAAAGTGCAGTGATAATCTCTACACAAGATAAGGAACCACCTGGATGACCAGACTGGGCATTATATATCATATCTATTATCTTGCGCCTTATGCTTTTCGCTCTTTCTGATAGATTATCGTAATCAATCATTTTATCTAGTGTCCTTTCACCATTTATATTCTACATTCATATAAATCGACCTGTATTTAAGATGCATAGTAATACCTGTCAATATAAATCTAAATTTTATTATACCATATATTACAATCACTTGGTACATTTGTAATTCTATTGAAACATTTATAAAACTTTATCAAAATAAAATCATCTTTTATTGATATATTAGCAAGATAAAAACCATGACTTAAAACTATGATTTATAAGGGCTATCGGCATAATTTCAAAAATTATATAGAGATAATAAAAAAGCTCAGTGAAAACAATAAAAAATGAATCAGCATGAAAATTTACTTTAAAGGCTTTTAATGGTAAAATATATTCTAAGATACTATTAATATAGCCAAAGTTACAGGAGGTGGTCACCATTATTTATGGCATAGGTACAGACATAGTAGAGATAGACAGAATAAGGACATCACTTAATAGGAACATTAAACTCCTAGACAAGATGTTTTCACCTCGAGAAATGCAAATGTTAAAGTTAAAGGACTATAAGGCTGAATCTGTAGCTGGTAATTTTTCAGCCAAGGAAGCTGTTGTAAAATCAGTGGGTACAGGCCTTAGGGGATTTAGACTTCACGATGTAGAAATTCTTAGAGACGACCTAAACAAGCCTCTTGTAGTATTTTCAGGGAAATTCAAAGACTACTGTAATAGCATAGGTGTAAGTAATATCATGGTATCAATATCCCATTCAAAAAACTATGCAACAGCCACAGCAATAGCTATCAAGGAGGATTAATATGAATAAATATATCAAGAAAAGTATTTTAACTGCCCTAGCCCTTACGATGCTTCTTCCATATGGGCTAGTATCAAATAATTCAAAGGCAGAAATCAATGTAACAAGAATAGCAGGTGCAAACCGTTTTGAGACTTCTATAAAAGTCAGCCAAAACTTTTTTAAATCAAGAAATTCAAGTGCTGTAATAGCAAGTGGAAACGACTTTAGGTCTGCCCTATACGCAAGTTATATGGCGTCCTCTCTTAGGATTCCATTCCTCGTAAATTCACCTAGTACGCTTAGGCCCGATGTTGCAAAAGAACTTAGGAGGCTGGGAGTATCAAGGGTATTTTTAGTTGGCAACACATCAACCCTATCAAACAAGGTAGAAAACGACCTTAGGGGCATGAAGATAAATGTTGAGAGACTAGCAGAAAACAACCAAAAAGACATAAATAGCCTTGTAGACCAAAAAATATACAATACATTCTTCCCTGGCACACCTAGGGGGGATATAGATAGCGGCATAGTAATTAATGATAAGATTTTTCCAGACCTTCTGTCATCAGTTCCTTTTGTAGCTGAAATGGCAAGGACACAGGGTTCATACCTCGGAGCATATTATAGGCTGCCAGCAACAGATGGCTACAAGTTTATAATAGGAGGAAGGGGAACTGTTCCCGATAGCTACAAGACATTTTATGGGGATATAAATGGTATAAATGCTCACAATGACGATGAAAATAGTGGTGAAGAAGCAAACTACTATACAGGAAGGCTAGCTGGTGGCGATAGGTATGAGACAGCCATAGAAATAGCCAAGGCCTACAAACCAGTACTTAGGAAAAACATCAATACAGTCATCCTAGTAAATGGCAAGGACTATACTGACGCTCTTTCTTCAGGTATAGCAGGAGTCTACTCAAACGCTGCAGTCCTTCTTACACCACCAAATGCCCTACACGAATCAACTAAGAGATTTATTATGGAAAATGGAATTTCAAAAGTTATAATTATTGGAGGAACATCCTCTGTTTCTAAAAATGCTGAAAACACAGTAAGGAATTTGAGATAAAAAATAGTCCTTTAAGTTACTTATTTCGGTAGATTATATATGCCCCTGTCACTATAAATATGTACATCCACATACCAAGACCGATACGGTAGAATACCCTCTATTAAATATTTACATTAATTGTAACATATAACTCTCTTTTGTAGAACAGTTGTATTTTACAATAAATATGATATAATTTAGTATATATTGGACTATTTATTAACAATGATACACATGGTATTTTTAAGATCTCGCAAGGAAAAAATATTCATGAGAATAGGAGCAAATATGAAAGCAAAGGAAAAATATTCTATAGGCGAAGTAGAAAAAATTTGTAATATACCTATAAAAACTTTAAGATACTACGACTCAATAGACCTAGTAGTGCCATCATTTAGGGATTCTGAAACCAACTACAGGTACTATGACAAGGGCCAAATGGTAACTATATGCATAGTCCGTAAACTAAGGATGCTAGGCTTTAGTCTTAAGGAAATAAATAATATCATACATAACAACAAGGCCTATAGTCTTGAAGAGAGCATAGACTCCAAAATGGTTGAAATCTCCAAAGAAATTGAAGCCTTACAACAAAAGTACACAGAGGGTTGCAAGCTCTCACAAAGATTAAAAAAGGGAGTGGATATCTTATCTCTATACTCTAAGGACGAAGCCGAAGCCAGGGGTATAATTATAGAGGAAATCCCTGAATCCTACCTAATCTACACTAGGAAAATTATGAAGAGTTATTCAAATAAAGATGTCTCCTTGGAAAGATGGGCTGAACTAATCAATATGTCCAACCAAACAAATATAGAAGACAAGGGGTCCATACTTGTAACCTACTACTCAGAACCCTTGGAACAGTTCCTCTACAAGGATATAGATATAGAATTTGCCATGTACCTAGATAGCCATCTCCAAACTGAAAACTGTAGGAAATTCGGTGGATTTACAGCAGCTACAATGGTCCATGTCGGCGACTACTCAAACATAATAAACACCCACATTGAGATGATTCAGTATATAAACAAGAATGGTTATAGGATCAAGGGAGATATTTCTGAAGAGTTTATAATATCTCCCTTTGATGTAACAAACCCTGATGAACACGTTACAAAGGTCATCATTCCAATAGAGAAAATCAAATAGCTATATCGATGAATATATAAAACTTAATAAATATATGTGTATACGTAGAAAAATAGAAGTGTTAAAACAACACTTCTATTTTGATTAGAATATAATATTGTAGATTAGATTAAATTTATATAAAGATTATAGTATTCCTTCTTCTTTTAACTTTTCAACTTCTTCTTGACTAATGCCGAATATCTCTGCATTATGCTGGCCTAGAAGTGGTGCTGGTGTGTCTACTGTACCTGGAGTTTCAGATAGCTTCATAACACAACCTTGGAAATACTGGTCACCAGCAGTAGGATGCTGACAATGAACCATCATTTCACGAGCCTGAATATGTGGATGTTCAATTGCTTCCTTAACATTTAAAACTGGTCCACAAGGTATTCCTGCTTCATCCATAATATTTTCTATTTCTTTCTTTGCATAGTCTCTACACCAGTCGGCAATTATGTTCTTTAATTCTGGTTCATAATTGTCACAACGTAGAGTATTTGTCTTATACCTAGGATCATCTAACAATTCTTCATGGCCTATTGTAGTACAGAACTTAGCAAATAGCCTATCATTACCCACTCCAACAGCTACAAATCCATCCTTACATTCATATACATCAAATGGTGCTATAGAAGGGTCTATATTACCATTACGCTCTGGTATTATACCTGCAACTGTGTAGTTAACAAGGGCATTTTCAAGTAAACTAAATATTGTATCTATCATTGATACGTCAACCAACTGACCCTGTCCAGTTTTTTCTCTATTGTATAGGGCCATCAAGATACCAACTGTCAAATAAATTCCTGCAACGTGGTCTGCAACAGAAGGGCCAACCTTTACCGGATTAGTCTCCTTGTATCCAGTAAGATTTATCATACCACCCATAGCCTGTGCAACTATATCATAACAAGCTCTGTGAGAGATTGGGCTGTTCTGTCCAAATCCTGACCCTGACCCATATATTATAGAAGGGTTTACTTTTCTAACTGCTTCATAATCTATACCAAGCCTCTTAGTAACTCCACCCTTGTAGTTTTCTACTAATATATCTGCATCCTTAACCAATTCAAAGAACATTTCCTTACCCTTTTCTGACTTCAGGTTAAGAGTAGCCCCCTTCTTGTTACGGTTGACATAGCAGTAAAAACCACTTTCTCCACTCTTTTCATCTATTGGTCCCCACTCACGACACTGGTCTCCGTTAACCGGTTCTATTTTTATAACCTCTGCACCATAGTCGGCTAACATCATTGTACAGAATGGTCCATTAAGTGCAGAAGTAAGGTCTATAACTTTTAGTCCTTCAAGAGCTTTCTTCATTATTGTTATTCTCCTTTATCCTATTTATTAAAATGTCTCATAGACAAACTGTGCTACTGTAGACAATACTGGTTCTGGAAGTACGTCTATTGAACTTGGGTATGGAGGATCACTAGGTACCTCTATAACCTTGAAGGCTCTAACCTCTATTAATGCCTTGTTTCCTTCGATCTTCTTTGCTCTTGCTATATATTCCATGTAATCTCCAGCCTGAGATGGAGTGTATAAACGTAACTTCTTAACACCTACACAATGGCCTGTATTGCCAAATATTTTTGCCATCAATCTCACTGCTGTATCGTTCATAAGAGTGATATTTCTAGCTCCATTTATTAGTCCACCAAGATAAAAAACGTCTCTATTTGACATTCTATAACGGAATGTTACTGTCTGCATATCGTTCATAATTCTACTCCTTTATAATAAAAATAATTATATTTTAATTTGTTTATTACATTTCATCGTCGTCTTCTGGGAAGTCGTCAAGATCAAACCAAGGATCTGTAACAAGACCTTCTGGCTGTTCTCCACGCTGTAAGTGCTTCTTAACTACTAGACGAACAAAACCTTCTGTACAAAGAACTGGCTCATCAAACCAAACCATATCGCCTTCTTTACAGTCAGTCTTTCCTTCACGAAATGCTGGTGTTGCAAGTTTAAATACTTCAATCTTACAGTCACGAGAAGAATTACCTACTTTGATAAGTGTAGCCTTGTAGTCTACCATATCTCCTACATATACATCCTTGTAGCATTTAACGTCGTGATAACCTAGGCAAAGAGATTCATCACCATCACACAGGATCATTTCCTCTGTCTCAACGTCACCAATGAAATCAAACTGACGTCCAATTGATATTAATCCGTCTGGATTAGCTGCGTCTGCAGTTGTCATGTTGTAACTTAAATACGATACCTTTCTCATAATTACACCCCCAAGTATATTTTAAATAATGTATTACTTATTATTTTTAACCTCTTTAATACTATCTATCATCATCGGTACAATCTTAAATATGTCACCGTTGATACCAATATCAGCACAATCGAATATAGGTGCCTTTTCATCCTTGTTTATTGCTATTATCAGTTCAGAATCCTGCATTCCTGCCTTGTGCTGGATAGCTCCTGATATTCCTAGAGCAATGTATATCTTTGGATGTACTGTCTTTCCTGTCTGACCAACCTGGTGGTCTGCTGATAGCCAACCTGAATCTATAACTGCACGGCTACCACCTACTACACCATTTCCAAATGCATCAGCAAGATCTTTAGCTAGCTGTATACCCTTTTCTACGTCTTTGCTTATACCTCTACCTACAGATACTATTACTTCTGCACCTATAAGGTCTACCATGTGTTTAGCTTCTTTTACGACTTCAAGAACCTTTGTCTTAAGTTCGTCCTTGCCTATATTTACCGGATAGTTTTCAACCTGGCAAGCATTTGCTCTTTCTTCACTATACTCGCCCTTTTTCATTACACCTGTTCTCACTGTAGACATACATGGTCTAAACCTAGGACATATTATAGTTGCCATTAGGTGGCCACCAAATGCCGGTCTAGTCATCTTTAAGTTGGTATCTTCCATCTTAAATGTAGTCTTTGATAGGTCCAAAGTAGACGATGTTGCTATAAAGTCAACATAGTTATTCATATCTATATCCAAGTGAGTACAGTCTGCTGTAAGTCCTGTATGAAGTCTAGCAGCACACCTAGGCGCTAGGTCCCTACCTATATTAGATGCACCTATTAATACAACTTCTGGCTTTTTATCCATCACTAAGTCACAAAAAACCTTAGTATAGGCATCAGTTGTATAGTCTTTTAGGCTCTCATCGTCACAAATTATAACCTTATCAGCTCCATATCCACCTAGGTCTTTGGCTAGGCTCCCAATATCATGACCAAGTATGACACCTACAAGCTGTGAACCTCTCTCGTCAGCCAACTTACGGCCTTCAGATATCAGTTCAAAGTTTGTGTTCATCATGTGGCCATGGCGCTGTTCACAAAACACCCATATATCTTTAAAATCCTCTATTCTAGAACTATTAAATTCCATCTTTGATTGTCTCCTTTCACAATTAGATAAGATGCAGTTTTTCTAATCTATTAGTTAGCTCAGCTACTGTTTCTTTACCATCGCCTTCAAGCATTATTCCTGTTCCCTTTTGAGGTGGAGTAAATGACTTGAATATATTAGTAGGAGATCCCTTAAGTCCTATAGTTTCAAGGTTGATAAGGGGCTCATCCTTAAGTTCTTGGAATGAAAGTACAGTCATAGGCTTACTATAGCAGTCCATGATTCCGTTAATAGTCATATAGCGAGGAGATATATCATCATCCTTTACACATGTTATAAGACAAGGAGTCTTAGTCTCTATCATCATATAGCCATCTTCTAGCACACGTTTTATAGTCAATTTATTGCCGTCTTTCTTGATTTTGCTAGCATAAGTAACCTGTGGAACCTCTAATTTTTCTGCTATCTGAGGTCCAACCTGAGCAGTATCTCCATCTATAGCCTGACGACCACAGAATATGATGTCTTCTTCGTTTAGTCCTAGGTGAGATATTGCTGCAGCTATAATCTGAGATGTAGCATATGTATCAGAACCACCGAATTCTCTAGAAGAAATCAATACAGCGTCATCTGCTCCTATGGCTAGAATTTCTCTTAGCATACCTTCTGCCTGAGGAGGTCCCATTGTAAGAGCTGTAATCTGGCAGTTCAATTCATCTCTTAATCTTAGGGCCTGCTCTAGTGCGATCATGTCATCTGGATTTATAATAGCTGCCATAGAGTTACGATTAAGTGTTCCATCAGGGTTAACCGCAACTTTACCAGAAGTATCTGGTACCTGTTTAACACAAACAAATATTCTCATTATTCATACACTCCTTTTCTACTATTTCATAACTTCTCTAGCTATAACTACCTTATGTATTTCAGAAGTTCCTTCATAAATTTCAGTAATTTTAGCATCACGATACATTCTTTCTAGTGGATAGTCCTTCATATATCCGTAACCACCATGAATTTGGAGTGCCAAGTTTGTCACATAACGTGCATTCTCTGCTGCATTTAACTTACACATAGCAGCTTCCTTAGTATGGTTTTTACCAGCATCCTTTAGGTAGGCTGCATAGTAGACAAGAGTCTTAGCTGCCTCTGTCTTAGTAGCCATGTCAGCTATGTACCACTGGATTCCCTGAAGAGCACCTACAGGCTTTCCAAACTGGACACGTTCCTTAGTATATTTTACTGATAGGTCTATGGCACCCTCAGCTACACCTATTGACTGGGCACCTGTTCCGATACGTGCACCATCTAAGGCCTGCATAGCAATCTTAAATCCTTGTCCTTCCTTGCCTAGTAGGTTGGCCGCTGGAACCCTACAGTCTTCAAATATCAATTCTGCTGTTTCAGATCCATTAAGACCCATCTTTGATTCAATTTTACCTATGCTAAATCCAGGAGTGCCTTTTTCAACTATTATTGCTGACATACCCCTCAATCCTTTTTCTGGTTGCGTAAGGGCAAACAACAATACTACATCTGCGCGACTTCCACCTGATATAAAGCACTTAGTACCATTTATGACATATTCATTAGTTTCTGGATCAAGTATGGCTTTTGTCTTGGCAGCACCTGCATCAGAACCTGCATTTGGTTCAGTAAGGGCAAATGCACCCAAACTACCGCCCTTTGTAAGTCTAGGTAGAAACGTTTGCTTTTGTTCCTCAGTACCAAACTTATGAATGGCATGAGGTGCTATTAAATGTATAGATAATATAGCTGAAGAAGACATACATTTTTTTGCAAACTCAGAAACAGCTATCACCTCTTCAATACTGCCTCCACCTGTTCCACCATATTCCTTAGGAATACCTATGCCTGTAAATCCCAACTCTGCCATTTTGCTAAAATTATCTACAGGGAATGTATGGGATAAATCCACATCTGCTGCAACTGGCTCTAAGACTTCTTCTGCAAACTGTGCAGCTAACTTTTTAATCATTTCCTGTTCTCTAGTTAATGAAAAATCCATATGTCATTTCATCCTTTCTTGTATTTAATATATACTTATTCAATATTCCTTAAATCAATTACCACCTTAAGTTAAGACTAAGTATATATTATATAGTCGCTGTATTGTCAATTAAATAACACTAGATTTTTTGTTTAATTTTAAACCGCTAAAGATAAACCCTCCAGTAGGTGTAGATCTATTTTTTCTATAAAATTTCTATAAAACAGAGATGAATCTAAGTAAAATCAGTAAAAATAACTATATATGATAGATTTTCAATGATTCTTTTGTAGAGTTTTTTGACTAGATTAATAAATTCAGTTGAAATTAAAACAGTATATTTTGTAGCAATGTTTGTATAAATATATTATTTTATAATCATGACCACCCGTCCAACGGGTGGTTTGCACACGGGCTATAAGCCCAAGGGTTACCGGCCAGCGTCTAAAGGCGCTGGCTTTCACTCTGTTCAAGCTCGGCCTTTGACTCGTCGCTACCCTTTAAAGGGTATTTGTATTACTTGCCATCCCTAAAGGGATCTTCATACTCCTTAACACTTAATTTATCCAAAGCTATATCGTGTCTTTCCTGTTCCTGAATATATTTCCTTATTGTTGCCTCATTTAATCCCACAGTACTTACATAATATCCTTCAGACCAAAAGTGTCTATTTCCAAATTTGTACTTTAAATTTGCGTGCTTATCGAACATCATCAATGCACTTTTTCCTTTGA
>NZ_KB906624.1 GCF_000381525.1 Peptostreptococcus anaerobius VPI 4330 = DSM 2949
TTTTTACTCTTATAACCGTTTCTGCTGTTTTCAACGTCTTCATCCCTAGAATATTTCTCATATCCTAAATGCTCATTCATTTCTGCTTCTAACATATCCTGTAGTGTTTCTCCTAACAAGTCTTTTAAAGCTTCTTGAATATCATTAGCTGTTTTTATATCATAAGTTTTTATTAATTCCCTTACAATATTTTTCTTAGCTGGATTCATTGGTTCTCTTTTTCTTCTTCCCATAACAAAAGTTCTCCTATGATAATAATTTTACCATAGAAGGACTTACAATTTTACAGACTTTTTTACATACACTCCTTAGATGCCACCCGTTTTTTTCAGTTCTTTTTTTCTTATTTTCATCAAATTTTCCATCTCTTCAATATCATCTAGAGTAGCCTGTTTTTTGATGAAATTTCTTGCTGTAGAACGATTTCTTAAATATCTAGCATATTCCCTATTTTTTTCTTGCCACTTTTTATTTGATATTGTTTGTTTGTTTTTATCTTCCATCACCTTGTATCCTTCCTCTTGCTCTGATATAATTAAATCACTAGAGAGGTGAGCAAGCACCTCAGTAGTGTTTTTTGTATTTGCCCTGCTATTTGATTACTTATTTAGTAGGGCTTTGATTTTTGTTTCGATTTCTTCGACACTCTTACTTTCTTTTACTAGAAGTAACATTTCAGTAAGTACTCTCTTTTCAATTTCTTCTTTTAAAGTTTCTGCCAAATTCATTTCCTCGTCCATTTTTGTCTCCTTTCTGCTCTTGCTAGCTTACTTGCAAGTTATTGCTTACTATACTTACATTATACTACCGATAGTAAAATATGCCGATACTTTTTATAAACTTTTTTAAAAAAAATAAGGGGGCCTTAAGGGGCTCTTAATTAGGGATTTATTTCCTTAAAATTTAATCGGCATGAAGGTATGACCTTTGTGCCGATTTTTATATGTCAATTTTCCCTATAAAGTTCCAATAAATCCAAATGCTTTGTTTCTTTTAATTTGTACCTGGGACTTTTTCTGATTGTTCTACATAAATCTTATCTACAAAAGTTCTTATTATTTCTGGATCGAGTTCCTTTATCCTGATTGACTGCCAGCTCTCCTTGGGGATGCTCACGGTCAACGCCTTGGCTGCTGCCAACAGGGCCATAATCCCCGTCCAGGCGGAGTATTTGCCCGCCAAGGGCCTGGAACAGCTTCTATCTACGGTCAGTAAGGTGAAACGGCAGATCAATCCAAAGCTCCAGATTGACGGTATCCTGCTGACGATGGTGGATAACCGCACCAACTTTGCCAAAGAGATTGCTGCTTTGCTGCGGGACACCTATGGAAGTAAAATCAAAGTCTTTGGAACGGAGATTCCACACTCTGTCCGTGCAAAGGAAATTAGCGCAGAGGGAAAAAGTATTTTCGCCCATGACCCTAGCGGCAAGGTGGCAGAGGGGTATCGAAATCTGACGCAGGAGGTGACGAAACTTGAAAAGCAGCGCGAAAAAAGTAGAGCTGGCATCGGTAGATGACTTGTTTTCCACCGAGGAAAGCCGTTTGGAAGAACGGCTGGAGAAGATTCAGGAAATCCCCTTGTCTGAACTGCATCCTTTTAAGAACCATCCGTTCAAAGTCAAGGATGATGAAGCCATGCTGGAAACTGCGGACAGTATCAAGCAGTATGGTGTGCTGGTTCCGGCGATTGCAAGACCTGACCCGGAGGGCGGCTACGAGCTGGTAGCCGGACACAGGCGGCACAGGGCCAGTGAACTGGCTGAGAAAGAAACCATGCCGGTCATTGTCCGGGATTTGGACGATGATGCTGCCACCATCATTATGGTGGACAGCAACTTTCAGCGTGAAAGCCTGCTCCCCAGTGAGAGAGCTTTCGCTTATAAGATGAAGCTGGAGGCTATGCGACATCAGGGAGAACGCATGGATTTAACTTCCGCCCAAGTTGGGCGGAAGTTGGCTGGTAAAGAATCCAGAGAAATTTTGGCAGAACAGGTCGGCCAAAGCCGTAACCAGATTTCCCGCTATATACGCCTGGCCGAACTGATTCCCGAACTGATGGATATGGTGGATGAGCGAAAAATCGCTCTCAATCCGGCGTATGAGCTGTCGTTCCTACTGGGGGCCGGGTACAGTGAATCAGAAATCCGTGCGGTGCTGGCCGGAGAAAAACAGCATACGCCCCGTAAAAAATCCATCGTGCAGCCGGAGCCGCCCAAGGTCAAAGACCTGCAAGCCGAGTATGCCAAACTGCTGGAGGAAAAGAAGAAAACCTACGCCGAGTACCGGCGTTCCCGTGAAGAGATGCGGGAGCTTTTGACTGCCAAAGCCAATGTGGATCGGCTGCTGAAAATGGACGAAGAACAGAAAAAGGAACAGGAAAAAGACCACGGCCAGCGGTAAGCTGGTCCTGGTCAAAAGTGTTCGTAGAACGCGTAGCCACAGAATGAAATTCTGTGTTCAAAGGGGTTTGGGGGCGCTGCCCTCAACAAGCAAAGCGGAGGGGAAAATCACGGCAGGATTTTTCCCTCTGCGGGCCGAGTGTATTAACACCGGCATTGCTTGCTACAATGAGTTTGCCCCTGAAAAGTACTTAACTTAATTAGAGTGCCCATCCAGCGGATTCAAGTTTTTGCTTTAAGAAATTTCTATAAATTCCTTCTTGTGAAATCAAAGAATGATGAGTTCCCCGCTGAACAATTCTACCTTGATTTATTACAACAATTTGATCTGCGTTCTGCACCGTACTCAAGCGATGGGCAATCGAAATCAATGTTTTATTCTTTGTTAGTTCTGCAATGGCCGACAGAAGTGCTTGCTCATTTTCTGGATCGACGCTGGAAGTGGCTTCATCTAAAATGATAATGGGGGCATCTTTTAGCATGGCGCGAGCAATAGAAATCCGTTGCTTTTCGCCTCCGGAAAGTGTAGAACCGCCCTCACCAATGATTGTATTGTAACCATTTGGCAATGCAGAAATAAAATCATGGCAGCAAGCGCGTTTTGCGGCGGCTTCCACTTCTTCATGTGTGGCGTCCGGCTTACCAAATTTGATATTGTTTTCAATGGAATCGTGAAAAAGATACACATTCTGAAAGACCATGCTGATATATTCCAAAATACTATCCGCAGTATAGTTTTTGACATCTTTTCCTCCAATCCGAACAGCGCCGTCCTGCACATCCCAAAATCGGGCAATTAAATTACACAAAGTTGTTTTACCGCTGCCGGATGGCCCTACAATAGCACAGGTTGTATGTTCTGGAATTTCCAAAGAGATGTCATGGATAACCTGCCGCTTGCCATAGCCAAACGAGATATAATCCAGTGCTATATCGTAGTGGGAAGTTTCTAATTTATCTGTGCTGGTATCCATTTGCGGTATATTGGTGACTTCTTCCAAACGTTCCAGTTCTGTGATTATTTTCTTGCTCAAAAAAGCACTGTTTCCCATAGTTTCCAAATCAGAGTACACCGTAAACGCACAAAACAGGAAAGTCAAACAATACGGCAAACTAATTTCTCCTGCCATGAAAATCAATGCTGCCACAGCAATCAGCACACAGCTCATGAGCTTATATACCAGAATATAAAAACGAAGAACTCCGGTTGTGGCTTTTTCCTGCCCATAATCTGCATCCCACTTTTTTTGAAATGCGCTGCGTACTTCTCGTTGTCCTTCCTCACCTTTGGAGAAAGAGCGTAGAACAGAAATCCCTCGGATATATTCCATTGATTTACTCACCAGATTTTCCTGTGCTTCTTGATAAATGGGAGTATATTGTGCGGCTCTACTGCGGACCCAACGAAGAGCAAGTAAACCTAATAATAGCCCGATCAGACTCAAAATGGCAATAATTGGGTTGAAAAAGAACATCATAATTGACATGAGAGCTGCCATAGCAACACCGCTTGTCATCTGCTCGATTGCAAGCATGGAGTAACCCTCTAAATCCGCAATCGTCGTAGTAAGTATTGTCTGAATAGTTCCTAAATTTTGCTCTGAAAAGTAGCCCATAGGAGCCTGTTTCAATTTTTCTCCTATTTCCAGACGATAATCACGGAAAATATCATATCCCGTTCCACTCATGGTACGGTCATACATCCATTGGAAGAAAAAGCGTCCGATAACACTTCCTAATACAACGCCAAAGGCTTGCAGGATAATAGTGGGTGTAAGATTTTCTAAATGCAATAAAATCCAAAAAACACCGAACATCATAAAACTGTTGAAAAAGGATTTGAGAATATTAAATGTGATGCCAACGATGATTTTCTTTCGGCTTCTACCCGCAATCTTAAAAATTCGGCGTATCATTTCAAACATGGTTTTCCACTCCTCCCTTCATGTCTGCTTCTTCTATGGTTCCGGCATAATCTTGCCACATCTTTTGATAGATGAGGCATTCCCGGAGAAGTTCTTCTTGTGTCCCACGGCCTGCAATATTTCCGTTTGACACAACCAGAATTTGGTCGGCATTGCGAATCGTATTCAAACGGTGCGCTACAACAATCAATGTCTTTCCAGCCACTAATTTGCTGATTGCCTGTTGAATGAGTGCCTCATTTTCTGGATCAGCATAGGCAGTGGCCTCGTCTAAAATGACTACGGATGCCGGTTTTAGCATGGCCCGCGCAATCGTAATACGCTGGCGCTCCCCGCCAGAAAGACGGTCTCCGGCATAACCGGCCAGTGTGTCATACCCCTGCTCTAACTGCATAATAAAGTCATGACAGTTAGCAGCTTTTGCGGCAGCTTCTACTTCTTCATCTGTTGCTGCCGGATTACCCATGCGGATATTTTCCCGAATGGATTTGTCGAATAGGAAATTGTCCTGTGCCACATAACTGATTTCACCCATCAACTGCTCAAAAGGGATTTGACGAATATCCTGGCCGCCGAAACGCACAGAGCCGGAAGTCACATCCCAAAAACCAGCCATCAGTTTCGCAATCGTGGATTTACCAGAACCGGAAGGTCCAACAATAGCCGTCATAGTGCCGGGTCTGGTTTGAAAAGAAATACCGTGGAGAACTTCGGTTTCTTTATAACCGAAATGTACGTCCTCGAATTGGTAAGTACGTTCTCCCAAAGATACAGGTTCAGAGGGGCGAACAAGTTCCGGGGTTTTTAGGAAAGCTGTTACTTGCTCCAAATTACCTTTTATCATGCTGACTTGCTCCATCGCTTCAGACACTTTCATCAATGGAGCAACAAACCCCAGCGGAACTACTAAAGATATTAAAAATACGGGAAGTGAAAGCGTTCCTTCCATATAGAGCCATGCGCCAACTGGTAATGTACCCAAAAGAGTAGAGGGCAGAACGGCCCTCGCTGCGGCGTTCCAGAACCAGCATTGGCTCCACCACTCCATTGTGGAATCGTGAAAATAGTTGACAGATTCCGAGTATTTTCCATAAGAAGAAGCAGAGCGATTAAAGGCTTTAATGACTTGAATACCGTTGGCGTATTCCACTAAAGAACTATTCATATCATTCGCAGAGCGCATATAATTCTCCATTCGGGGGCCATAACCGCGCATCATAGCAGCAAAAAAGAGAATACCCAGTGGAATTGTGATTAGGGATGCAAGCCCCATGCGCCAGTCCATAATAAAAATCAGGAGGATGCTGCACAACGGCGCTGCAATATTCGATAGCAACTCTGGCATAAAATGAGCCATAGAATCTTCCAGCTTCGCAACATTGTCTACAATCAGGTTTTTGAAAGTTCCTGTGGGCGTTTCCAGCATAACACCCATTGGGACTTTTGCCATCCGATCTGTGATTGCTTCACGGATATTTTTCAAAATCGTGAAAGAGATTTTGTGGGACATAAGAGAGGAACGCCATGTAAGAAGCATTTTTATAATCTGACATATGGCAGCAATTCCGCTGAAAAACAAAACGCTCTGCGGAGTAGCTGTACCGTGATAGAGTTCATCTGCTAACAGTGCCACCATTAGGAATGGTACGATACCAAATATCTCTCCCAACACAGCAAGAAGAATAGAGATGCGCATTTTGCCATTACTCTCACCTACAAAAGCAAATAGTTGGCGGATTGCACCCGGTTTTTTTTGGGACATAAGAAAGCCTCCTTTCAGGCCACAAAATGCAAGAAAGGTATTGCATTTTTCGTGTAACCGTGCTATAATTCAAATTACGGTGTAATATTACAATGTAATATAAGTATAGGATGGAGGGATAGAAATGTCAAGGGATTTTCAACAGACCCATGAAAATCTTTTGGCCTGTGCAAAAGAACATTTTCTGGAAAACGGGTTTGAACGTGCCAGTATCCGTGAAATCTGCAAGGCTGCTCATGTGACAAATGGGGCTTTTTACAATCACTTTGAGGATAAAGAGGCTTTGTTTGGCGCACTTGTAGAGCCAGTAGTTCAGGCGGTATCCGAGATGTATTCCGATTCTGTTGTCAAGCACTTTGAATTGGCCCGGACGGATGAATTAAAGCAGCTCTGGAAACTGTCGGAGGATACGATCCGTCAGATTATCGAATACATTTACGAACATTTCGATGTATTCAAATTGTTGCTGATGCAGTCTGCCGGCACAAAATATACTTCTTTTCTGGATGATGTGGTGCGTTCCGATGTTCGGGAGACACAAAAGCTAATAGCAGAGCTGAAAGATCGCGGAGTTTCCGTACATGATCTGGAGGATGACGAGTGGCATATGCTCGTTCATTCTTACTATTCATCTATCGCAGAAATTGTCTTGCACAATTATTCAAAAGATGCTGCGATAAAATACGCTCATACATTAGCCACTTTTTTCAGTTCCGGGTGGCAAAACGTTTTGGGGATTTGATCCCCAAAATTTTTAACCATAAGTTAGCGTAGTCTAACTATATATAGGAGGTGCGTCTGTAGCATTGCTTTTGCATAAAGAAATTTTTGTTTCTCATTTATTTATCTAATTATATGGAAAGGACTTTTTGAAAATGGAAAATACAAATAAACTCACAGGTAAAGACCTTATTAACATCGGCATCTATTCTGCCATGACCTTGGTTGTTTTCTTTGTTGTTGGACTGCTGACTGCGTTGCCGGTAGTATACCCGTTCTTGTTCCTGATCTGGCCGATCGTTTGCGGCATCCCTATGATGCTGTATTACACGAAAATCAGAAAATTCGGAATGCTTACCATTACTGGCACTATTGGTGGTATTTTCTTCTACCTCATTGGTTATGGATGGATTGGCCTGCTCGGCTGGTTTCTCGGCGGTATTCTAAGCGATGTCGTGCTCAAAATCGGTGGCTATCAGAAATTTAAGGTCAATGTTCTGAGCTATGCCTGCTTTTGCTTCGGCTTCATGGGCTGCCCCGCCAATCTCTGGTTTGCCGGCGAAGCATATTGGAAAAACATTCACACCTCCATGGGTGATCAGTACGCAAATACTTTGCAATCCATGATGCCATCCTGGATGATGTATGTGGGCTTTGCGCTCCTGTTTGTGGGCGGTATTCTGGGCGCGCTTCTGGGCCATAAAATGCTGAAAAAACACTTTGAAAGAGCGGGGATTGTGTAATGGAGCAGCTTCAAGCAGTTGTTGAAAACAGAACAGGCTTTTGCTTAGACCCTCGAACCAAACTTTTGCTAATGGCCGTTGTCGCTACTGCAGAATTCCTATACAGCCACACCGCCTTTATGATTGCGGTAGCGATGATCCCATTTATCCTGCTGTTGACTAACCGGCAGTATAAAACGGCAACCGTGTTCTTCTGTCTGTTTGTGGTCGGGCTGTTTGTGCAGGCCATCCAGAACTCAGTCCAGTTCCCCATGATCGTCAATATGCTGGTAGTCCTGCTGGTGGGGCTGGTCCTGCGGCTGTTTCCGGCCTATGTGATGGGGGCCTACATCATCAAATCGACCACGGCCAGCGAGTGCATTACCGCGCTGGGCCGGATGCACATTGGGCGGCAGATCACTATTCCACTCTCCGTCCTGTTTCGATTCATCCCCACTATGCAAGAGGAGTCGGCAGCCATCAAAGATGCCATGCGAATGCGTGAGGTTCAGTTCGGAACAAAGAAATTCTGGCAAAACCCCGCCGCTCTGATTGAATACCGTTTTATTCCCCTGATGATCTCGGTGGTCAAAATCGGGGATGATCTCTCTGCGGCGGCCCTGACCCGCGGCCTGGATAACCCGGTCCAGCGCACCAATATCACAAAGGTCGGGTTTACCGGCTGGGATCTGCTGGCGGTGCTGATTGCCGTAACTGCACTGCTCTCTACATACTTTTTCAGCCCGTTGTAAGGAGGTGATACTGTGATTGAATTGAAAGATGTTTCCTTTACCTATGAGAGTGGGGAAACCGAGAACAACCTAAGCCATATCAATCTGACAATCCAGGATGGCGAAACCATCCTGCTCTGCGGAGAGTCCGGCTGCGGCAAGACGACGCTGACTCGGCTAATCAACGGCCTGATCCCGCATTATTACGGCGGGAAGCTGACCGGGCAAGTCCTTTTAGATGGGAAAGAGTTAAAAGACTATCCTCTTTATCAAATCGGGCAACGGGTGGGATCTGTATTCCAAAACCCAAGAACACAATTCTACAATGTGGATACCACCAGTGAGATCGTTTTTGGGTGTGAAAACATGGCCCTGCCGGTCCCGGAGATGCGGGAGCGCCTGGAAGAGACTGCCCGCAGCCTCAAGCTGGAAAAGCTGCTGAACAGGAGCTTGTTTGCTCTCTCCGGCGGAGAAAAACAGAAAATAGCCTGTGCCTCTGCCGACGCAATCCACCCGGACATCTTTGTACTGGACGAGCCATCCTCCAACCTAGATATTGCCACTATCGAAGATTTGATTGGTATGATTCGGCACTGGCAGTCAGAGAAAAAGACTGTGATTGTCGCGGAACACCGACTTTATTATCTCGTTCCCTATGCAGATCGAATTCTCTATATGAAGCATGGAAGTATTGTACGGGAATTTACCGGGGCGGAGTTTCAAAAATTATCGCCCGATGAATTGCAGGGGATGGGGTTACGGGCACTGGACCCATTCCACCTGTCCCCAGAGGCTGCCCCCAAACCGACCGCTCCGAAATTGCATATCAAAGGATTCCGGTTCTCCTATGAAAAGCACGGCCCCCTCAATGTGGATGTTCCAGACCTAAACTTGCCTCAAGGCGAGATTATCGGCATCATCGGATACAACGGCGCAGGAAAATCCACCTTCGCCCGGTGTCTGTGCGGTCTAGATAAAAAAGCGAGAGGTGTGCTTGAAATGGATGGGGCCTCCTATGACGCGAAGCAGCGCAGGCATATCTCCTATATGGTCATGCAGGATGTAAATCATCAGCTATTCACGGAAGATGTGATGGACGAATTGCTACTTAGTATGGATGGCGAGGACGAGAAAGCAGACACAGACTGCGCCAAGGAGATACTGACAAGCCTTGACCTGTTGGAGAAGGCAAAGCTGCACCCCATGTCCCTGTCAGGCGGTGAAAAACAGAGGGTGGCGATTGGCAGTGCAATAGCCTCGGACAAAAAGATCCTGATATTTGACGAGCCTACCAGTGGATTGGATTACCGGCATATGCTGGAGGTATCAGACAACTTAAACCGCCTGAAAGAACTGGGAAAGAGCCTGTTCCTGATTACACATGACCCGGAACTTATTTATAAATGCTGCACCTACCTGTTGTTCATTCAGGGGAGCAAGGTGTTGTGGCATCGACCTATGGACGGGGAGGCTGAGAGTCTCTTATTGGATTTCTTCTCCCGCGAGCAAGAAGCAGGTTCAGTCAATGACTCCCGGTAAAAAACTGTACGCTTCCGGCGAGGACTATCTGGAGGCTGTGTTGGTAATCCAGAAAAAGAAAGGCATGGTACGCTCCGTGGATGTATCTCGGCACATGGAGGTGTCAAAGCCCAGCGTGAGCTATGCGGTAGCGACTTTACGGGATGGCGGATTTCTCACAATGGATGAAGATCGCTTTCTCCATCTGACCGATATGGGCCGCGAAGTTGCTGAGAAAATTTACGAGCGGCACTGTTTCTTCCGCGACAAGCTCATCGCCGCAGGCGTTGATCCCAAGAGAGCGGAATACGACGCCTGCCGGATGGAACACAATATCAGTATAGAATCCTTTGAGAAACTTCGGGATTACTATTCTTCTCAAAAGGGTAAATAGTTGGCCCATACAGTAACGGACAGAGCAATGCGGCCGGGCAATACACCCGACCGCATTATTTGTCAGATTTCTTCTCTTTGGTATCCAGCATTTTGTCAACCGGGGTAAGTAGCAACTCCTGATCCCGCTGGCTACATTGTGGAACCAACCGCATGATCCGGTCAACGATTTCGCTGTCTGCGTTCACCTGCGGTGCAAGAATTTCATCAAAAGAAGCGCCAATGGCATTGACAAGGCGAATCAGGACATCCAGGCTCGGCTTGCGCCTGCCGCTTTCTATGGCCGCTAAAAAACGAGGACTGATTTCTTCACGCTCCGCAATCTGTTCTCTCTTATAGTTTCGTTTTTCTCTGGCATTCCGCAAGGATGTCCCAAACGAAAAATCCATAAGTCGTATTTTTTATCCACTCTCCGTCACCTCACATAATAATATTTTACGGGTTACAAATATTATTATGTGAGGTGACGAAGAGTGGTTTTTTACTTTATAGGAAAGTGCATTAACTCATGAACAGGACATAACATATGTTCTATAGAAAAAAAGTGTAAATCAAAGAAATGGTCTGGATAGAACATCCAAGACAGGGTATAATGAAATCGATAGTTTCCGACCGTGGTGGAGGGGAAACTTATCGTTTAGTTGTGTGCCGTTGGTAAGAGTATCTTATTAGATGTGGCTTCATGTTTCTGCATAAAGAAGTTTTTGTCATCAAGAGACTGTCTTCTTTAGCGTGTAGTTTAATGATAGCCTCTCTATAGATTTCTTCCAACGGTATTTTTTTGTATTGAAAATATAGTGCTGCGAAGATCATGGTCTCACCGCATTTGGCACAAATGAGTGGATCATACCCAAAAGATTTAAGGATGGAGTCCCTCAAGTTCGTAAAAGATAAAGATTTCGTGCCATGCTTGGCTTTGAACTTTTTTGCATGGATCCTGACTTTGCACTTACTTGCGTAGAACCCTCCGTAGCGGATCATCTTAAAGTTTTTTTCTGGAAGATGCATAAAGACAAGCTTTAAGAATTCAAGAACAGGCTGTGAAACCGTAACAAGTGTTTCGTCTTCGTGCTTGTTATAGTGCCAGACGACAGTCTGGCCATCATAAGAGTCAATCCTGGAGGTGGCGATCACTGGCCTGCCGAGATAGCGACTCACATACTTGACGACATCCTTTCTGGACATGTCACCCTGCAAGTGCTCTTTTCCTTTATCATCTATGAAGGGCTGGGCATAGACATAGAAACCGTCCTTATGATGTTTATAACAGGAAACTTTTTGCTTTTGAAAAGAAGGACCGATAGAAAGACGTAGTTTATCAAGAAGAACCTTTTGAAAAGATTTTCGAAGAAACTCATAAGGGAAGAACTCCACAGGGCGCCATGCACCCCATTGATTAAAGGCACCTTCGGTGCATAAAACGTGAATATGTGGATTCCATTCAAGGGGTCAAAGGTATGGAGAGTCATAGTAAAACCGGGCCTGAGGATCTCGCACTTTGTCTTATGGGCAATGTTTTGAAAGAAACAGGTTAAAACTTCTTCAACGGAATCAAAGAGGAGATTCAAGAGTGAACGGTCATGCAGGAAAAAAGGGCGCAAGGCTTCATCAATGGTAAAAACGATGTGACGATGTTTGACATCGATCATGATGGATTGCATTGTCTGAGCACGTTTAAGAGAGTAGATGGCGCCGCAGGTGCTGCATAGTTTTGAATGACAACGGTAAGGAACAAATTTAATCTCACCGCATTCGGGACAGATAAAAAGAGCGCCGCCATAATCAGGGTCACCGCAACGGATCAGTCGGTTGATGTTGTCCATAACAACCGGCCGAGGCTTGAGAATATACTGAATTTCTTCGTAATGCTCAAAGCACATCTGCTGAATGAGGTTACGGCGAGAGTTCAGCTAGACTGTTTCTTTTCCAAAAAGGACCCACTTATCGTTCATGTATCTATTATGGATGAAAAGTGGAAGGAAAGAAAGCCTTTAAACTTTCCACCCTGCCAATAGTTTTAGGGACAATCTTATCTTGGGCTTTTGCAAATTTGCTCTTATATTTGTTGTGATTTAACAATTCTATCTCTTATAAAAAAATATCAAATATTTTAGGAGAAAGTCTAAAATCTCCAGGCTTTAATTTAGTAATACCAAGTATTGGGTCTATTTTAATAATTATTTTGTTATCCATTATTAATGGTTTATTTTTCAGCATTGATTCCTGCAAAGAAAAGCTCAAAGATAAAGGTTATTGAGGGATTAAATGGCATTACAGAAAAAAATATTAAATTTGGTAAGTCAAAAATAAATGGACCTATAGAAAAGACTTTAGCAAAAGATTATTATAGGTCATATCGATCAACCTATCGAATTATTGTAATCTCAATGGCTCTTTCTGCCTTTGTACTGACTACAATTTTAGTTAGCCAATCATATAGAACTTTGAACGAAAAATATAACTCTTATAAAAGTCCTTACAATTTTAATTCAAGTATTTACACTGATAAGAATTTAGATAAAAACTTATTAGCTGATTTAGAAAAAGTTGACGGAATAAAAGAGCTTCACCTATATCAAAGAAATGACACAAAATTTTATGTTGACGATAATAAAGATTTAATTTCTAAGGACTTAAAAGATTCTTTAGCTAGTGGCAAAATAGCAGAAGATGGACTATATGCTAGTATATACGCTTTAACAGATGAAGATTTTGAAGAGCTTTTAAAAGAAAATAACATCTCCCATGCATCTTATTTATTGCTTAATAAGATAAGAAAAGATAATAAAACACCTTACGCTTTTAGCGAGTATATAAAAATTTCTGATGAGGGATTTGGAGATATTACTTTAAAATATAATGCAGATGGTAAGTCTATGTCTATAAAGATAGATTCAAGTATTGATGGAATGCCTTATAATCTATAAGCTTATAATGACAATCAAATATCTATTTTTACAAGTGAAAGTACTATGAAAAAATTTGTTGATGAGTATGGAATAGATGAGGGCAACCCAGTTTATTATTATTTTGTAAAAATAAATGCTGATAATAATAAAGAAAAAGTATTTGAAGATTCCGAAAAAGTGATTTCTAATTATGTACCAAAGTCTGACCATGGAACAGCTACAGACATTGTAAGAGAAGCAGCAAGTAAAGAGCAAACAAGGAATGAAAGACTTTTAAACCTAGCTATTCAAATCATTCTAATAACAATCGCTCTTTCCAATGCCTACAATAGTTTTAAAGGCAACCTTAGAGCAAGAACCAATGATTTTAAACTCCTATCAACAGCAGATATGACAGAAAAACAAATGGAAAAGATGGTCTTCGGAGAATGAAAAATACTGTTTGAAAATATTTTCTTAGCCTATATCTTTATGTTCATTATGGGAATTACACTTAGAGCCTACAGGAGCAACTATGAACTAGGATTTGCTGTAAAAGGTCTGATAATAAATATGAATTATATCCCTCTACTAATAGTATTTGTATTTATGATTGCAGGAGTTTTACTAGCAATAAAAAGTGGATTTAAAACAATAAACGAAAACTCAGATAATACTTTTAAGAGTATTTAAGAAAAAGGCTATGAGTATTAAAACTCATAGCCTTTTCTCTTGCCAGCTAAAGACTCTCTAAATCAGTTTTTTTTAAAATCCCTAATTCAATGAGCCTTAAGCCCCCTTATTTTTATGGGGGTTTGGTGGGGGTTTTCTTCCATCATATGAATAATCATAAATAATAACCCATGACCTAGAAGCCTTGCAAATACTCAATAAATAATAAAAAGAAATTATTTAATGTATGCAGTCAAGTTATGTGGTAAAATATAAGAAAGAAGGAAAAGTCAAGGAGGTAGGCATTATGGTAAATATTAATAAGGACAAAATATTAGCTAGTTTAACCACATACAGGAAACTTGATAGGACTAGTAGGGGAATTAATATGGTTGCAAATTCACTTTTGGGTCACAATAAATCTTCAGGACCTGAGCCAGATTTGTATACTATATATTTGACAGAGGACAAGTTTTTAGCCGAGTATAGTAGGACTAGTTTGCATGGTAGCCGACCAAAGAAGATAACTAAACTTGACATACCATTAGTTGATATAGTGGATATGAAGCTTGATAAGAAGGATAATATGGATTGTATCCACATAGAGAGTGCTTGGGGAAAACATTACTACTTCGAGATAGAAAATAGTGAAAAGAAAGAACAAGCAAATGATATAATTGAAAAATATAAGGGTATAATATAAAGATATTAAGTAATTAAAGAGAAAAGTTAGTAAAGACCTGTGTCTATTTTTGTAGATATGGGTCTATATAAATTGGTGAAATAAAGGTTATATATTTTATAAAGGAGAACTATGCCTGAATTTAAAATACAATCAGATTTTAAGCCTATGGGTGACCAACCCAAGGCCATAGATACAATATGTAAATCTATAGAAAATAAAAATAAATTTCAGACCCTAGTCGGCGTAACTGGATCGGGTAAGACTTTTGCAATGGCCAATATAATTGAAAGAGTAAAAAAACCGACATTGATATTGGCCCACAACAAGACTCTTGCAGCCCAGCTATATGGTGAGTTTAAGGAGTTTTTCCCAGACAACGCTGTTGAGTATTTTGTTTCGTATTACGATTACTACCAACCAGAGGCCTACGTTGCTCATTCTGATACCTACATAGAAAAAGATGCCAGTATCAATGATGAGATCGACAAGCTAAGGCATTCGGCTACAGCTGCCATATTAGAAAGACAAGATACCATAATAATTTCGTCAGTTTCTTGTATATATGGTTTGGGTGATCCCAAGGACTACAAGGAATTGATGTTGTCGCTGAGGCCAGGCATGATGAGGGATAGGGATGATGTGATAAGAAGGCTCGTTGAAATCCAGTACGAGAGGAATGATGTCAACTTCATCCGTGGTACATTTAGGGTTAGAGGGGATATATTAGAGATATTCCCAGCATCGACTGATGACAAGGCTATAAGGGTTGAGTTCTTCGGTGATGAGATAGACAGAATTACAGAGATAGACTATATAACTGGCAAGGTCGTCGCTGAACGTGGTCATATAGCCATATTCCCGGCTTCCCACTATGTTACAACGCCAGAGAGGATAGAATCGGCGATCATTTCTATCGAGGAAGAATTAGAAAAGGCCATAGCTGATTTTAAGGCCAATGACAAGTTGTTAGAGGCCCAGAGGATTGAACAAAGAACTAAATATGATATAGAGATGTTGAGGGAGATAGGTTTTTGCCAGGGTATAGAGAACTATTCTAGGCATATAACTGGAAGAAAAAAGGGTGAAAAACCATATACATTGATGGACTTCTTCCCAGATGATTTCTTGCTGATTGTAGATGAGTCACACGTAACACTCCCACAGGTAAGGGGTATGTATGGCGGAGATAGGTCTAGAAAAAAATCCCTTATAGAAAATGGATTTAGACTTGAATCTGCCTATGACAATAGACCCCTTAACTTTGAGGAATTTGAATCCAACTTAAATCAGGTCCTATTTACAACAGCTACACCAGGACCATATGAGATGGAACACACCGATGTATTTGCAGAGCAGATAATAAGGCCTACAGGTCTACTTGATCCGTTAATCGATGTAAGACCGGTAAATAACCAGATAGATGACCTTTTAGTAGAGATAAATAAGACTATAGAAAGTGGAGAGAGGGTTCTAATCACAACTCTTACAAAGAAGATGTCAGAGGACCTTACAAATTATTTAAAGGGAGTAGGCATCAAGGTCAAATACCTTCACTCAGACATAGTAACACTTGAAAGAACTGAGATAATAAGAGACCTAAGACTTGGTAAATTTGACGTATTGGTAGGGATCAACCTCCTAAGAGAGGGACTGGATATACCAGAAGTGTCCCTTATAGCAATACTTGATGCTGACAAGGAAGGCTTCCTACGTTCAGAGACATCCCTAATACAGACCATTGGTAGGGCTGCCAGAAATTCAAATGGTAGGGTAATAATGTATGCAGACAAGATTACGGACTCTATGAAGAGGGCAATTGATGAGACTGAGAGAAGAAGGTCAATCCAGATGGCCTACAATGAAGAACATGGCATTGTACCAAAGACTATTTCAAAAAATATCAGGGACAATATAGCCATAACAAGGGTAGCAGAAGAGGCAGAATCATATGACCTATCAGGAATAAAGGGTCTTAAGGACCAGGATGAAATAGCTACGACTATTATAATACTTAAGTCTAAGATGATGGAAGAGGCGGAAAAGTTAAACTTTGAGTTGGCAGCTGAATTAAGAGATAAGGTTACTGAACTAGAGAAAAAATTAAAATAGCTACTAGAAATAAAAAGAGAAAGAGGTATTGATGAAGGATTTAATAAAGATAAGAGGCGCTAGAGAAAACAACCTGAAAAATGTAGACCTAACCCTTCCTAGAGACAAGTTTATAGTGTTTACGGGTTTGTCAGGTTCAGGAAAATCGTCTTTGGCCTTTGATACAATATATGCAGAAGGCCAGAGAAGGTATGTTGAAAGTTTGTCTTCTTACGCGAGACAGTTTTTGGGGCAGATGAGCAAACCAAATGTAGAATCAATTGAAGGCTTGTCTCCTGCAATATCTATAGACCAGAAGACAACTTCCAAAAACCCTAGGTCTACTGTTGGTACGGTAACAGAGATATATGACTACCTAAGGCTCTTGTTTGCGAGGGTAGGCAAGGTACATTGTCCTGTATGCGGTCAGCTTATAAGCCAGATGACAGTCCAGGAGATAGTGGACTCAATAATGGAGCATGAGCAGAGGACAAAAATACAGATATTATCTCCTATAGTTAGGGGACAAAAGGGAAGTCATAAAAAGGTAATAGACAACATCAGGAAGGAAGGTTTTGTAAGGGTTAGGATAGACGGAGAAACCTATGATGTAAATGATGAGTTTGAGTTAGAGAAAAATAAGAAACACACTATTGAGGTAATAGTAGATAGGATAGTTATCAAGGAAAATATAGAAGCAAGGCTTGCTGGATCTGTTGAGACAGCTGTAAAATTGTCTGATGGATTAATTATATGCCATGTTATAGATGGTGAAGAAACCATGTATTCTACTAAGTTTGCCTGTCCTGACCACGGTATCGGCATAGAAGAATTATCGCCTAGGATGTTCTCGTTTAATGCTCCATTTGGTGCCTGTGATGTATGTAATGGGCTTGGAGAATCAAGAGAGGTTGATGTAGACCTAGTTGTTCCAAATAAGGAGCTGAGCTTGAAGCAGGGAGCCATTGCTGCATGGTCTACAAATGGTCTCAACGATAACACATATTACTCGATGATGGTAAAGGCTCTTTGTGACAAGTATAATGTCTCTATAGAAACACCTTTTAAGGACTTGCCAGATGATTTTGTTGAGGAGTTGCTTTACGGTAAGGAAAACACCCTGCTTACATTTGAATTTGATTCCAAGTTTGGTGGTATGAAGACCTATCAAAATTACTATGAGGGTGTTGTTGTAAACTTGGAAAGAAGATATAGAGAGACCAACTCAGATGCAATGAGGGATAGGCTGGATGATTTTATGGCAGATAGGCCTTGTCCAAAGTGTAAGGGCAGGAGGTTAAAACCAGAAGTCTTAGCTGTCAAGGTAGGTGGCAAAAATATTATGGAGGTTACAGACCTGTCAGTTGAGGACCTGATCGACTATATTGAGGGGCTAAACCTATCTGAAATGGATATGCATATAGCCAAGGATGTCGTAAAGGAAATTAGGGAGAGGGCATCTTTTTTGAAAAACGTAGGTCTTGGCTACCTTACCCTTTCAAGAAAGGCAGGAACCCTATCAGGTGGGGAGGCCCAGAGAATTAGGCTGGCTACCCAGATAGGTTCTGCGCTTACAGGAGTCTTGTATGTCCTTGACGAACCTAGTATAGGTCTGCACCAGAGGGATAATGACAAGTTGATAGCAACCCTAAGAAACTTAACTGACCTAGGTAATACCCTAATAGTAGTCGAACACGATGAAGATACTATGAGGGCAGCAGACTACATTGTAGACATTGGACCAGCTGCAGGTATCCATGGTGGTGAAATAGTAGCCCAGGGTCCAGTTGAAGAGATAATAAAAAATCCAAACTCCATAACAGGTAAGTACTTGAGTGGAGAAATCAAGATACCAGTACCTGAAACTACAAGAGAAGGAAACGGTAATTTTGTAGAGGTGGTCGGTGCCAAGGAAAACAACCTTAAAAATATAAATGTAAAATTCCCTCTTGGAAAGTTTACCTGTGTAACTGGAGTATCTGGATCAGGCAAGTCAACCTTGGTAAATGAAATCTTGTACAAGGGCTTAACCCACAAAATAAACAAGTCCAGGGTAAGACCAGGAGACCACAAGGAGATACTTGGAACTGAGCATATAGACAAGATAATAAATATAGACCAGTCACCTATAGGAAGGACACCAAGATCTAATCCTGCAACCTACACAGGAGTATTTGACATGATAAGAGACCTATTTGCTTCTACAAATGAGGCAAAGGCAAGAGGCTATAAAAAGGGCAGGTTCTCATTTAATGTCAAGGGAGGTAGATGTGAAGCTTGTAAGGGAGATGGTATACTCAAAATAGAGATGTTCTTTTTACCTGATGTATATGTACCATGCGAGGTATGCAAGGGGGAAAGGTATAACAGGGAGACCCTTCAGGTAAAATACAAGGACAAGTCTATAGCTGACGTCTTGGATATGAATGTAGAAGAGGCTCTTGAATTCTTTGAGAACCATGCATCCATAAAAAGAAAGTTGGAGAGTCTTATGGACGTTGGTCTATCCTATATCAAACTAGGTCAACCTTCAACCCAGCTATCAGGTGGTGAAGCTCAGAGAATAAAGCTAGCTACAGAGTTATCAAAGAGACCTACAGGTAGGACCATGTACATACTTGACGAACCAACAACAGGTCTTCATTCAGAAGATGTGAGGAAACTTATAGAGGTTCTTCAGAGATTGGCAGATACGGGCAATACTGTGGTAGTAATCGAGCATAACCTAGATGTAATTAAGACTGCTGACCATATAATAGACCTTGGTCCAGAGGGAGGTACCATGGGAGGTACTATCATAGCAACCGGAAGACCAGTGGATATATGTAAGGTAGAGTCTTCTTATACAGGCCAGTACCTAAAAAAGGTTATGAAGTAATAAAAAAGGTTATGGAGTAAGAAAAGAAACTATATTGAAGACATTGCATACAGAAAAATGAAATATATAGGTGTTTATCTTTCATATATAAGGTGTTTTTTAATAAGGGGTTTAACCTATAAAATGCCTAAAACACTAATGATTAGACTGTTTTAAATTTTTTATAAAAATTCTAAATAAAGAATGGTTTTTCTATAGACCATTCTTTTTTTTTATTGTATAATAGCAATATCAACTTTTCACAGTTGAAAATATATTAATAAAAGGAGGAAATGAATAATGAAAAATTTATTCGAAAAATGGAACAGCATAAGCCTCGTTAAGCGTATTATATGCGGTATGATTATCGGTGCTGTGCTCGGTATGGCTGTCCCGAACGCCAAGGCAATAGCTATACTCGGTTCACTGTTCGTTGGTGCTTTAAAGGCAGTAGCGCCAGTATTGGTATTTTTCCTTGTAATTGCGGCTATAGCCCAGCACAAGGAAGGTCATAAGACAAATATGAAACAAATTATAGTACTTTATATGATAGGTACTTTAGTTGCATCCTTAGTTGCAGTAATAGCAAGCTTTGCTTTCCCAGTGACTTTAGTACTAGCTGAGGGAGCTAAAGACGTGACCGCACCGGGTGGCATATCAGAAGTTTTAAAGACGCTTCTTATGAATGCCGTAGACAACCCAATCAACGCAATCATTAACGCTAATTTTATAGGAATTTTAACGTGGTCCTTGATATTTGGTTTTGCACTAAGAAAGGCTTCCGATAGAACGAAGGAAATACTAGTGGACGTATCAGATGCTATATCTGGAGCAGTAAGGGCAGTAATCAGTCTTGCTCCATTTGGTATCATGGGACTTGTATTCGATACAGTTTCAACTAATGGTATATCAGTATTTACAAACTATGGAAAATTATTGTTGGTATTGGTTGGATGTATGTTATTTGTTGCCCTAGTTGCCAACCCAATTATAGTATGGTTGAACATCAGGACAAATCCATACCCAATAGTTCTTAGGACACTAAAGGATTCTGGTCTGTATGCATTCTTCACTAGAAGTTCAGCAGCCAACATTCCAGTTAACATGAAGCTTTGTAAGGAACTAGGACTAGATGAAGATACATATTCAGTATCAATACCTCTAGGTGCTACTATCAATATGGGTGGTGCAGCTATAACAATAGCAGTACTTGCTCTTGCGGCAGCTCATACGGTAGGTATCAAGGTAGATATAGCTACTGCAGTTATACTTTGCGTACTATCAACTGTTTCAGCTTGCGGTGCATCTGGTGTTGCAGGTGGTTCATTGTTGTTGATACCTCTTGCTTGTTCTCTATTCGGCATAAATATAGATATAGCAATGCAGGTTGTAGGAGTTGGATTTATAATAGGAGTTATCCAGGACTCTTGTGAGACTGGTCTAAATTCATCTACAGACGTATTGTTTACAGCTACTGCCGAACTTTGCAATAGGAGAAAAGAAGGTAGAAAAGTAGATTATAAGACTGTTAAGGCTGATGCAAAGGCCTACAATGAAGCTAATTTATAATATTTAATATCAACTATTAAAGGGATGGGTCTAGTACTCATCCTTTTTTATGATATATTTTATATTGATTTTTGGGTATATAAGTAGTAGTAAAGTTAAGGTTTTTATAGTATCATGATATAATAAATATGGGATATGATAATAGCATATATCTCAGTATATATTAAATTTAAAATTAGGAAACTATAATGAATAATAATATAAATAAAAAAGATAAGGGCAGTATGGAAATATAAACGGAAAAGCAATATAGCGAGGAGGTGATCAGGTGTTCGATATAGAGGGTCATTTAAAGAAACTACCAGCCAGCCCGGGTGTTTACCTGATGAAGGACAGGGACAATAATATAATATATGTAGGGAAGGCTGTATCCCTAAAGAACAGGGTAAGGCAGTACTTTCAATCATCTAGGAACCATTCTAAAAAAGTCGTTTCCATGGTTAAAAATATTGATAGCTTTGAATACATAATCACTGACTCAGAGGTAGAAGCTCTTATACTTGAGTGTAACCTAATTAAAAAGTATAAGCCCAAGTACAATATACTTCTAAAGGATGATAAGACTTATCCTTATATAAAGGTTACAGTGAATGAGGACTTTCCTAGGGTTTTGAAGGTGAGGAAGATATTAAAGGATAAGGCTAAGTATTTTGGACCTTACACAAATGTATCCGCAGTAAATGATGTTCTAGACCTCATAAGGGATATTTACCCGATTAGGACCTGTAACATAGATATAGATAGGGCTATTAGAACTGGTATGAGGCCATGCCTAAACTACCATATAAAAAAATGTACAGGACCCTGCACAGGATATGATATAAAAGAAGATTACAAGAGGATGATAGATGAGATAATTATGTTTCTCCAGGGCAAGGAAGAAAAACTTGTAACTATGTTTGAAGACAAGATGAAAAAGGCAGCTATGGACCTTGATTTTGAAAATGCTGCCATATACAGGGACAAGATCAACAGCCTAAACGAGGTTGCCCAAAAGCAGAAAATCAGTAAGCTACAGAGTGATAATGATCAGGATGTAATTGCCATGGCAAACTTTGACCAAGAAGCCTGTGTCCAGATATTCTTTATCAGGAATGGCAAGATTTCAGGTAGGGAAAGATTTATGCTAGATGGTATAAAGGACAACGACAGGTCCGAAATACTGGGATCTTTTGTAAAGCAGTTTTATATGTCACAGGAATATGTACCCAAGGAGCTGATAGTTGAAGAAGAGATATTTGACCAAGAAATAATAGCCCAAATGTTGTCTTCTAAGAGGGGGTCAAATGTTTCAATCAAGGTACCTAAAAAGGGAGAAAAAAGAGCCCTTGTTCTTATGGTTAGGAAGAATGCAGAGGAATATCTTGTTAAGTTTGACGACTTGAAGAAGAAAAAGTATCAAAAGAGCCTTGGAGCCCTTGATGAGCTAAAGGCAGTCCTAGATATAGAGAGTGATCTACACAGGATAGAGGCCTACGATATTTCAAATATACAGGGTGTCGATTCTATAGGTACCATGGTTGTCTACACAGATGGCATCAAGGACAAAAAAGAATACAGAAGGTTCAAGATTAAGACTGTTGAGGGACCTGATGACTATGCTTCTATGGCAGAGGTCTTAGACAGGAGATTGAAACATGGCAAGCTACCAGACCTCATACTACTGGATGGTGGTAAGGGCCAGGTGTCAGCAGTAAAAAGGGTGCTAAAAGACAATGGCCTAGAGATACCTCTTTGGGGCATGTATAAGGATGATAGACATAGGACCAAGGGGCTTATAAATTCAGACAAGACAATAGAACTAGATAGGACATCTAGCCTATACAGGTTTGTGTATGGTATTCAGGAAGAGGTACATGGGTATTCCATATCCTACCATAGGAGTCTGAGAGATAAGAAGCTTACTAAATCCATTCTTGATGATGTTCCAGGTATTGGACCTAAGAGAAAGTTGGCCTTGATAAGCAAGTTTAAGGATATAGGCAAGATAAGGTCTGCAAGTATAGATGAGATAATGGAAGTTGACGGTATAAGTAAGAAGATAGCAGAGGATATAGTAAATATTTTAGAAAAAGGGGAATACAATGGTTAAAGTAACAGTAAAGAATTTGATTGAAGATTTGGGACTAAAGGTATTAACAGGCAAACTAGAAGCGGCAAAAGAAATATATATAACAGAAAAGGAAGTCAATAGGCCGGGTATACAACTTGCCGGTTATTTTGACTACTTTACTCCAGAGAGAATCCAGGTAATAGGAAAAACAGAGTACACATTTTTCGGTAGTTTTTCAACAGAGCACAGGGAAAAGGCCTTGGGAGAATATTTTTCTTATGATATACCTATTATTATTGTTACTAGGGGTATGGAACTTAGGGAGGATTTTAGTAAATTTGCCAAGGCATCAGATATAATAGTCTGCTCTACTGAAAGCACTACTACTAGGTTTATCAACAAGCTATCATCTTATCTTGAAGACAAGATGGCTCCATTTGAGACAATACACGGTGTTATGGTAGACATAAATGGAGTAGGGGTCTTGATCAGGGGAGAGTCTAGTATAGGTAAGTCGGAAACTGCCCTTGAGCTAGTCCAAAACGGAAATAGGCTAGTGGCTGACGATGCAGTAGAGATAAGACGTATAGATGATGGATTCTTGTCTGCATCTGCACCAGAGATCCTAAGGCACTACCTTGAAATAAGAGGAATAGGTATAATAGATGTCAAAAAACTATACGGAGCACGAGCTGTCAAGCCTACCAAAAAAGTTGATATTTTAGTTTATCTAGAAAATTGGAATCCAGACAAATTCTATGACAGGCTAGGTCTAGATAGGGAGTATGAAGAGATATTAGGGGTAAGGGTTGAAAAATTGATAGTTCCTGTCAAGCCGGGTAGAAATACAGCCATGGTTCTAGAAGTAGCCGCCATGAACTATAGACAGAGGGAAATGGGGGATGATGCAGCCCTAGAATTTTCTGACAAGCTGATGAATGAAATAGAGAAAAATAAACAAATAAATAAAAATAAATAGAATAAAATTATCAAAACTATTGTTATTTTTCACTAGATTAGATATTATATAAGGTGGCGTGAAATATATAAATTTCTAGAAGGAGGTAGTTATGGATAAACAATTGACTTTTGAACTCTTGAAAAATGAATTAGACAAAAGTGAGATTATGGTAGATGAACCCATGCATAATCACATTTCCTTCAAGGTAGGAGGTCCAGCAGATATACTTGTTAGACCAAGGACAGAGGAGGAAATACAGAAAGTATTTAAAATAGCAAAAGAAAATAATATTCCGTTCATAATAAAGGGCAACGGCTCTAATATATTGATAAAAGATGGTGGATTTAGAGGACTAGTAATTGAAATAGCAGACAATTTCAGTGACTATAAAATAGAAGAAGAAACAATGACAGTACAGGCAGGTGCCCTGCTGTCTATTATAGGTAAAAAGGCGATGGAGGCTAGTCTTACAGGCTTTGAATTTGCTTCAGGTATACCGGGTACTCTTGGTGGTGCCCTTGCCATGAATGCAGGTGCATACGGTGGAGAGATGAAGAATATAGTCGAATCTGTAAGGATAATGGATGAAGATGGAAATATAAAAGAGTATTCAAACGAAGAGATGGCATTTTCATACAGACATAGTAGACTATCCGATACAAAGCACATAGCCCTATCAGCAAGGATTAAGCTTCAAAAGGGTATCTATGAAGATATAAAAGAGATAATGGATGACTTGAGACTTAAGAGAACTTCAAAACAGCCTCTTGAATACCCTAGTGCTGGTTCAACTTTCAAGAGACCAGAAGGGTATTTTGCAGGCAAGCTAATACAGGATTCAGACCTAAAGGGATACCAAATGGGTGGAGCTCAAGTATCTTCAAAGCATTCAGGTTTTATAATCAACTATGACAAGGCAAGTGCCAAAGACATAATTAACCTTATAGACCATGTAAAGGAAAGAGTATTTGAATGTTTTGGTGTTCGCTTAGAAGAAGAAGTCAAGATACTTGGAGAAGATGAAGAATAGTATCTGGAGGTAAAACATGAAGATATTAGGAGACTACCACACTCATACGAGATATAGTTGTGGTAACAATGAAAATAGGCTACATGCAAAGGGTACAATAGAAGAGAACGTCAAGGCTGCAATAGCCAAGGGCATCAAGACTATA
The DNA here is from genome assembly GCF_000381525.1 of Peptostreptococcus anaerobius VPI 4330 = DSM 2949. GTDB lineage: Bacteria > Bacillota > Clostridia > Peptostreptococcales > Peptostreptococcaceae > Peptostreptococcus > Peptostreptococcus anaerobius. The sequence continues at coordinate 25,121 of NZ_KB906624.1, forward strand.
GGTATATCCGAACATGGATTTAGACATAATTTTTATGGCCTATCAAAGGAAAATGCCCTAAAAGAGAGGGCTGAAATAGACCGCCTAAATGAAAAATATCCTGAGATAAATATATTGATGGGTATGGAGTGTAATATATTGGATGACAAGGGAAGGATTGATATGGATCCAGACCTAATTCATATATTTGACTATATGTTGGCTGGCTACCACTATGGATCAAAGCCTACATCATTTAAGAATTTGCTTCATCATGCGGACAATCTTTTGACAAATGGTTTTTTCTCAAAAGAATACAATACTAGGTCAGTTATAAATGCCATGAAGAAGAATAACTTGTTATACATATCCCATCCTGGTGACAAGGGTAGGATAGATATAGAAAGGGTTGCTAAGGTAGCTGTAGAAACAGGCACAGGTCTTGAGATAAATGGATATCACGACAGGCTAAGTGCTGACATGATAAGGCAGATTAAAGATATGGATGTCAAATTCTATATTGGGTCTGATGCACACGCACCGGACACAGTTGGAAGGTTTGATCTAGCCATGCAGATAGTCAAAGAAGCGGGAATTAATGAAGACAGGATAGAAAATATAGAAAAATAATGGGGGTGTTGGTATGAAATTTGTAATTGTAACTGGTTTATCCGGATCTGGTAAGAGTTCAGCTATGAAGGCTCTAGAAGATATGGGATTTTACTGTGTGGATAACCTACCACCAGCTCTAATTTTTAATTTTGCTGAGTTGTTTTTCCATTCTAATACTGGAGAGGACAAGTCAAAGTCTAATATGGACAAGGTTGCTCTTGGAATAGATATCAGGGGTAGGGAGTTTTTTGAAGAATTAAACTCAGCACTTGACCAGTTGGGAACAGCAAACTACAAGTATGATATGATCTATCTGGATTGTGATGATGAAGTCCTTGTCAAAAGATACAAGATGACTAGGAGAAACCATCCTTTGGCCAGTAATTCACAGATACCAGATGGTATCAAGAAGGAAAGGTCAATCATGGAGCCCCTTAAGAAGCTGTCTAATATGATAATAGATACATCTAATATGAAGCCAAAGGACTTGAAGGCTGAGATAGCTAGTATGTATGATGAGGGTGATGGGCTTGAAAGTCCTAATATAACAATATCAGTAGTATCTTTTGGATTTAAATATGGTATACCAATCGATGCCGACTTGGTATTTGATGTTAGATTCTTGCCAAATCCTTATTACGTTCAAGAATTAAGAGAAAAAACTGGCGATTATCAAGAAGTTAGGGACTATGTTATGGATTCTGATGTTAGTCATGAGTTTTTGGATAGATTATTCGATATGTTTAACTTCTTGATACCTCAGTATATAGAAGAAGGTAAGCAGCACCTAGTAATAGCTATAGGTTGTACAGGTGGTAGACACAGGTCTGTTACTATAGCCAATCTTACATATGATTTTCTTAATTCAAATGGTTATAGGGCTGTTAAAAAGCATAGAGATGCCAAGCTTGACTAGGAGAAATCAATATGATAGAGGGATTAACTAAAATGGAATCTATCCTCTTTGTACTTACTGTATTTTCTATGGTTGCTTTTTTGGCTACAGTTATAGTCTTGTATAAGTTTTTTAACCTATACAAGAACACAGTAGTACAGAATATGAGGAAGATAGAAGATATAGAAGGGTCTAAGAAGGATAAGAAAATAGTTGTAATAGGTGGTGGTACTGGTCAGTCAGTATTTTTGAGGGGCCTTAAGCACCTGACTAAGAATATTACAGCTATAGTAACAGTAGCAGATGACGGTGGTGGTTCCGGAGCTCTTAGGGAAGATCTTGGAATGTTGCCACCGGGTGATATAAGAAACTGCCTACTTGCCCTTGCCAATATAGAGCCAACCATGAGTGAAGTAATGCAGTATAGGTTCAAGGAAGGGGCTCTTAGGGGGCAGAGTTTTGGCAACCTATTTTTGGCAGCGATGACAGGCTTGTATGGCAACTTTGAAAATGCTGTATACAGGATGAGTCAGATATTTGCAATAACAGGAAGAGTACTTCCAGTCAGCCTAGATGATATTAACCTAGTTGCTGAATTGGAAAATGGTGAGATAATTGTGGGTGAGTCTGTGATTCCCAAGGAATCAAAAAGATATAACTCCAAGATAAAAAAAATATCCCTAGACAATAAAAAGGCCAAGCCACTTGATGAGGTGATTTCATCTATCAAGTCAGCGGATGCAATAGTGATAGGTCCGGGAAGTTTATATACTAGCATTCTTCCAAACCTTTTGGTGGAGGGGGTAGTAGATGCACTTTCTACATCTAAGGCTCCGGTTATTTACCTATGTAATATAATGACCCAGCCAGGAGAAACCGACAATATGGACGTAGTAGACCATATAAGGGCCCTTATAATGCATGCTGGTGTCAACTTTATAGATTATGTTATAGTCAATAATGAGGAACTTCCTATGGGTGTATTCGAAAGGTATGCCAAGGATGGGGCTCAGATGGTTGTGCTTGACCATATTCAAAGGGAGAAGATAAAGAGCTTTAACATAAGCCTTAGGGAAGAAAAATTGATAGAGATAAAAAGCGGCTATATAAGACATGACTCTGAACTTGTGTCAAAGGTCGTTATAGATATATGTAATGAGATAAGGAATTAGTATTTTAACGTTTGATTTAAGGAGTGGTATGATGAGAGAAGAGGTAAGCGCAGGAGGAGTCGTCTTAGTAGGAAATGCTATTTTGCTACTTAAAAAATATAATGGTGATTGGGTACTTCCAAAGGGCAAGGTAGAGCCAGGAGAGACCCATGAAGAGACAGCCTTGAGAGAGGTAAAGGAAGAGACCGGTGTAAAGGCTAGCATCGACAAATATCTAGGAGAAATTCACTACACATACAAGGAAAATTGGGACCAGACAAAGTCAGTCCACAAGATGGTATATTGGTATCTAATGCATACTAAGAACATGGATACACAACCTCAGAGAGAAGAGGGATTTGTAGAAGCCAAGTTTGTCCATGTAGACAGGGTTGTAGATATGGCAAGATATGATGATGAAAAAGAGATCATAAAGGTAGCCTTAAAGGAAATAAAGAGGAAGTAAGAAGATGTCTTTTTCAACAGATGCAAAAAGTGAACTGACTAGGATAAAAAATGAGGACTTTAGGCTGGATAGGGCAGAGCTATCGGCAATAGTTAGGATGTCAGGATCCATACAACTGGCTGGTAATATGCAGTTGAGCCTAAAGATTACAACAGAACTAAATGCCATAGCTAGAAAGGTATTTAAGATTCTAAAAGACTCCTACAATATAAATACATCGATCACAGTAAACAAAAATCAAATGTTAAAAAAAACAAATAGCTATGTTTTGACGATTACACCAGAGATGGGGGCGGGTAAACTACTAGTTGATCTTGGCATAATAGACAATGAAAGGACATTCTTCCCTAAAAATGAGATATCGTCGAGGATAGTTTCAGAACCTGATGAAGCATATGCCTATCTCAGGGGGGCATTTTTGGGTGGTGGCTCAATAAATGATCCTGAAAAGAACTACCATATGGAGTTTGTATCAAACAGTGAAGACTATGCATTTGAGCTTAGTGATATGATCAATTCCATGGGATTTTCTAGTAAGATAGTGACTAGAAAGAACTACTATGTAGTATACTTAAAAGAGAGCGAACAGATCTCAGACCTTTTGACTTTTATAGGTGCTCATAAGGCTATGTTGTCACTACAAAATATAAAGATAATGAAAGAGATGAGAAACAACGTAAATAGGATAGTCAATTGTGAGACAGCCAACCTATCAAAGACAGTTGATGCAGCAGTCAAGCAGGTTGAGAATATACTCATAATACAAAAGACTATAGGAATAAAAAAACTGCCAGACAACCTTCAGGAGATAGCCCTATTGAGGCTAGAAAATGAAGATATAAGCCTTAAGGAGCTAGGAGAGATGTTGAATCCACCACTTGGCAAGTCTGGTGTCAATCATAGATTTAAAAAAATTGAAAAAATAGCTGACAGGTATAGAGACCAAGTCTCACCAGAAGATTTATTTTAGGCTGATACTTATGTCAGCCATTATTATTAGGCTGAGAACCATATCTGATACTTATCAGAATTTGGTAATCAGCTATTTTCGTTTATAAAATAGGAAAGGAGGATTATCATGGAGGAAAATAAAGATTTTTGTCACCTACACGTCCATACAGAATATAGCCTACTTGATGGATTTTCAAGGTTAGATAGGTTGATTCCTAGGCTAAAAGAGCTGGGCATGACTTCGTGTGCAATCACAGACCACGGTACTATGTTTGGTGCTATAGACTTTTATAAGAAGTGCAAAAAAGAAGGTATAAAGCCTATTATAGGGTGTGAGGTATATGTAGCTCCTAGGACTCTTGACCAGAAGGATTCAGTATTGGACAAGTACTCTTCCCACCTGATATTGCTAGCTGAAAATAACGAGGGCTATGAGAACTTGATAAAGATAGTGTCAGACTCATATGTAGATGGATTTTACTACAAGCCTAGGACAGACAAGGACCAGTTGAGGAAGTATTCTAAGGGTATAATCTGTCTTTCTGCCTGCTTAAATGGGGAAGTAGCCAAGGCCTTACTAGCCAGAAACTATGAAAATGCATTAAACTACGCTGTAGAGTACAGGGATATATTTGGTAAAGATAATTTTTACCTAGAGATGCAGGACCACAAGCTGGCTGAAGACAAGGAAGTTAATGCAGGTCTTATTAAGATATCCAAAGAACTTGGAATACCCCTTGTAGCTACAAATGACGCCCACTATGTCTATAGGGAAGACTCTAAAATCCAGGATGTCTTGATGTGTATAGCCATGCAAAAGACCCTTGGTGATCCTTCTAGGATGAAGTTTCCAAATGATGAGTTTTATATAAAGTCTAGGGAAGAGATGGAGGGCCTCTTCAAGTTTGTACCAGAGGCCATAGATAATACACTTGAGATAGCTAAAAGATGTAATGTTGAGTTCGATTTCAACAACTACCACATACCTACCTTCAAGGTGCCTGAAGGTTATACAGAGGAGTCCTACCTAAGGTATCTTTGCCAAAAGGGTCTAGAGGAGAGGTATGAAGATATCACTGACGAGATAAGAGACAGACTTGAATTTGAGATAAATACTATAGCGAATATGGGCTATATAGAGTACTTCTTGATAGTTTGGGACTTTATAAATTTTGCCAAAGAGAATAATATAATGGTCGGACCTGGTAGGGGATCTGCTGCGGGTTCTATAGTTGCCTATACCCTTAAGATAACGGATATAGACCCTATAAAGTACAACCTGCTTTTTGAACGTTTCCTAAACCCTGAAAGAGTTACCATGCCCGATATAGATATAGATTTTTGTTATAAGAGGCGTGAAGAAGTAATAGAATATGTCAAGAGAAAGTATGGATCAGACCACGTTGCCCAAATTATAACCTTTGGTACAATGGGGGCAAAGCTTGCTATAAGAGACGTAGGTAGGGTACTTGATATAGCCTACAATAAGGTCGATGCAGTTGCCAAGGAGATACCTTTTGAACTGAATATGACAATAGACAAGGCCTTTGATAAAAATCCTACCTTGACGGAAATGTATGAGTCTGACCAGGATGTAAAGGAAGTAATAGATGTATCAAGAAAGCTCGAAGGAATGGTAAGGCACGCTTCAACCCATGCCGCTGGGGTGGTTATATCAAAAAGACCAGTCCACGATTATGTACCGCTTTACAGGAACCAAGACTCCATTACTACCCAGTTTACAATGACTACTCTTGAAGAGCTAGGACTTCTAAAGATGGACTTTTTGGGTCTAAGAACCCTTACAGTTATAAGAGATGCCCTAGACCTTATAGAGATAAACAGGGAGGACAGGGGCTACACTGAAAAGATAGATTTTTCAAAGATGGACTACGATGATCCAAAGGTCTATGAGCTGCTTTCGTCAGGCAATACCCTAGGAGTCTTCCAGCTGGAAAGTTCAGGCATGAGAAACTTTATGAAGCAGTTAAAACCGGACTCATTTGAAGATATAGTTGCGGGTATATCCCTATTTAGACCGGGTCCAATGGATTCTATACCTAGGTATATCAGCTTTAAGAATAACCCTGAGGAGGCAACCTACCTACACGAAAAACTAAGGCCTATCTTGGAGGTTACATATGGTTGTCTAGTATATCAGGAGCAGGTTATGCAGGTGGTTAGAGAGCTTGCAGGTTACAGTTTTGGTAGAAGTGACCTTGTCCGCCGTGCCATGTCAAAGAAAAAGATGGATGTCATGGAAGAAGAGAGACAGTACTTTATACATGGTAAGTTTGACGATAAGGGAAATATCGAAATACCTGGCTGCATCAGAAACGGGGTACCAGAAGATATAGCCAACCAGATATTTGACGATATGATAGACTTTGCAAAGTACGCATTTAACAAGTCTCATGCAGCTGCCTATGGGGTGCTTGCCTATGAGACAGCCTATCTTAAGACCTACTATCCAGTTGAGTTTATGGCGGCTCTGATGACTTCTGTAATAGGCAACACAGACAAGGTCGTTGAATATATGAGAGAGTGTAGCAAGCTTGGTATAGAGGTATTGCCGCCGGATATCAACAGGTCATATTCAATGTTTTCAGTAGACAAGGGTCACATAAGATTTGGTCTTGTGGCAGTAAAGAATGTTGGAGCCAATGTGATTGACGGTATTGTAAAGGAAAGAGAAGAAGGCGGAGAATTTACGGACTTTGTAAATATGATAAAAAGACTCGACTCAAGGTTTACCAACAAGAGGGCGATTGAGAGCCTTATAAAATGTGGTGCCCTAGATTCACTTGGAGAGACAAGGGCTAGCCTATTATTATCTTTTGAAGACATACTAGACAGTGTCAGCAGGGACAAGAAAAGAAATGTAGAAGGGCAGATATCCTTGTTTGATATGGTGTCAGACCAGGGACAGGGCCTAGGAATAATAGACAACACTAGCATCAAGCACTACGATGAGTTCAAGCAAAAAATCATTCTGGACATGGAAAAAGAAGTAATGGGTATGTATATATCAGGTCATCCCCTATCTGAATACGAGGACATCCTAGCCAGGAGGACATCTATAAACAACTTTAAGATCAAGGAACTAAAAGAAGATCCTAAATTACTGCAAGAACTAAACGACCAAGAGCATATAGTTGGCGGTATAGTCGTGTCATCTAGGTTGATGACTACAAAGAAAAATGAAATGATGGCCTTTGTAGAGATTGAAGATATATTTGGTAGTCTAGAAGTGGTTGTATTTCCCAAGACATACACAGAATATAAGTCCTTATTAAAAGAGGATAGTATAGTTCTCATAAAGGGTAGGATGAGTATTAGAGAGGATGAAGATGTTTCAATCCTCGCTGGTCAGATAAAAGACATAACAGATGAAAGTGAGTTTGAAGACTCATATTCAAGTTCTAAGAAAAACACATACAAAAAAGAAGCTAGACCTAGTCTTGAAGCTACAGGAAAGAAGCTTTTTATCAGGGTGAATAGCATGAAAAATACAGACCTTATCAATTCTATCTACAGGGTTATAATGAAGCACCAAGGATTAGACAAGGTGGTTATTTTCCCTGAAGATGAAAATATAGGGGATAAGAAAAAGACCTACCAACTGTCTGAAATGGGTGTTTACGCCGATGATAAACTAAGAAGTGACCTTGAAGAGATAATAGAAAAATTTAATATAGTAATCAAGTAAAGTCAAAAAAACAGTATTTATCAAAGGAGTATCCCGATTTATATGTTTAAGCTATTGATGTGTGTTAAATATATTGAAAATAGTAGCTTTTAAAATTCAAGCTATCAGTAAAATTATAAAAAAAATATAACTGAAACGTCTATTTTGTGGTATAATACAAGAAAAGAACGTTTCAGTTTTTTTTTGGAGTTTATGGGATAAAATTTGTACACTTGGGATTATAAACGACCCGACCTAAGGATCATTTAATTTTAATAGGTCTTAAATTTAAATTTTAGCCTAAGATAGATCGAATTAGTGTATTAATTTATTATAGAAGGTAAATGAAATAAGCGTGTTAGGAGGAAAGTCATGAAAAGTTTAGCCGTATTAACAAGTGGTGGAGATGCACCAGGTATGAATGCTGCTATCAGAGCAGTAGTCAGAACAGCAATATACTATGGATATAAGGTATATGGTATAGAAAGAGGATATAAGGGACTATTAGAAGAAGAATTTATAGAAATGGACCTTTCATCAGTTGGTGATATCATCCAGAGGGGTGGTACTATACTGAAATCTTCAAGATGCAATGAATTTAAGACAGCAGAAGGAAGAGAAAAGGCTGCAAAGATACTAAAGAAAAAGGGAGTAGAGGCCCTAGTAGTAATAGGTGGAGATGGATCATTTAACGGAGCCAACCTACTTAGTGAATTGGGTGTATCAACTATTGGAATACCGGGTACAATAGACAATGACTTGGCCTACACTGATTATACAATAGGTTTTGACACAGCAAGTAATACAATAATAGATGCAATAAGTAAGATAAGGGATACATCATCTTCTCATGAAAGAATAAATATAATAGAAGTAATGGGTAGAAACTGTGGAGACCTTGCCCTATATGCAGGTGTTGCAGGTGGTGCCGAATCTATAGTAGTACCTGAGGTACATATAGATAGAGAAGAGATAGTAAAGAGAATTAGAACAACACAAAAAAGAGGTAAGAAGCATAGTATCATAGTCCTTGCAGAGGGTGCAGGAGACTTCGTTGATGGAGCTATTGGACTAAAGAATGCCCTAGTTGAAAAAGACCATGCAGACGTTAGAGTTACAGTTCTTGGACACGTTCAAAGAGGTGGATCTCCATCATCTTTTGATAGACTTCTAGCAAGTAAGATGGGGAACAAGGCAGTAGAACTATTGATAGAAGGTAAGACTGCAAGAGTTGTAGGTATAAGAGATAACAAAATAATAGATATGGATATTAAGGAAGCACTTTCTTTACCAAAGGAATTTGATGTAGAAACATATGAAATGGCCAAGGTCCTATCTATATAGTAATTTAGGTGGTAGACATAGGTTATAAACATTGTTTAATATATGTATATAAAAATAAGTAAGTGATAAGGGGTGGAGTGAATGATAAACAAGAAGACAAAGATAGTTTGTACAATGGGTCCTTCAACAGACTCAGACGACATACTAAGAGAACTTATTTTAAACGGGTTAAATGTATGTAGATTTAATTTCTCACATGGTTCACATGAAGAACATAAGGAGAGAATGGACCGTACAAAGAGAATTAGAAAAGAATTAAATGCTCCAGTAGCAATCCTACTAGATACAAAGGGTCCAGAAATAAGGACAGGTGACTTTGAAGAGCCAATTGAGCTAGTTGAAGGCGACAAGTTCGTAGTTACAATGGATGACTGTGTTGGTAACAGAGAAAGATGTACAGTATCTTATAAGGATATGGCTAAGGACCTAAAGGTAGGAGACACAATCCTAATAGATGACGGTCTAGTATCATTAAAGGTTGTAGAAATATCAGGACAGGATATAATTACAAGAGTAGAGAATTCAGGTAAGGTATCTTCTAAGAAGGGTGTAAATCTTCCGGGAGTAGAAGTAAATCTTCCAGCCATTACTGAAAAGGATAGGGAAGATATAGAGTTTGGTATCGAACAGGGTATAGACTTTATAGCTGCTTCATTTGTAAGAAAGGCTGCTGACGTACTTGAAATAAGAAAGATATTAGAAGAAAAGGGAGCAACTGACATCCAGATATTCTCAAAGATAGAGAGTCAAGAGGGTGTAGACAATATAGATGCAATTATCCAGGTATCAGACGGTATCATGGTAGCAAGAGGAGATATGGGTGTTGAGATACCTAGTGAAGAGGTGCCAATCGTTCAGAAGATGATCATATCTAAGTGTAATGAGCTTGCTAAGCCAGTAATAACAGCTACACAGATGATGGACTCAATGATCAGAAACCCAAGACCAACAAGAGCTGAGGTAACAGACGTTGCCAACGCTATATATGATGGTACAGATGCTATCATGCTATCAGGTGAAACAGCTGCTGGTAAGTACCCAGTTGAAGCTGTAAAGGCTATGAACAGAATAGCTATTAGAACAGAAGAAACACTAGATTATTCAAATATTAGAGGATATTCAAACTGCGTAAACGGCGTAACTGTTACAGATGCTATATCACACGCTACTTGTACAACAGCTCTAGACTTAGAAGCTAGTGCTATCATAACTTGTACATCTTCAGGACATACAACTAGAATGGTGTCAAAGTTTAGACCTAAGGCACCTATCATAGCTGCAACAGCTGACGAAAGAGTAATGAGAAGAATGTCACTTACTTGGGGAGCCTACCCAGTATTATATAGACTATCTAAGAGCACTGACGAAGTGATTGATGAAGCCATAGAAGCGACTCAGGAAGCTGGCTATGTAAATGCAGGCGACCTAGTTGTTATCACAGCAGGTGTTCCAGTTGGTAAGACAGGAAAGACTAACTTAATCAAGGTATCTACAATAACTGAATTCATCGGAAGAGGTGTAGGTGTCGGAAGAGGTGTTGTCGAAGGTAAGGTAAGAGTAGTCAACCCAGGTGAAGAAGTAGATTTCAACGAGGGAGACATCCTAGTTACAGTAGGAACTGACAAGCAGATGGTTAAGTATATTGAAAAAGCTTCTGCAGTAGTAACTGAGACTGGTGGAATGACATCTCATGCAGCAATTGCAGGTATCAACCTAGGTGTACCTGTAGTAGTGTCAGTACAGGGTGTTACAAGCAAGGTTAAGACTGGTGATGTGATTATGGTAGAGACTGCTATCGGGACTATTACTAGGGCTTAGTTAAAAGTTAATAATAGGTAAGGGTGTTATGTCTGGTTTTATAACTGGTCGATATTTTTGATACATCATATGCTTGGGTCATTAAAAATCCAATCGTTCACTGCGTTCAGTGGATTTTTGGCCATGACTCTTCGCATTGATGTATGGTAAAAATATCTCTATGTTATTTCAACCAGACATAGCACCCTTTTTCGTGTTGGTGATTGGTAGTGTGTATAGATGTTGTAGTATATCCCTGTCGGGAGCCTGTGTAGGTATGGTTTAGTATGTCTCTGTCTGGAGCCTATGTAGAGATGTGTTGTAGTGTGTCCCTGTCGGGAACATGTGTAGGTATAGTGTAGTGTGTCTCTGTCGTGAGCCTGTGTAGGTAGTTTTAGTGTGTCCTTATCGGGAGCCTGTATAGGTAATTGATGTGAAATCCATTCGGGGTAAATTGAATAGTTTGAGCTATAGGTGCAGGAATAAAATAGATTTGTAATGTGCTATAACATATGTTACACAATTGAATAAAAAAAGAGAGGAACTCTGATACAATAGTAATATCAACAAAACCATTTAGTAAAGGAGTCCTCTCATGTCTATTATAACAGAAGAAATGCGTTACCGCCAAAAATTATGTGAATTTGCTAAAAAATATGGAGTTACAAAAGCCGCAA
>NZ_KB906625.1 GCF_000381525.1 Peptostreptococcus anaerobius VPI 4330 = DSM 2949
TATATTTGTTAACCCATTGATAAAGAATATTTGTATTTATTCCAGATTTAAGTGCTGTTTCTTCGTAAGAATTTCCTGCTAATACTTTTGATACAAGCTTAAACTTTTCTTCTGCACTCCACTTTTTATTCTGTTCATTGTGTTTAAGGATTTCTTCTCCATGAAAATCTACAAGTTTGCTCCAATATCTAATTTTGTCTCTAAACGTACGAGGTTTAACACCTTCTGGTGTTTCCATCCACTTTCCTTGTTTGTATAGTTCTACGCATTCTTTTTTGAATTCATAACTATATCGCATAAAAATACCCTCCTTACTGGTTTGTCCAGTAAAGAGGGTACATATCACATTTGTGCACGTATTTTTATTATCACATTTATTTATATTTTTATTTTCATAGATATTTTGGATGCTTATTTATATATTTATTTATATCTTTCTTCCCTATTTAGCTTTAGTAGTTGATAGCATCATCAAGTACTTTACCTATAGATTCATTGATTACTAGGTCGGCTCTTGAGTCTAACTGTGTACTTGACTTGTTTATAAGTACAATGTGGTCTCCCTTAAAATAGTCCAAAAATCCAGCTGCTGGGTAAACTACAAGTGAAGTTCCTCCAACTATAAGCAGGTCAGCCTTGGATATAGAGTTGATTGCTCCAGATATAGTTTTGTCGTCTAGTGACTCTTCGTATAGGACTACATCTGGCTTGACTATAGAACCACACTTTTTGCAGCGTGGTACAGGATCTCCTAGGTCTAAGAATTCATCAAGATTGTATTTTGCCTTACATGAGGTACAGGTATTGTGGTTGATATTTCCATGTAGGTCAAATACCCTAGTATTACCTGCAAGTTGGTGGAGGCCATCTATATTTTGAGTTACTATTGAGTCCAACTTACCCATTTTTTCCAGTTTTGCTAGGGCAAGGTGGGCCTTGTTTGGCTTTGCATCCTTATATATCATATTGGACTTGTAAAAAGAGAAAAAATCCTCTGTATACCTAACAAAAAAAGTATGTGAAACTAGTTGTTCGGGTGAAAACTGCCTGTTTAATTTTTTTGAAAATAGCCCATTGGAACTCCTAAAATCTGGTATATTAGATTCCGTAGATACACCTGCACCACCAAAGAATACAATCCTTTTTGCATTTTTTATGTAGTCCCTTAGTTTGCTTATATTTTCATTATACGTCAATGTTTTTTCTTCATTTGTCATATTAGACCTCCTTGAGTTAAGAGAATTATAAGTGATATAACTTGATATAGTTGATTTAAATACCACAATTAAATTATACCACAGAGATTATTTGATTGCTTGCTAGATGAAAAGAATACTGGTAGATTGTAGACAAAATAATATTAGTCACGTGTATTCTTGTAACTTTTTTGTAATTTTTGACCATAATTATTTACATAGCTGTAATTATTTGTTATAATAGAGTATATTTTGGAATGAAGGATAGATTAAAGTCAGTAGGTATTTTTTTAAATCTTACTGTTTATTGAATAGTATTGGAGGTAATATTAATTGAAAACTAAGATCTTTTTGTCTGCCCTAGCTCTTATACCTGCCCTTGGTATGAATGCAAATGCTGAGGCTAGTGTTGGACACATAAATTTTGAATTTGTAAATATAAGAACTAATCCCAGCATGGATGATAGGGTAAGTTTTGTACTAAAGAGGGGTGCAGAAGTCACTATATTAGAAGAAAAAGATGGATGGTCACATATAAAAAGTGGAAACCATGAAGGTTGGGTACAGTCTAATTCTATTATCAAGGGTGAGGATAATAACAATGTAAAACTAAACTCTAACGTTGGTAGTCAGAAGATGATCAACAATCCTACGCTAAATCTTAGACAGGGTGCGACAACATCAAGTAAAATTATTGCCGTACTTAAAAAAGGAGATATAGTAAGATTATTAGAAGATAGGGTAGGTTGGTGTAAGGTTGATTTTAATGGTAAGGTTGGATACTTATCAAGTAGATACTTATCTGATGTAAATGCCAACACTTCAAGTATACCAGCAAAGACTATAATGACAGTAACATCAAACCAGTTAAATGTCAGAAGAGAAGCTAAGGCAACTAGTGCTAAATTGATGACAATATATAAGGGAGATGAAGTGGTATTTGAAGCCAACACTAATGGTTGGGCAAAGATTACTAAGGATGGTAAGACAGGCTATGTATCTTCTTACTACCTAAAGGATACAGGTAAGACACAAGAAGCTCCTAAGGATGAAATAAATGAGGCTGAAACAAAACCTAGTATAGACCCTAACATTGCAAATAGGAACTCAAATGATGAAATACAGGGTGGAGTAAGTTACCAGGACATGAATATGAGTCTTAGTGACCATGTTAATATGCAGATGTCAAATGCACTAAATGTATCGAATGCTCCAGGTTGGCCTAGGGCTACTAAAGAGGAACTTACATACCTGATGGATCCTAATAATTTCACTGACAGCACAGGTATGATGCAGTTTGTAAGGTTGGATAGATTTTCAAATTGCATAAGTGTTGACCAGTTAAACAGTTATATTAACAGGTATTGTCCAGTTGGTAATCCATTCCATAATCAGGGGCAGGCATTTATAAATGCGGCTAAGAAGAACAACATAGATGTAATCTATCTTGTTGCCCATTCATTTATAGAAACAGGAAGAGGTACTTCAAAGCTTGCACGTGGTAATGTAGTAAATGGAAAGACTGTCTATAACTTCTTTGGTATTGGTGCAGTCGATGGTAATGCCTTTGCAGGAGGTACTGCTACAGCCTACAAGAATGGTTGGACAAGTGTTGCTGCAGGTATTGATGGTGCAGCTACATGGATATCTAACAGGTATATACACAGCAGCAAGTATGACCAGAATACACTTTACAAGATGAAGTGGTCTACTACATCTATTTATCACCAGTATGCAACAGCTATACAGTGGCCTTCACATATAGGTAGGGTCATGTCTGAGATAGCATCCTACTCAAATTCTACTCATAATCTAGCCTACCAAGTTCCTAGATATAAGTAGTTAATAAAAATTTAAAAGACATCAACCCCCACATAAGCTAAATACTTGTGTGGGGTATTTAAATTTAAGATATAATTTACAAACAGATTGGATATTATTTATGAAAAAATGGTATAATATTCTTTAGAGTATTTATGAAAGGATCAAGTATTATGAAGAGAGTAATGTCTTATTATGGCAAACATATATTATCAATACTGCTTTTGGTTGCTATATTAGTTGTACAGGTCAAGTTTGAATTGATGCTACCCAAGTACACTTCTGATATTGTAAATGTAGGAATCCAGCAGGGAGGACTAAAAGAGTCTACACCAAGAGTAATAGATGAGAAAACATATGGTGTCTTACTTTCCATAACAAAGGTAGGATACAAGGGCAAGATTGCTAGTTCATATGAGAGATGGGAACCTAAGAGCAATAGTCAGGAAAATAAAAAAATTAGGCAAGAAAATGAGAATTCCAAGATGATATCTTCAAAGTATGAGGATACAAACTACTATGTATTAAAAGATAAGTTGACTAAAAGTGACTATCTTAAGTTGGATAAATACATGGCGGATTCATTGACTAAAATGGCTATATACCTATCAAATAAGGATATTGAGGCAGGTAAGAAACCGAGAATGGAACTGGCTTCAGATGTAGGTCTAACTGAACAAGTCAAAAAACAAATATCGGTAAGAATGGTCAAAGAATTGTATAAGACTTATGGAGTGAATGTAGATAAGATACAAAAAGCATATATGTGGTCAACAGCTAGGTGGATGTTGTTTATAGCACTTCTTGGTGGAATTGCATCAATAGGAGTTAGCTTTATATCGTCTAGGGTCTCTACAAAAATAGCTAGGAACCTTAGAAGGGACTCATATTCAAAGGTGCTTAAGTTTTCACAGTATGAAATGAACAGTTTTTCTAGTGCATCATTGATTTCAAGGTGCACAAATGATATACAACAGATTCAACAATCTTCTGTAATGGCACTAAGATTTATATTTTATGGTCCTATAATGGCTATAGGCGCATTTAGCAGCATATTGAAACTCAATGTTTCTATGATATGGATAATCGTACTTGCAATACTTGTAACATTGGTTAGTATAGCGGTAGTCATGTATATAGCTATGCCAAGGTTTAAGATTGTACAGTCTATTGTTGACAAGTTAAACCTAGTATCTATGGAATTTATATCAGGTATAGAGGTCAACAGGGTATTTGGTACTGCCAAATATGAAGAAGAACGATTTGACAAGGTAAATACTGAACTTACAGGAATATACCTATTTATATCAAGGCTTATGTCAATAATGCAGCCTATGTTGATGTTTGTAATGAACGGGGCAACTCTATTGATTATATGGTTTGGCGCCAAGGCTATAGAATCAGGTAATCTACAGGTTGGTGATATGATGGCATTTATCCAGTATGCTATGCAGATTATAATGGCATTTTTATTTATATCTATGATGTCTATTATAGTGCCAAGGGCCATGATATCTGCCAATAGGATAGGTGAGGTATTGGACTGCGAGATACTTATTAAAGACGAAGGTAGGGTAAATAAGTTCAATAAAGAAGGCAGCATAGAATTTAAGGATGTAAGTTTTAGGTATGAAGGGGCAGAAGAGGATATAATAAGCGATATTAGTTTCTCAATACCTAAGGGCAATACCCTAGCAATTATAGGGTCAACTGGTTCTGGCAAATCTACAATTGTAAAGCTTATACCTAGGTTCTTGGAGGCTACATCAGGAAATATTCTTGTAGATGGTGTTGATGTGAGGAATATGCCTCTCAAGGTGCTTAGATCAAAGATATCTCTTGTAAACCAAAAGGCAACCCTATTTTCAGGTACTATTGGGTCTAATATAGGATATGCCAATCCTGCATTTGATCATTTTGCAATAAAACAAGCTGCAGAGATATCACAGTCAATGGAGTTTATCCAGTCTAAGAAAGACAGCTTTGATTCTAAGGTAGAGCAGGCTGGTGCAAACCTATCAGGTGGTCAAAAGCAGAGGATATCTATTGCAAGGGCTATAGCAAGAGACCCAGAAATTATTGTATTTGACGACTCCTTCTCAGCCCTTGACTCAAAGACTGATAGGATGCTTCGTAGGAGTATAAAAGAAAAATTATCTGACAAGACTATAATAGTAGTTGCTCAGAGGATAAATACTATTATGGATGCAGATGAAATATTGGTAATTGAAAATGGTAAGATAGCAGGTAGGGGTAGGCATAAGGACCTTCTAAGAACTTGCGAGGTATATTATGAAATAGCAAAATCACAGATGACAGAGGAGGAGTTGAACAATGAAATCAGCGAGTAAGAAAAACAAGTCTTCCAAAAAATCATTTATGGCTACACTAAAAAGATTGTCCAGCTACCTAGCAGATGAGAAATTAAAGATACTTATAGTATTTGTGTTTGCTATATTATCTACTATATTTGCTATAGTTGGACCAAAGATAATGGGTAATGCAACAACTGAGATATTTAAGGGGATGATGAGAAAGGTACAAAATCCTCAGGATGGAATAGATTTTTACAAGGTAGGCATGATAGTATTTACCTTGATAATCCTGTACACACTTAGCTCACTATTCTCTTATATTCAATCATATATAATGTCTGGTGTATCACAGAGGGTAACCTACAATCTTAGAAAGGATATATCAGAGAAGTTCAATAGGCTACCTATAAGCTATTACGATACAAATTCTAAGGGTGACATAATATCTAGGGTTACAAATGATGTAGATACACTTAGTACAACACTTAACCAATCATTGATGCAGCTAGTGACATCCTTGATAACTGTAGTTGGTGTATTTGTGATGATGGTGTCTATAAACCTAGTTATGAGTTTGGTATCATTGGTTGTTTTACCTATAACTGTCTTGGTGCTTGGACTTGTAATCAAAAATTCACAGAAGTACTTTAAAGACCAGCAAAAACACTTAGGTAAGATAAATGGAAAGATAGAAGAATCATTCTCTGGACAAGAAGTAATAAGAGGCTATATGGGAGAAAAATATGAAATAACTGAGTTTAACAGGATTAACAATAAGCTATATGAAAGTGGTTGGAAGTCTCAATTTTTATCTTCAGTTATGATGCCCATAATGATGTTTGTAGGCAATCTGGGCTATGCAATAGTAGCTATCTTCGGTGGCTATATGGCTATAAATGGAAATATTCAAGTTGGTGATATACAGGCATTTATACAATATATGAGGACTTTCACCCAACCTCTTAACCAGTTAGCCCAGGTTATGAACCTACTTCAGTCTACAGTTGCTGCAGCTGACAGGATATTTGAGTTTCTTGATGAAGAAGAGATAGATTTAAGTAAGAAGGATATAATAGATGAAAAGTCTTTCAAGGGAGCTATAGACTTTGACCACGTTAGGTTTGGATATGAAGAAAATAAGATTATTATAAATGATTTTAATCTACACGTTAGCCCAGGACAAAAGGTTGCTATTGTAGGACCGACTGGTGCTGGTAAGACTACACTTGTCAAACTACTTATGAGGTTTTATCAGGCAAATTCGGGGACTATAAGAATTGATGGTAAGGACATCAACGAACTAGACTTTGATAGTTATAGGTCCAAGTTTGCCATGGTTCTTCAGGATGCCTGGCTGTTTACAGGCTCTATAAAAGACAACCTAAGGTATGGTAAGTTAGATGCCAGTGATGAAGAGGTTAAAAGGGCTGCAAAGTCTGCCTATGTCCATAGGTTTATAATGACCCAGCCTCATGGTTATGACACTATGTTGACTGCGGATTCAAGCAATATCTCTCAGGGACAAAAACAGCTTATGACAATAGCAAGGGCCATACTTTCTGACCCTAGGGTACTAATCTTGGATGAGGCGACAAGTTCTGTAGATACACGTACTGAGCAGATGATACAAAAGGCCATGGATAACCTGGTAGTCAACAGGACTAGTTTTATAATAGCCCATAGACTTTCAACAATAAGAAACGCAGACTTGATACTAGTTATGAATGAAGGAGATATAGTCGAGCAAGGCAATCATGAAGAGCTGATGAAACTAGATGGATTTTATAGCAAACTATACAGGTCGCAGTATGAGGGGGAAACTGATTAAAAATGAAATTTGATTGGAATAAAAAATATACGACTATTGCACTGTATTCAGTGATAGTAATTGCATCTGGTATTATGCTATATCTTGGACTTACTAAGTTTACTAAGTTGAGTGAGCTATTTAATACCTTTATAGCTATAATAAGACCCTTTATTATAGGATTTTCTTTGGCTTACTTATTCAATTTTATGTTGGCTTTTTATGAGGATAAGATAATATTGAATCTAGCCAAGAAGGGAATGAGCCATAGAAAAATGAGGACCCTATCACTATTGATGACTTATTTTACTGTTTGTATCTTGGTATACTTGTTTATAGAGTTCATATTGCCAGAGGTTGCAGCTAGTTTATCATCTATAATAACTGACTTTCCGAGAATAGTGAATAAACTATACCTATATACAGATTCTCTTATAAGCAGTATAGAAATATCAGGACCTGCAAAGGAATTTGTAACGGCTAAGATAGAGGAAATAGGAAAGCAATTGATGGAATTTGCTACCAACCTTATGCCTTATCTTGCAAACACACTTTTAATGGTGCTTAAGAGTATATGGAACCTAGTTTTAGGTATAATTATATCTGTATATGTCTTGGCTGATAAGGAAAGCTTCTACGCTATGTGTAAGAAGTTTATAAGAGCTGTATTTTCAACTAGTGCTGGTGACTATATCCTATATGTGACAGATCTTTCAAATGATATGTTTGGTAAGTTTATAGTTGGTAAGATAATTGACTCTACAATTATAGGTGCAATAGCCTTTATAGTTTTATATATTGTTAAGATGCCTTACCTTATACTTATTACATTTATAATAGGTGTTACAAATATAATTCCATTTTTTGGTCCTTTTATAGGAGCTGTGCCATCTATTATACTTGTCCTATTTGTAAGTCCTATTAAGGCTTTATGGTTAACAATTATAATATTTATCATCCAACAGCTTGATGGTAATGTTATAGGTCCGAAGATACTAGGTGGATCTCTAGGTATATCATCATTCTGGATACTATTTTCATTGCTACTAGCAGGCAAGTTCTTTGGACTAATTGGTATGGTATTGGGTGTGCCTCTTTTTGCAGTTATACATACTCTTGCAGGAGAGACTATAAATGACAAGCTAGTAAAGAAGGGACTACCTACATCCAAGGAAGAATATAAGTAAAAAGAAAAATCTCTATAGGGGTGTATTATGATTAATAAGTATATAGATTTAATAAAAAATAATATTTTGTTTGAAAATTTTGCTCTAGGTGACCTAGCAGAATTTCTCGATTTAATAGGTGCAAAAACTATAGCAATTAGCAAGGGACAAAATTTATTTGAAGAGGGACATATTTATGAGAATATGTGCTTTCTCTTGGAGGGTGAGATAGTGCTTTCTAAGAGTGACGAAAGTGGAAATAGAAATATAATAGATAAGATAAGTCCTGGCCAGATATTTGCAGAGGTATTTTCCATGACATCCAATAAGGTGTGCCCTGTCACAGCCACTGCTGAGAAAAAGTCATTATTGATGACTATAAATACAGATAGGTTGCTAAGGCCAGATTTTGATCTTGGAGAAAAGTTTACAAGTGAACAGGCTACAATTATTTCTTGTCTTATAAAGACATTTGCGGATAAGAACCTAATCCTGCTAAACAAAATAGAAATACTTTCTAGGAGGAATACTAGGGACAAGATACTTCATTTTCTAGAAAAGGAGAGTATGAAATCATGTAATATTTTCTTTGAAATTCCTTATTCGAGAAAGGATATGGCAGATTTTTTAGGTGTTGATAGGTCGGCCCTTTCAAGAGAGCTTAGTAGGTTAAGAGAAGAAGGAATTATCGATTTTGATAAATCAACTTTTAAGTTTTTATAATATATAAATTTGTTATGTAATGATATATTTTCTTATACATTCTGTTTTAAGCATATATTATTGGGGCATATTATATAATAGTATATGTGGTATTAGGAGGATTGTACGATGGAAAAATTAGCGACATTTGCTGGTGGATGCTTTTGGTGCATGGTTAAACCATTCACTAGTTATGAAGGAGTCCTAGATTTAAAGGTTGGATATACCGGCGGCCAGACAGATAATCCTACTTACAAGGAAGTTTGTAGTGGAAAGACAGGTCATTTTGAAGCCGTTCAGATTAGATATGATGATAGAATTACATACGAAGAAATACTTGAGGTTTTTTGGAGACAGATAGATCCCTTTAATCCAGCAGGACAATTTGTCGATATTGGAAGTCAGTACCATACTGCTATTTTCTACCATGATGAAGATCAAAAGAGGATTGCTACTTATTACAAGGATAAATTAGAGAGAGAGTCTGATAAGAAGGTCTTCACTAAGATAATTCCGGCTGAAAAGTTCTATCCTGCAGAAGATAATCATCAGGACTACTATAAGACTCAGTCTAGGCATTATGAAATGTACTATAGGAATTCAGGAAGACATAATTTTTTAAAGGCCTACTGGGATAGGAACAATGATCTTAGGGAGGAAAGAAGGGATATCTTATCTGATATATCTTTTGAAGTTACCCAAAATGATATGACTGAAGTACCTTTTGAAAATGGATACTACGATAATTTTGACAAGGGTATATATGTCGATATAGTCGATGGACAGCCATTATTTTCTTCAAGCGACAAGTTTGATTCAGGCTGTGGTTGGCCAGCATTTTCTAAGCCAATAAAAGATACGTCTATCCATAAGAGGGCTGACTATTCATTTGGTATGAGTAGGACTGAGGTTAGGAGTTTGAAGGCTAACTCTCATCTAGGTCATGTATTTGAAGATGGTCCAGACTCATTGGGAGGCAATAGGTATTGTATCAATTCAGCAGCCCTAAAGTTTATACCACTTGAAAAGATGGAAGAACTAGGATACGGTGAATATATCAAATATGTTAAGTAGAAAATATACAAAGTAGATTTAAGTATAAAAAGTAGATTTAAGTATAAAAAGTAGATTTAAGTATAAAATTTTAATAAATATTTTAGGCACCTTGAATTAGGTGCCTTTGTAACGTTTTGATATTGAAATTTTTTGAGATTTGGGTTATAGTATATCTTGTGATGATGGAGGTAGGTATGAGTTATTACGAAAATAAATGGTTTAAAAATTTTAAAACAAAACTTGTAGCTTGCAATACTTATGATAATTCTGAACTACTGGAATTAGAGTTTGAAGATACGATATTTTTCCCAGGGGGCGGCGGCCAACCCATGGACAGGGGATTTATCAGCCTAGTCAGTGGTGGGGAAGTAAAGCATAGATACAAGCTTGAAGATATTCGTGAGGTTGATAATAGAATTAAACATATAGTATCTAGGGATCAAGTACTATCATCAGATAAGATATCATCAGACAAAATATCATCAGACAAAATATCATCAGACAAAA
The DNA here is from genome assembly GCF_000381525.1 of Peptostreptococcus anaerobius VPI 4330 = DSM 2949. Classification (GTDB taxonomy): domain Bacteria; phylum Bacillota; class Clostridia; order Peptostreptococcales; family Peptostreptococcaceae; genus Peptostreptococcus; species Peptostreptococcus anaerobius. The sequence continues at coordinate 10,571 of NZ_KB906625.1, forward strand.
TATCATCAGACGAGGTATCATTAGATAAGATATCATCAGGTGATATAGTATGTCTTATGGAGCTTGATTGGGACCACAGGATTGATGGTATGCAGCAACATACAGGTCAGCATCTCTTATCAGGATGTTTCTATAAATTGTTTAAGGCCAATACTAAGGGGCTGCATATAGGTAAAGATGTATCTCAGTTAGATATTGACGGTGAATTTACGGACGAAATGGTTAAAAAGCTTGAAGACTATGCTAATGACCAGATTTCAAGGGCTATAAATATCAAAAATTATGTCTTAAAAGAGGGTGACAGTCTAGAAACTAGAAGGCCTCTTCCAAGTACAGATGGTGATATTAGGATTCTTGAAATTGAGGACCTGGATATTAATGCCTGTTGTGGTCTTCATCTAGACAACACTAGGGACATCACCATGGTAAAGATAAAAAGGTACTACAAGCACAAGTCTGGAACTAGGTTTGAATACTTAGCTGGAAAAAGGGCTGTAGATTACTTGTTAAAAAGGGATCGAATTTTCGATTCTGTCCTTAATAAGTACAGTGCAGGAGAAGACAATATTATAAAGAGTTTGGAAAATATAGAAAAGAAAAAGGATGATTACTATAATAGATCAGCTTATCTATTAAATGAGCTAATCAAAAAAGATATGGAGATATACTTATCTTCTGCTAAGTCAAATGCCAAGGGATTAAAGGTTATTATAAGTAAATTTGATAATGAAGAGACATGGTATTTGGATAGTCTTGCAAAGCACCTAGTAGAGAGTGGACCTCTTGTTCTAATCTTTGCAAATAAAAAGCAAGGCAAATACATGATAAACTTTATGGCAAGTAAGACTACAATATCAGAACACACCTATATAGATTTAGGTAAATTATTTAAGAGTTTAGCCAATGAGTATCCATTAAAGGGTGGTGGATCTAAGTTTTCAGCGTCTGGAGTATATGATTCTGAAAAAAATATTGACATATTGTTAGATAATGTATATGATTTATATATTGGAGTTTTATAGGAATTTATTGGAGGTAAAAATGTCAATTTCAGGATTGATTATACTTTTGGTGTTGTTGGTACTTGCACTATATAGTATATTAACAAGTAAGGGTCTTAAGAGACATATGATTAAGAATACAGCTACAGCCTATGCGATTTTGCTAGGACTACTTGCTGTAACGAGGATAAACAGGTGTGATATTATAGCTGTTTACATAGGCCTATTGACGGTAGCTATTGCTGTAGGGTCTATATACTTTTATAAGAAGGATTACAGAAAATCCAGCATATTGTTGGTTTTGGCCTTGGTGATTGGTACATTAGGAGCCTACCTATCATATTTAGACTAAGCAAGTAGTGACCGTGGGATATATCCTGCGGTTTTTTTGTAGACATTTTATAGCTTTTATTTGGACAGATTTTATAGTTCTTACTTGGATACAGAAAAGGCCGCCCTTATTTGAGCGACCTTAATTTATCGTATTGATTTTAACAAAATGCTAATGGATTCTATTATAGGTTTCTATTGTCCTTTAGTATAACGTCGTGAGCTCCACCCTCTACGATTGAAGTAGAAGATACAACTGTTAGCTTGGCCTTGTCCTGTAGTTCAGGAATTGAAAGGGCACCGCAGTTACACATAGTTGATCTTACCTTAGCAAGAGTCATGTTTACATTGTCTTTTAATGAACCAGCATATGGAACGTAAGAGTCTACACCTTCTTCAAATGACAGCTTCTTGTCTCCACCTAGGTCATATCTCTGCCAGTTTCTAGCCCTAGCAGAACCTTCACCCCAGTATTCCTTCATGTAAACGCCGTTTATATTTACCTTGTTTGTTGGAGATTCATCAAATCTTGAGAAGTATCTACCAAGCATTACAAAGTCTGATCCCATAGCTAGTGCAAGTGTGATGTGGTGGTCATATACGATACCACCATCTGAGCAGATTGGAATATATATACCAGTTTCTTCAAAATATTCATCTCTAGCCTTGGCAACATCAATTACTGAAGTAGCCTGACCACGTCCGATACCCTTTTGTTCTCTAGTGATACATATTGATCCACCACCGATACCGATCTTTATAAAGTCAGCACCAGCATCAGCAAGGAATCTGAATCCCTCTCTGTCAACTACGTTACCAGCACCTATCTTTACAGTGTCACCGTACTTTTCTCTAACCCACGCTATAGTTCTTGACTGCCATTCTGAGTAGCCTTCAGATGAATCTATGCATAGTATGTCAACACCAGCCTCTAGTAGGGCAGGAATACGCTCTTCGTAGTCTCTAGTGTTGATACCAGCACCTACAACGTATCTCTTTTTAGCGTCGTGTAGTTCAAGTGGGTTTTCCTTGTGTGAATCATAGTCTTTTCTAAATACCATATATACTAGCTTGCCATCTTCGTCTAGTACTGGTAGAGAATTTAACTTGTTGTCCCAGATTATGTTGTTGGCTTCTTTAAGAGTAACATTTTTATCTGCGTATACAATTTTTTCTATTGGTGTCATAAAATCACGAACTTTAGTATCACGTGACATTCTGCTGACTCTGTAGTCACGGCTTGCTACTATTCCCAATAATTTACCTTTTGCAGTACCATCATCTGTTATGGCAACAGTAGAGTGGCCAGTCTTTTTCTTTAGGTCAAGTATATCTGCTAGTGTGTGGTCTGGAGTAAGGTTTGAGTCAGATATTACAAACCCTGCCTTGTGAGACTTTACTTTTGCTACCATTGCAGCCTGATTTTCTATAGTCTGTGATCCGTATATGAATGAGATACCACCTTCTTTTGCTAGAGCAACAGCCATATTGTCATCAGATACTGACTGCATGACAGCTGAAACTAGAGGTATATTCATCTTTAAAGCTGGTTCTTCTCCTTTTTTGAATTTAACAACTGGTGTAACAAGGCTAACATTAGCTGGTATGCACTCAGCTGATGAATAACCTGGTACTAATAAATACTCACTGAAAGTTCTTGATGGAGTATCAAAGTAAAAAGCCATTAATAATCATCTCCTTTATATTATTTTTTCCAAACATTATGATGAAATCCTTAACTGAATGTTTATATATAAAGAGATTTTAACACTATTAAAACAAAAAGTCTAGGAAAATATCTAAAGAAAACTGAATTTTAGTGAATTTTTATATAATAGTGATTTATCTTGGGAGAACTTGCAAGACCTAAATTGCAAAACTTGTAAATTTGCTATATAATATAGAAGTAAATCCTATAATTTATTAAACTTATTTATAGGTGTTTAATTGACACTTTGTTTAAGAAATTGAAATGGATTTATAGCGTTAGTATAATCAAAATAACCAAATAAAATTCGGGAGGAATATATGAACTTTTTTATCGACACAGCCAATATTGATGAAATAAAGGAAGCAAATGATCTAGGTGTAATCTGCGGTGTAACTACAAACCCATCGCTTATAGCCAAAGAAGGTAGAGATTTTGCAGAGGTAGTAAATGAAATAACTACTATAGTTGATGGGCCTATCAGTGCTGAGGTACTAAGTATGGACCATGAAGGTATGATAAAAGAAGGCGAAAAGCTTGCTAAGATCCACGAAAACATAGTTATAAAGATACCTATGTGTGCAGAAGGTCTAAAGGCAGTAAAGGCACTTAGCGACAAGGGCATAAGAACAAATGTAACTCTTATATTCTCAGCTAATCAGGCACTTCTTGCAGCTAGGGCTGGAGCGTCATATGTGAGTCCTTTTGTTGGTAGATTAGATGACATATCATTTGATGGCCTAGGACTTATAGCTGACATCAAGCAGATATTTGAAGTTAACTTTATAGAAACAGAAATAATAGTTGCAAGTGTTAGAAATCCAATCCATGTACTAGAGTCTGCAAAGCTAGGAGCAGACATAGCTACAGTGCCATATAAGGTAATAATGCAGATGATCAACCATCCACTTACAGACAGGGGTATAGAAAATTTTATAAAGGATGCTGAGAAGGCAAAATTAACAATATAGTAGATAGTAGGGATTATTCCCATAGGAGAAAGAAATGGACAAGTTATTCAGTTTACAAAATGGTACAGATGTTAGAGGGGTAGCCTATAAGGATGAAAACTCTGAATTGGATATAACTCTTACTAAGGAAGATGTAGAAATAATAGCCAAGGCTTTTGCTACTTGGATTACTGACAAGGAAAAGAAGTCTGACATAAGGATTGCATTAGGTATGGATTCAAGGGTCACAGGCCCTGAATTTAGACAGGTTGCAGGTGATGCCTTGAGGTCTATAGGCGTATATCTAGTAGATTGCGGTCTTGCAACTACACCATCTATGTTTATGACTACTGTAATGGAAGATTACAAGTGCGATGGTGCTATAATGTTTACAGCAAGTCATATGCCATATATATATAATGGAATGAAGATGTTTACTGAGGATGGATGCCTAGACAAGCAGGACCTAAAGGATGTCTTGGATATAGCTGTATCTAAGAATATCATGAAGGGGCTAGAATATGGTGGTTACGAAACTAGAGACCTATTAGAGGACTATTCAAGGGTCCTTGTAGATAAGATAATAAAAGGTGTGGACTCTAAGATAAACCATGATAAGCCACTTGCTGGTATGAAGATCATAGTAGATGCCGGAAATGGTGCAGGTGGATTTTTTGCTGAAAAGGTCCTTGCTAGACTTGGTGCAGATACAGAGGGAAGTCAGTTCCTAGAGCCAGATGGAATGTTCCCTAATCATATACCTAACCCTGAAAACAGGGAAGCTATGAAGTCTATATCTCAGGCTACTGTAAATGTAGGTGCTGACCTTGGTATTATATTTGATACCGATGTAGACAGGGCAGCTATAGTAGGTCCAGATGGAAAATCTATAAATAAAAACGCCTTGATAGCCTTGATTGCATCGATCCTACTAGAAGAAGAGGCTGGGGCTACAATAGTAACAGATTCTGTAACTTCTAAGGGCCTTGCTGAATTTATAGAAAAAAGAGGTGGGGTTCACCATAGGTTTAAGAGGGGTTACAAGAATGTAATCAACGAATCAGTAAGACTAAACAAGGAAGGTATATCATCACCACTTGCTATAGAGACATCAGGTCATGCAGCACTTAGGGAGAATTATTTCTTGGATGATGGAGCTTATTTAATAGCCAAGATATTGATGAAGGCTGCCCAGATGCATGAGAAGGGTCAGAGTGTTGCAGATATCATATCCGACCTAAAAGAAGCAAAGGAATCTTCAGAATACAGGATTAAGATCAAGGAAGAGGATTTTAAGGCCTATGCTGCTAAAGTAATAGAAGACTTAAAGGAATTTGCAAAATCTAGTGACTCATGGTCTGAGGTAGAGAAAAACTTTGAAGGTGTAAGAGTTGATTCTGCATATCCAGATGAAAATGGTTGGTTCTTGTTAAGGGCATCCCTACACGAGCCACTATTAGTTCTTAACTTAGAGTCAGATGTTGACAGTGGATGTAACAAAATGTATTATAAAATAGAGAACTTCTTAAAGGAATACAATCTAGATTTATAAAATTAATATGTAGTGAAAGTCTCAAGACGGTTGATTTCAACTGTTTTGGGACTTTTTTTGTTTTTATAATAATATTATTACAGCTTGTAACTATAGTAACAGACCTGTAATGCTAGATAACACCCCTGTAACGTTTTTTATGTATATATTGTGGTATATTATAAATATAGAAAGACATAAATAAGACATAAATATTAATTATATAAATTTGAGAAGGGGTGTGATCTTATGAAGAAGAGAATAGTTTTAGCGATGGTAGTGATGATGGGTATATTTGCAGTCAGCCCCCTAAGCGATGCAGTAAATAGGCAACAAGAAGATATGATGTATGCAAGGCCAGCAAAGCAGGATGTGGTAGCTGATAGCGATGATACAGTTATAGATAATGAGTCACCTGTTTCAGACAAGAAGAAGGAAGACATAGTTGAGGCAGATACAAGCCTAAAGTCAAATCAGATGCAGGATGTAAACAAGGTTAGGAATCAAGATAGAGTTATAAACAAGGTTGAAGTAAATAAATCTGAAAAGACTCTTGCTAATAATGTAACAGTAAATAAATCTGAAAAGACTCTTGCTAATAATGTAGCAGAAAATAAAACAAATAAGATAGGTGATTTAACAAGTCAAGAAGCTCCTAAGGCTAACAAGTCATTAAACAGGGAAGAGGCCTTAAATGTACTAAAGAACCAGGGAACAAACCTAGACTACTCATATATGGGCGATGAAAAAGACTACTCAGTGCTAAAGGAAAAAGGACATGAAGGCTATGTGTTCCTACCTAATACAAACACTGATATGGGCTTATTTGTAGACAAGAATACAAAAGAAGTATACTACTTTCATCCATCAGGTTATATTGACCAGTATTAGTAGTAAGTACAAGCTTACTTGGACAGGTATTTAAAGAGGCAAGCAGTTGGTCCAAATATAGGTTGTTTATAAAATTCAATTTAAATGTGCGAAGTAATATAGGCACTTAAGAAGGTTATGCATTTGATTTCAAAAGAAATTTTGCATAACCTTTTTATTTATGTATTAAAATGCTTCTCTAATTTATATACTAAATTTATCTTATATCTGTGTTAGGTTATCTAAAAAGTATTCAAATAATATACCGTCGTTCCTGTCAAAGTCGCCGCTTTCTACTGTATAGTTTACAGATTTGTAGATAAAATCGACAGCAGCACTGACACATTTTTCTAGTTCAAAGCCTCTTGTTATAAGGGCAGATACTATGGATGTAAATATATCTCCTGTACCACTGAAACTAACTCTATTGAAAGGGACTCCTATCTTTGATATTGAATCCTGTCTACGATCATAGCATATATTGTATATTGAGTCTTTTTCTTCAAAGCCTGTGATAATGACATAAGAAGGACCAGTCTTGGAAAGGTCTCTGCACAGTTCAAGTAGGTCTTCTTCCTTGTAGTCAAAATTGTCTATTTTGCGACCTGACAATAGGTTGGCTTCGGTGATATTTGGTGTTATCAAATCCGCCATTGTGACCAACTCTCTCATTTCTACGACATCTTCATCTGTGAAAATTGGAAACATCTTTCCGTTATCCGCCAATACAGGGTCTACAATTACAAATGAATCTGGGTTATTCTTAATTAAATTTTCTACTAGTTTAATCTGCCTTGATGAACCCAAAAATCCTGAATAAATAGTATCGAAATTGGCCCTTAATTCCTGCCATATATCTATGTATTCTTCTATGGAATCAGTCAAGTCTACAAAGCTGAATTTAGGATAGCCTGTTTGACTAGACAGAACGGATGTAGGTAGGGGACAACACTGACACTTAAGTGCTGATATTATTGGTATAGCTACTGTTAGAGAACATTTTCCAAGTCCGGAAATATCGTTTATACAGGCTATTTTCTTTTGCTTAGACATTTGTAAATCCTCCGTAAATACTTGTAATTCTTATATATTGTTAAGTTTTGGTGAAATTGTTGAACAATATCAAGAATTTACAATAATAGTTCTTCTTGTATATTATTATATATCAATATTACACAATTAATCAAGTTATCGGCTAAAAGTGGAGAATTATTATTAAAAATAAAAATTAAATTTTTATTATTTTTAAAATATAATTGACTATTCTTATTTATTATGTTATATTGGAGAAGTAGTGAACAGCAAAAAATTCAAACGTTCACAATTTTAGGAGGATTTAATGAAAGTCGGAGTAGTAAAGTGGTTTAACAATGAAAAGGGATTTGGTTTTATATCAGTAGATGGAGAAAATGACGTATTCGTACATTTTTCAGCAATACAGGGCGATGGTTACAAGTCTCTTGAAGAAGGTCAGCAGGTTGAATTTGAAATCGTAGACGGTTCAAAGGGACCTCAGGCTGCAAACGTAACAAGAGTTTAAATTATAAATTAAGCTACAGTTTATTCTGTAGTATGAGAAATTTTGAAATTTGAATCAGTTAGTACAGAGACCAGTTTACTGGTCTCTTTTGCATATTGACATTTAAGCAAACATTTTCAAGGTATTTATAGGTGAATTCCTTTTACTTGTGTTATAATAACTATGGAGATCCTTTGCTAAAGTAATCGGCATTGGGTATCTTATAAATATATATATCTTTTTTACAGATATAAATTATTAATCGAGGAGAAGGCTATGAATATATTATTTTTCTTAACGCCAAAAACGGATGTAGTCAGTTTGATGGATACAGATTCTGTTTATACTGTTTTAGAAACACTTAAAAAATATAGGTATGCATCTGTGCCTATACTAAATGAAGCGGGTAACTATGTAGGTACAGTAAAAGAAGGTGATTTATTGTGGTATATAGATAGCATGAAGAAATATGATCTTGAATCGCTTAAAGAAATCAATATAATGGAAGTACCTAGGAGGAGCAATAATGACACTGCCAAGATAGACGCCAATGTAGAAGATTTACTAGGGGTTCTTATCAACCAGAATTTTGTTCCTGTTATAGATGATGCAGGTATCTTTATAGGTATAGTCAAGAGAAGAGAGGTAATCTCTTATACATATGATTTATTGAAGGGGAAAGACCAGTCTCTAGATGATATGTTCAACAAAAATTGATAATTAGACTAGTTACGATATTAGTTAATAGAAAAGAGCTCGAATTTTGGGGTCAGATTAATCTTAGACACCTCAATTTGAGCTCTTTTTGTTTATCTTTTTATATCGTTTTTAGTTACTAATATAGCTATTTTTCCTGTTGGATTGTATGTTATCTGTACAATAGCGTTCTTTTTAACCTTTACAAGGTCTTCGCCACCGTATTTTATGTCCAACTTAATAGGCCTCTTACCCTGTTTGATTAGGGCAGTGTAACCGTCCTTACCCTTGTTTTCAAGGCTGATCAGGTTGCCCACATAAGGAGTGAATTCCTGATATTTTTCACTTTCTTTTTTCATAAAGAAATATGCTGCTACTAGTATCACAACATCTACTAGAAGTGTGGCCCACCAAGGGAACTTCAATACTGTAGCTACTAAGATTCCAACCACTACCATGGCAACTATAAACCATAGAGCTTTTTTCATTATCAATTTACCGATTATATCATTTGCCTTTTTCTCTGGACCAGTCATAGTCTTCTGTCTAGCGAACTGATCTGCAAATCTATCTCTTAAGCCCATACTAATGCCTCCTATCTTCTTATTCTTATAAATACCTTCTCTATTTTAACATATTCGGACCTAAATTGAAAGATAATATTAGTAAACTATGGTATAATTTAAATATAAGAAGACTATAAGGGTGAATTTGGGAGGCAAGATGTTTAAATCGGTTAAAAATCTAGGATTTTTGGAAGTTTTTTTTAGGTTTACGTGTATGTTATTCTGGCCTCTATATTGGTACAAGTGGAGTGTAATAACAATTGCAAACTACAACGAGATATTGTTTAACATATATTTGGTGGTTTCAGGATTATTTTTAATTGTTTGCACAATGGTATATATAATTAAAAAGTCCACAACAGGAATTTACTATTTGTATAGGATGGTACTGATACTTACATATCTTGAGTCCTTGTACAGTTTTATGGTGGTTCCTAGGAATATTGAGGCTCTGTATGTCAAAATTATACTTTGTGTCCTATTGTTGCTAGTGTCTAACAAGTTGATAAAAAAGGATAAAAATGATACAGGTGTTGTAGGTATTCTATCCTCAATACTAATATTAGTATTGACTTATTTTTATTAGACCTCTTGTTCGGTCATAATTTTATTTGTTGGCGCAATTTTGGTCTTAGCCTAGTTTTACTTGTCAGCTAAACTTTTAGAATACCCACTAAATTAGTAGACTTTTATAAGAAAAAATGTTATCATAAAAATCGAGGTAGAAATTAATTATTGGAGGAATAAAATGACAGAATTAAATTATTTAGCTAAAATTGGTGATAAAGAAATAACTGCAGCTGATGTTGAAGCAGCTATTAGTAGTATAGACCCATATCAGAGACAGCAGTTTGACAATGAAGAAGGAAGAAAGAGAATACTTGCTGACTTAATAAACCAGGAACTGTTCTATCTTGATGCTATCGAAAATAAGCTAGACCAGGATGAAAACTTCGTTAAAGAAATGGAGTTAATAAAGATTAACATGATCAAGCAGTATGCTATAAACAAAATTATAGCTAGCGTTGAAGTAAGTGACGAAGAAAAGTTAAACTACTATGAAGAAAACAAGGCTCAGTTTGTAAGCCCTGAGATGGTTTCTGCAAAGCACATACTAGTTGATGAAGAAGACCAGGCTAAGGAAATAAAGACTAAAATAGACAAGAAGGAAATGTCTTTTGAAGATGCAGCTGTTGAGTACTCTAAGTGTCCATCAAATATGAAGGGTGGAGACCTTGGCGAATTTGGCAAGGGTCAGATGGTACCTGAATTTGAAGAAGCAGCTTTTGCTCTAGAAGTTGGAAAAGTATCTGAACCAGTTAAGTCTCAGTTTGGATACCACATCATAAAGGTTGAGTCTCACAAGGAAGAGGGGCAGCTTGAATTTGAAGATGTTAAGGATGAAGTTGCAAATGCAGTTGCTTACAAGAAGCAGAATGAAGCATTTGTTGGTAAGTTGACTGAACTAACTGATAGATATAAGGATATACTAGTAATCAATAAGTAATTTTAAAATTACTATATCATATTATTAGTATTTGTAAAAATGGAATATTAGACACTCTTGGGTATATCCTATAGGGTGTCTTTTTTTTGTATATCTGATATAATATTGGTATGGTTTGTTTAGACCTAGCTAGTCTAAACTATGTATTTAATATTAAAAGTATTTTAATTGGGAGGATAAGATGATAGATATAGATAAGGCTCAAAAAGCCGTAAGAGACCTTTTGATTGCTATTGGTGAAGACCCAGATAGGGAAGGTTTGGTTGATACTCCTAAGAGGGTAGCAAAGATGTATAAGGAAGTTTTGGCAGGCTATGATGATGATCCTAGTGAATATCTATCAAGGGTATTCAAGGCTGATGATGCCGATTGGGTATTGGAAAAGGACATCCACTTTTATTCCATGTGTGAACACCATATGCTACCGTTTTTTGGCAAGGTCCATATAGCCTATATACCAAATGGCAAGGTTACTGGACTCAGTAAATTGGCTAGGCTTGTGGAAGTCTATGCTAGAAGACTCCAGCTACAGGAACAGATGACAGTTCAAATTGCCGATGCCCTTGTAAAAGAGCTAAGTCCTCTAGGTGTTGTCGTGATAGTAGAGGCTGAGCATATGTGTATGACTATGAGAGGTATAAAAAAGCCGGGTACTATAACAGTGACCCAAGCTACTAGGGGTAGATTTAAGGAAGATCACAATTTACTCATGTCTATTAGGGAGCTGATCAAATAAATGATAAATGAAAATAAGTACCTAATGCCTAGGATAGAAAGTCTTATGGCAAGTCGAGAATTTAAATATTATATATCTAAGATAGAAAAACTTGAGCAAGATAGGATTTATTGTGGTCACGATATAGATCATTTGCTATCCGTAGCTAGGATGATGTATATTATAAACCTCGAGGATGGCCTAGGTCTTGATAAGGAATTAATATATGCTGTCGGTCTTCTTCATGATATAGGAAGGGTTGACGAGTATGAAAAAGGTATTGACCACCATGTAGCTAGTTGCAAAATAGCTGACAAACTCATGCAAGATGCTGGTTTTTCAAGCAAAGAGATAGACATTAGTCTATATGCCATTGGCAGGCATAGGTCTTGCAAGGAAGAAGTAGCCACTTGTGGAACAGAGAATAATAGCCCAAAAAATGAGAATCAAAAAAACGAGAACCAAGATAATAAAAGACAAAGGCTAGCAGACCTACTCAGGTATGTTGATAAGAAGTCGAGACTCTGTTATTACTGTGGGACTAGAGACACTTGTAAGTGGTCTGATGACAAGAAAAATAAAAGATTGTTGATATAAATAGAGGGGGATTTTATGAGGATAGGAAATAAGAATTTTGATACAAAAAATAATGTATATATAATGGGTATCTTGAATGTTACACCGGATTCATTTTCAGATGGGGGCAAGTTTAACAATATGGACAAGGCCCTATTCCACGTTGAGGAAATGATAAAGGCTGGTGCAGATATAATAGATGTTGGTGGAGAATCTACTAGGCCTGGCTACACAAAGATATCTGACCAAGAGGAAATAGATAGGGTAGTCCCTGTTCTTGAGGCTATCAGGTCAAGGTTTAACACTTGCCTGTCTCTTGATACATACAAGTCAGGTGTTGTAAGAGGAGCAGGGCATACAATAGACCTTGTAAATGATATATGGGGATTTAAATACGATCCTAATATGGCTAAGACCGTAAAAGACCTGGACCTAGCCTGCTGTTTGATGCACAATAGAAGAGAACACGATTATGTGGATTTTTGGAGTGACCTTCTTGATGACCTTAAGGGATCAGTCAAGCTTGCCCTTGATGCAGGCATTGAAAAAGACAGGATTATGCTTGACGGTGGTGTGGGATTCCAAAAAACATACGAGGAAAACCTAATGGTGATCAATAGGACTGAGGACCTGTGCAAGTTGGGCTATCCACTTTTGATGGCTACCTCAAAAAAATCAGTAATAGGTCTTACAATCGATAAGCCTGTGACAGAAAGAACTATAGCAACACTAGCTACTACAGTTATAGGTATCCAAAAAGGAGCATCTTTTGTCAGGGTGCATGACATAGAAGAAAATGCAGATATAATTAAAATGACAAAGGCCATAATGTCTGAGCAGAAGTGGTCTAAGTAAGCAAGCAGGAGGATAAAATGGACACTATAAAGATATATGGCATAGAATTCTATGCCTACCACGGTGTACTTGATAGTGAAAAAGAACTAGGACAGACTTTTAGGATAGACTGCGAGTTTTCTTTAGATTCGTCAGTGTGCAATGACGATATAAATAAAACAGTAAATTATGGTCAAGTAGCCCTAGATATAAAAGAATTTGCCAGCCAAAATAGGTATGATCTTCTAGAGAGCCTAACCAATAAGCTTGCTAGCTACCTTCTTCAAAAATATGAACTGATGGACGATATCAAATTAGCAGTTCACAAGCCACACGCCCCAATAGCTACAAAGTTTGACGATGTGACTATGACAGTCAGGAGAAAAAGGGAGAGGGCCTACCTTGCAATAGGCAGCAACCTGGGGGACAGGAAGGACAATTTGGACTATGTTGGCAAGGCCATAGATAGCGATCCGAGTATCAAGCTACTTGCCAAGTCATCCTATATAGAGACCAAACCATATGGAGTGCTTGATCAACCGGACTTTTTAAATGGGGCTATAAAGGTTGAGACAATCTATACTCCTAAGGAGTTACTAGACTTTTGTAAACGTACAGAGAAGCTTGCAGGTAGGGTAGCCACTAGGAGGTGGGGAGAGAGAGTACTCGATGTAGATATACTAATGTACGGCAGTGATACTGTTTTTACAGATGATTTAATAATCCCCCACCCTGAAATGCATATAAGAGACTTTGTCTTAAGGCCTCTTGAAGAGATAGAGCCCCACTTGATACACCCTATAAAGAATAAATCTATAAGAGAATTGTTGAAAGAGGTGGAGTAATGAGAAAAACACTTATATTGACCAATAATACAAAGGAAAGGTCTAGCCAGGTCCTGGGATCCATAATTTCCCATTCAAAGATCAAAACCTACATGGACCATATAGATTACGATAGGTATGACAATCTTCTTATGCTTGTTGACCTAGACCAAGTTCTAGGGCAAAATATTGAGTCTTTAGATGGTGATAAGACATTTTTGGAGATGACAAATTATGTGAAGGTCAACTTTTTGGATAAAAAAATAAAGTTGGGAGTCCTATTTGATGCCAGCCAGATATACCAATTAAACGAGTGTGTAAGGGTCCTCAAAAATAATGTCATGTCAGCCAACAACTTTGTATTCATAAATAAGGATGTAGAAAATGATGCCATATCATCTGCCCTTGAGATCAGGGAGGAGTTTGACATATTCAATAGCTCTGAAAAGTTAATTGACAAGTCCAAGCTAAAAGAGAGAATAGATGGATTTATTTTAGACCACAAGACCCTAAATCTAGCTTCATGCTCAGCTGATGTACCTAGGTCTACAATACTCGAATATATATACCACGAAGGTTCATTTTATATTATAACTGAGGGTGGGATAAAATTCTCCAACCTCCTGATAAATGAGAGGGCTTCTATAAGTATCCATGATGAATTTACATCTATGGCCAAGGTAAAGGGACTAGTTGTATATACAAAATCTGAGCTACTTGACCTTAAATCCCAAGAGTATAAGATGGCAATGGCCCTTAGGGGACTTGATGAGAACAAGCTATCTAGGCTTGATATAGACCTATATGTCTTAAAACTAAGTCCTTTAGACTATATATATACAGATTTTAGCCTAAGGGTTGATGGCTATAGTCCATACCAGTTTCTAAATAGCAAAGACCTTAAATAAAACTAAGAATAAATATAGAGTATAGGGGTCACATATGGTATAATTGAATGGTTGAATATTAATATACTAAGTAACGGAGGCAAAATAATGAGTAAAGAATTAGCAGACCTATTGTTTCCTAATGTAGATAAAACATTAGACTACTATGAGCAAATGTACCCAGAGAGAAATCTAGAGAAGGGTGCTAAGGTAACTAGACTAGGTCCAAGTCCAACAGGATTTATACATTTAGGTAACTTGTACGGGGCTCTTGTCGATGAGAGAATTGCCCACCTATCTGGGGGACCGATGTTTTTAAGAATAGAAGATACAGATGATAAGAGAAAGGTTGAGGGAGCAGAGGAACTAATCATAAACTCTCTTAAGTTTTTCGGTATAGAGTTTGACGAGGGTGTGACTATAGATGGTTACAAGGGCGAATATGGACCTTACACTCAGTCAATGAGAAAAGAAATCTACCAGACTGCTGCAAAGTTTTTAACTGAAAAGGGGTGTGCCTACCCATCTTTCGTAACTGAAGAGGAGATGGCTCAAATCAGGGAAGAACAAGAAAAGGCAGGAGTTAACCCAGGCTACTATGGTGAATGGGCCAAGGATAGGGATTTGACTTTGGATGAAATCAAGGCCAAGCTAGATGCTGGTATGCCTTGGACCCTAAGACTAAAATCTACTGGAGACCCAGAAGTTGCCATGAAGTTTAAGGATGGTATCCGTGGAGAAATAAATGTTAGACAGAACAACCTAGATGTTGTAGTCCTAAAGAACAATGGTATACCAACTTACCACTTTGCCCATGTAGTGGATGACCACTTTATGAGGGTAACTGATGTTGTCAGGGGTGAAGAGTGGCTATCAACACTACCAATCCACCTAGAATTATTCTTCCAGATGGGATGGAGAAGACCTAACTACAACCATACTGCTCATTTGATGAAGACAGAGGATGGTAAAAAGAGAAAGCTATCTAAGAGAAAGGATCCAGAGCTATCTCTTGAATACTACATGAGAGATGGTTACTTCCCACAGGCTGTCACAGAATACCTGATGACTCTTATGAACTCTAACTATGAAGAGTGGAGAATGAAGAATCCTGACAAGTCCTATACTGAATTCCCATTCAAGGCTAAGAATATGTCATCTTCAGGTGCCTTGTTCGACCTTAATAAATTAAACGATATATCAAAAGATGTTTTAGTTAGGTTGTCAGAAGAAGAGATATTAAAGTTTATGCTTGATTGGTCTAATAAGTTTGACCAAAAGGCCCACGACCTACTTACTAAGTACTACGATGAACTTATCAAATTACTTGCAATAGGTAGGGGTGGTAAGAAGCCTAGAAAGGACCTAGTAAACTGTACACAGATCATGAAATTTATAGGCTACTATTTTGAAGAGGACTTTGATTTTGTAGATGAGTTACCAGAGAGAGTATCAAAGGAAGATGCCAAGCTTATCCTAAAGGAATATGTAGATGGATATAGTCAGGAAGATACCAATGAAGAATGGTTTGAAAAGGTAAAGACTATAACAGATGCCTATGGATTCACTTCAAACAACAAAGAGTTCAAGAAGAATCCAGAAGCCTACAAGGGTAACATCACAGATGTGTCTACAGCTATAAGAGTTGCGGTTGTAGGTCGTCAGCAGTCACCAGATCTTTGGAGTATCCAGCAGATTATGGGAAAAGACAGGGTACTAAATAGAATAGAAAAGTACTTGGATAGATTATAAATAGAAGCTTATACTAATATAAAGCATATATTAGATTTATATTGCGTTGGAGCAAATCGCCAATCCTATTAAGGGGCTATGGTGATTTTTCCAACGCTTTTTATATAAAAACGAACATAATACTAGGATGTCCGGGACTAATGTTCGTAAAAAAGCCTAAAAATACATATTTTTATAAAAAAAAATAAAAAAAATACGTATTTACCCTTGCAAAAAAGCAAGATAACTACTAAAATATACTTGTAGGATAAAAACATACATTTTTATCTTTAGTTTGTTTAATATACGGATTAATGGCGTACGTTAGGTACGTTTGAATATGAGTTTATTTTTATAAGGAGAATGTTATGGAAAAGTTAGAACAGGTATACGAAGGAAAAGCTAAAAAAGTATTTAAGACAGAGAACCCTGACTATGTGATAGTGTCTTATAAGGATGATGCTACTGCTTTTAACGGTTTAAAGAAGGGAACAATTGAAGGAAAGGGTGTAATAAACAACCTTATGTCAAATAAGTTGTTCGAATACCTAGAAAAGAACGGAGTAAATACTCACTTTGTTGAGACTATAGACAATAGAGATACAGTTGTTAAGCATGTTGAGATAGTGCCACTTGAAGTAATAGTAAGAAACGTTGCTGCGGGATCATTCTCTAAGAGACTTGGAGTAGAAGAAGGTACACCTTTTGATCAGCCTACAGTAGAATTTTCATACAAGAACGATGATTTAGGCGATCCACTGATCAACGATTCATTCGCACTAGCACTTAAGCTTGCTACTCAGGAAGAAATAGACCAGATAAAGTCAATGGCTTTAAAGGTAAATGAATTGTTAAAGGACTTATTCCTTGAATGTAACATCAAGCTAATAGACTTTAAGCTTGAATTCGGACGTTTCCATGGACAGATAATACTAGCAGACGAAATATCACCAGATACATGTCGTCTATGGGATAAAGAAACAAATGAAAAATTAGACAAGGATAGATTCAGAAGAGACATGGGTAACGTTGAGGGGGCCTATGCCGAAGTAAGAAGACGTCTTGGATTCTAGGAGATAAAATATGGTAGAGGAAATAATGACAGGATTAGGCGAAGAGTGCGGTGTATTTGGAGCCTATGACCTAGCGGGAGATGATGTTGCTTCATATGTGTATTACGGTTTGTTTGCCCTACAGCACAGGGGCCAGCAGTCTGCAGGTATATCTGTAACTGATACTACGGGTGAGGACAACAACGTTATGTATCACAAGGATACAGGCTTGGTCAATGAAGTATTTGACAAGAAGAGCCTATTATCACTTAAGGGAAACCTTGGTGTTGGTCACGTTAGATATTCTACAGCTGGTGGAACAGGTAGGGAAAATGCCCAACCTTTTGTTATCCACTATACTAAGGGTATACTATCAATGGCCCACAACGGTAACTTGACAAACGCTATGGAATTGAGAGATGAATTAGCTGAGACTGGTGCCATATTCCAGGCTAATACAGACTCTGAGTTAATAACATATATGATAGCTAGAGAAAGACTAAATACACTTACAGTAGAAGATGCAGTTAAGGCAGCTACTGAGAGGTTAACAGGTGCATTTTCACTTGTTATATCTAGTCCATCAAAGCTTATAGGTGTTAGAGATCCCCACGGTTTTAGACCACTTTGTATAGGTAAGAAGGAGGATATATACTTCCTATCATCAGAATCTGCAGCCCTAGATACTATAGGTGCGGAGTTTATAAGAGATGTTGAGCCAGGAGAAATGGTAGTTATAGACAAGGATGGATCTTTGACTACACATAGGATATCAAGAGAGACAAAGGCTGCAAGATGTATATTTGAATATATATACTTTGCAAGAACTGACAGTCGTATAGATGGACAGAGTGTCTATACATCAAGGACAAAGGCTGGTAGCTTATTGGCCCAAGAACATCCTGTTGAGGCAGACCTTGTTGTAGGTGTTCCAGAATCTGGACTAGCTGCAGCTATAGGTTATTCACAGGAATCAGGTATACCATATGGTATGGCATTCTACAAGAACTCTTATGTTGGGCGTACGTTTATCAAGCCAAAGCAGAATGAGAGAACTGCCAGCGTTCAGGTTAAACTGAATGTAATCAGGGAAGTAGTAGAGGACAAGAGGATAATAATGGTAGATGACTCTATAGTTAGAGGTACTACTATAAGAAACATAGTGAGAATGTTAAAGAGGGCTGGGGCTACAGAAGTCCACGTAAGAGTTTCTTCACCACCTTTCAAGTTCCCATGTTTCTATGGAACAGATGTACCAAGTAGTGAAAACCTTGTTGCCTACAACAATTCACTTGAAGAAATCAGAGAGAGCATAGATGCTGACTCATTGGGATACCTATCAGTTGACAGTCTAGGATGCCTATGTCCAGGACTTGACTACTGTGATTCATGTTTCACAGGTAGATACAAGGGTGGTATACCAACAGATGAGCAGGACAGGAAGCCTTGTTCATCAGCCAAGGTACTTTAATACTAGATATCTAAATCTGAGTATTTAGTGCTAGTGTTCAAGTTTATATTAAATTTGCTAACAATAATTTTATAATTATATATTTTTTTAAGAGTGTGTCCTTTTGGGCACATTCTTTTTTTGGATTATGGTAGAATTTATGCTAATCTGATATAATAGATAAGATAATAGTTAATTGCAAAAAGTATAGAAAGGGATAGAAAAATGATTTTAATTTTAGCGGAGAAACCTTCTGTTGCCAAAACAATAGCCTCTTTTTTAAAGGCTAATGCTAGGAAGGAAGGTTATTTTGAAGGAAACAATTATATAGTAACCTATGCAGTTGGTCATTTGATCTCTCTATTCGATATGAAGGACTACGACAAGGAAAGGTACTCTGGATCGTGGAAGATGCAGAACTATCCCTTTATACCTGAAGACAAGTTTAGATTTAAGGTAGATAAGAGCAAGAATAAGCAATTTAAAATTATAAAAGATTTATTAAAAAGAGACGATATTGAATATATAATAAATGCTACAGATAACGATAGGGAAGGTGAGCTTATTTCCTTCCTAATACTTATGATGGCTAAAAATAAGAAGCCTGTAAAGAGGATATTGGTTAATGAATGGACTCCTGAAGATATAACAAGGGGGATGTCTGCCCTAAAGGATGATAGCGAAATGAGAAACCTACAGGCAGCCGGCTATACAAGACTTATAACAGACTGGTTAATAGGGATCAACTTTACTTGTGCTGCAACCTTAAAATACGGTAATGGCAAGTTGCTCAACATAGGCAGGGTAATACTTCCAACTGTCAAACTAGTATACGACAGGGACATGGAGATAAAAAATTTCAAGCCTGAAATCTACTATGAGATAGGGGGCAAGTTTGAACATACAAATGGTATCTATACAGGTAAGTACAAAAAAGGCAAGGAAACCAAGTTCGACAAGCTAGAAGATGCCAGGGCCATTATTGACTCTATTGATAGGTCAAGGGCAGAAATACTAGATAAAAAGGTGACTATGACCAAGGAATATGCTCCCAAGTTATTTTCACTAACATCATTACAGGGATATATAACTTCTAGATATGCAAGCTTTACATCTGACAAGGTACTATCAGTATGTCAGAGCCTCTATGAAGGTAAGGGAAAGGGAGGATACATAACATACCCTAGGACCGACTCTATATATTTGGAGGAATCCCTTGTAGACAAGGCAAAAAAGACCCTAGAGATAGTGAAAAAGGGTCATCCATGTGAGGATAATATAAAATTTACAAAGTCTAAGAGGGTATTCGACTCATCGAAGGTTGAGAGTCACTCTGCTATAATACCTACCTATATACTACCTCCTCAGAACCTGACAGGTGATGAAAAGATAGTATATGAAGCCATTAGGGATAGGTTCTTGGCAAACTTTATGCCACCAGCTGAATATGAGAATACTGAAATCATTACAGGTGTGGACAAGTACAAGTTCTACACTAAGGGCAAGGTCTTAGTGGTCAAGGGCTTTCTTGAAATATACAATAAAGAATCCAAGGCGAGTCTACTACCTAGGGTTGAAAAGGGAGATAGTGTAGATGTGGTAGATATTGTGCCGGAAGAAAAGACTACTACACCACCAAAGTCATACACTGAAGATACCCTGCTAAAGGCTATGAAGAACTGTGGTAAGAATGTGCCTGATGACGATACTAGCGTTTTATCGGGTTATTCAATAGGAACATCAGCGACTAGGGCAGATGTCTTAAAGAAGATCAAGCAGGTTGGATATGTAAATAAAAAAGGCAAGAGTTATTATATAACTGACTTGGGTATTAATTTAGTAGAGATATTCCCGGTTAAGAACCTCTTCGATGTGGATTTTACAGGTAAACTAGAAAAAAATCTACTGGATATACAAAAGGGGGCCTTCTCAAGGAAGGACTACCTAAATATGGTCTGTGCCTTTATATATGAGAGTGTAAACGAAATCAAGCATGGTCAGGCTAGACCTATAAACACTGATAAGATCGTATATAATCCAAAGACTAAAAAATATGTCAAGGAAAGTCAGCTTAAAAAATATGGTTCAAAAGCCCCTAAGGCCGCTTCAAAAACCAAGATAGACCCAGATACAGGCCTTGAAATAATATCCTCATGTCCTGAATGTGGAGGGGATATAATAGAGTCAGACAAGGCATTTGCCTGCAAGAACTACAAGAATTGTGGCTTTACCCTATGGAAGAATGATTCCTTGCTGGCTAAATACAAGAAAAAACCAAATAAAACTATGGTAAAGTCAATATCCAAGTCCAAAAAGGCAAAGGTAAAAGGAATGGTTGGACCAGATGGTAATAAGTTTGATTCAGAAATTGAATATGAGATTGGACCAGACAAGAAGCTACACCTTAGGATTTTGACCGGCAAGTAAAATTGTGCTATAATCTACTAGTATTAAATAGGAGGCAATATTTTGACGGAGAAAATATTAGAAGAATCTACTAATAAATTGGCTGGATCGGGATGTAAGGTCCTAGTTCCAGAAGAAGATAGAAAATCTTTAAAAGAAATAGAAAAATCAATAACAAAAAGATATAGAAAGAGACTTTGGTCCAAATTTATAAAGGCTATAAAGACATATGAGTTGGTCCAAGAAGGGGATAAGATTGCAGTAGCAATATCAGGTGGTAAGGATTCTATGCTGATGGCAAAGATGTTCCAAGAGCTTAAGAGGCATTCACCAGTTAATTTTGAGCTTGTCTACCTTGCTATGGATCCAGGCTACCATGATTCTATAAGAAAGTTGTTAGAGGACAATTGTGAGTATCTAGATATACCACTTGTAACTTTCGATTCTCAGATATTTGAGGTGGCAGACAGGATAGCTAGTGATTATCCATGTTATATGTGTGCTAGGATGAGAAGGGGAGCCCTATACGGAAAAGCAGAAGAGTTGGGTTGCAATAAGTTAGCCCTAGGACATCATTTTGATGATGTAATTGAGACAACGATGCTAAATGTATTGTGTGCTGGTAATTTTAAGACTATGTTGCCAAAACTAAAATCAACAAACTTTGAAGGTATAGAGTTGATCAGACCCCTATACTATATAAGAGAAGAAGATATTATAAGGTGGATGACATATACTGGTATATGGCCACTTAACTGTGCCTGCATGGTTGCAGCCAAAAAGACAGGAAACAAGAGGTATGAAATCAAAGACTTGATTAAAAACCTGTCCAAGGATTTTACCAATGTAGAAAAGTCCATATTCAAGGCGGCAGAAAATGTAAATGTAGACTCTATACTTGGATGGCAGATAGATGGAGAAAAACACTCTTTCTTGGAGAGGTTCCAAGAGGATGTTTACTAGGAGTAAATGATGGTAAAAGATTTTTATAAAGACGAATACATAGTTGTTGACCTTGAAACAACAGGGCTTGATCCTCTACAAGGTCATGAGATAATTGAAATAGGTGTTACAGAGATTAAAAAGGGAGATATAACTTTAAACTACTCTAGACTTATCAAGCCTAAGGGTATTATATCTAGTTTTATCACAAACCTAACTCATATTTCAAATGAGATGGTTGAGGGTGAAAAGACGCTTGAAGAAGTCTTACCTAAATTTAGAGAGTACATAGGTGATAGGGTTCTAATAGCCCACAATGCGAAGTTTGATATCCCATTTCTAAACTATTATCTTGAAAAGATGGGACTAGAGCCTATTAAAAACTACATATGCACCCTAGAGATGCTAAAGATGAATAAGATGTACCCACTTAAAAAGAAAAGTTTGTCAGCTGCGTGTGATTTTTATGGTATTAAAAATGTAGAGGCACACAGGGCTTATGCGGATACACATGCAACAGCCTTGCTATTTTTGAAGATAAGGGACGAAATCTAGGTTATGGGTGTAATATTATAGGCAGGAGGATATATGTCAGATACTAATGATAAAAATAAAATAAGACGAAAAACCGTTTCATCAAGAGACAAGGATCTAACTGCAGAAAATAGGTCTAGGAACTCTAGTGATGATAGAAGAGGCTTGAGAATAAAAAAGCAAGTAAGCAGTGGTTCTGGAGAGATAAACAAGAGGAGTAAATCAGGGGCTGATGTGTATGATTTTCAAAAGTATAAGAGTCGTAACAGGTCTGAGAAAAGTCATAGAGACAGGTCTGAATATGATTATAGGATGGACTACGATATAGAAGATGAATATGATGAAGAGGACAATTCTTATCATGTAGATAGGTCAAGAATTTACTATATTTTGAGAAAGGTATTGACTATAGTACTGATCATAACTGTAGTTCTTGGTTCAGCAGGATTCTTGTATGTTAGATCTATAGTTAGTGATATGCCAGTGCTGACTAAGAAGATGGTCAGAGAATCCTATATCAATAAGCAGCCGGTTAGTTTGGACAAGATTCCAAAAGACCTTCAAAAGGCTGTAATAGCGGTAGAGGATGACTCATTTTACAAGCACAAGGGAATTAACTATAAGTCTATGTTCAGGTCATTTTTTAATAACTTGACAAGTGAGAAAAAGCAGGGTGGTTCTACTATAGATATGCAATTATCCAAGAACCTTTTGACCAGCAATGAGAGGACTATCAAGAGGAAGATACAGGATATGTATAATGCTAGGCAGTTGAATAAGATAATGACAAAGGATGAGATATTAGAGGCATATTTAAACAATATCTATCTGGGTAAATCAGCCTATGGAGTAGAATCAGGAGCCCAATTATACTTTGGAAAGAGTGTTTGGAAGTTGACTTTTGGCGAATCGACTATGCTTGCAGGTATAACCAACAATCCTGGTTTATACCAGAATTATGAACAGGCCAAGAAGAGACAGGCTGTTGTTTGTCTTAGAATGTTCAAGTTGGGCATGATAAAAGAGCACGTCTATAAGGCCCAATTATATAGGGATACACCTTTTAAATCAGAAATTGATAGATAGTGTATGAAAGCAAAAGATAAGCGTTGAGGCTAGGTTACTAACTTCAACGCTTTAATTAATATCTGTATTTATTTTTTTCTATCCTTTAATTCAAATCCGTTGACGAGAAGTGAAGCCACCTTGTCTTTTTTTACGACAGAATCGAAGTATATCTTGTTTTTTTCATCGGGATAAGTAAAGTAGCCAGAGCAAAATACTGTGTCTCCGTTTTTGTGAACACTAGTAGTGACCATATCTATGTTGCCATTTGCCTTGATTTCCTTTGCCAATAGAGACTCCACTATATCTTGGTACTTTACAGTTTCATCAGTGGAAAGCTTGGTAGATTGAGATACAAACTTTTCAGGTGGCTTGTCCAGCTCGATGATATGTGTGATTGCCAGAACCCTATATACAGCTAAAATCATAAACAATAGGAATATGACTGAGTACAGGGCTAATTGGACCTTGGACCTAGATAGATTAGTAGATTTTCTAGGTTTTTTATTTTTAGATTTTTGATTTATCTTTTCACGCATCTTGTTTATATCGTACTGAATTACCCTGTTATCATGGTGGATTAAAGGCGGTTCTGTTGGTATTTGTTTTTTGTTGGCTATTTCTCTTTTCTTTTCAGCAAAGTTGATAGTCTTACTATTTTTTTTCTTGTTGTCAGCCATTTTAAACCTCCTTATCCTCATAATAGTATCGGTTCGCTTGTATTTTTATCTAATCCAAAATACTCAAAAATAAATCTTGCATAATAATATAATTATATAAAAAAAAGCCAATTAAGTCAATAAAATAGAAGATTTAGGATAGAAAGAAAAGT
>NZ_KB906626.1 GCF_000381525.1 Peptostreptococcus anaerobius VPI 4330 = DSM 2949
ACAAAAATAGACGAACATCTTCGAAACCGTATGAGAATAGTCATCTGGAAACAGTGGAAAACCAGTGAGAAAAGGATGTGGGGGTTAAAGAAACTTGGCGTACCCGAATGGATGGCAAGACAATCCGTAGGATTTGCAGACCATTATCAGGCGGTAGCAAAAACAGCCGGACTTCGCAAGATAACAAAAGAAATCCTCGCAAAGCGAGGACTCATTAGTTGTTTAGATTATTACATGAATTGAACCGCCGTATGCCGAACGGCACGTACGGTGGTGTGAGAGGGAGGAGAAAGTCCTCCCTACTCGATTTTCTTTTAAAGATTTTTTGATTAGGGGTCTCGATTAAAATAATTGATTAAAAAATAACAAGTGCTAATCTAGAAATGAATATTATAATTCATAAAAATAGACCAGACGGGATATGTCACTTTCAAAGTTAAATGTTCTTATCGTTGCTAATTGACATAGAATATTTGTCGAAAAATAACTTAATTTACAACAATATGCGAGTTTCTTTATTCAACACGATTTAGAAATAACGTGTGAGAATAAAATTAAAAGTTATAAGAACGATTTAATTATTTGAATTTTACGAAAAATGAAATAAATTGTTCCTGAAATTAAAAAAAATTAAATTTTATGTTAAATTCTAAATTATAGTACACTATTGACCATATATGTGTTATAATCTTTATGTGAACAGGAAAATGTTACCAAAGACTTTGTAAGGCAATATTTACCTGAATAACTATAGTATCTTAATAATTTTAAGGAGGCTTAAAAATGGCAAATGTATTTGAAATGGCACAGGCTCAGGTAAAGAACGCTTGTGATAAATTAGGAATGGAACCACAGGTTTACGAACTATTAAAAGAACCAAGAAGAGTTATCGAAGTTAACATACCAGTTAAAATGGATGATGGTTCTATAAAGGTATTCAAGGGATTCAGATCTCAGCATAATGACGCTGTAGGTCCAACAAAGGGAGGAATCAGATTCCATCCAAACGTATCTCTAGAAGAAGTAAAGGCACTTTCTATATGGATGACATTCAAGTGCTCAACTACAGGTATTCCTTACGGTGGTGGTAAGGGTGGTATCATAGTTGACCCATCTGAATTATCTGAAGGTGAATTAGAAAGATTATCAAGAGGATACATCGACGGTATCTACAAGTTAATCGGTGAAAAGGTTGACGTTCCAGCTCCAGACGTAAATACAAATGGTAAGATAATGTCATGGATGGTTGACGAATATAATAAATTAACAGGTGTTTCTGCTATAGGTACTTTAACTGGTAAGCCAGTTGAATTCGGTGGATCACTAGGAAGAAACGAAGCTACTGGATACGGTGTTGCTGTAACAATTAGAGAAGCTGCTAAGAAGATGGGTATAGACATTAAGCATGCAAATGTTGCTGTACAGGGATTCGGTAACGTTGGTGCTTTCACAGTTAAGAACATCCAGAAGTTAGGCGGAAAAGTTGTTGCTCTTGCTGAATGGTGTAAAGAAGTTGGACCATATGCTATATTTAAAGAAGATGGACTAGATTTCCAGGATATGTGGGATTACAGAGCTGAAAAGGGTAACCTAGTTGATTTCCCAGGTGCTAAGATGATATCTATGGATGAATTCTGGTCTTCTCAGGTAGACGTTGTTGTTCCAGCTGCTCTTGAAAATGCCATAACTGCAGAAGTTGCTGAAAAGATCCAGGCTAAGCTAGTTTGTGAGGCTGCTAATGGACCTACTACTCCAGAAGGTGACGAAGTTCTTAACAGAAAGGGAATAGTTCTTACTCCAGACATCTTAACAAATGCTGGTGGTGTTACTGTTTCTTATTTCGAATGGGTACAGAACCTATACGGATACTACTGGTCAGAAGCTGAAGTAGAACAGAAGGAAGACGAAGCTATGGTTAAGGCTTTCGAAGCTCTATGGGCTATAAAGGAAGAATATGGCGTAACAATGAGAGAGTCAGCTTACATGAACTCTGTAAAGAAAGTTGCTACAGCTATGAAGCTTAGAGGTTGGTACTAAGATAAAAAATATAAATATTTCAAAATACATAAAAAGGGCTTATTAATATAAGAGCCATTAAGCAAAATTAATATATACAACTTAATAAAAAAGCTGCCGAATTTTCGGCAGCTTTTATTTTTTTAAAAATATTACAAAGAATCATTTAAAGTCACAAAGAATCATTTAAAGTCACAAAGAATCATTTAAAGTCACAAAGAATCATTTAAAGTCACAAAGAATCATTTAAAGTCACAAACAATCAATAATAATGGATAATAAGTATTAATACATGGTTCAAATAATAGATATCTTATTGACAATGGAGACAATTTGAATTATAATTTTAATATGGTCATTATAATTATATGAAAATTGATATTAATTTAGTATTATAATTAAGAACACCAGAAATTATTAATAAGAATCGACTGAGAATGACAATTTACTATGTTATATAAACATATTATACAGGGGGGGTATCTAATGAATCTATCTATTGCTCCAATAGGGGTATTGATGAAAATTAAAAAAGTTAAAATAAGTGGTGACCAGAAAAAGCTTCTTGCTAATATGGGCTTTGTGGAAGATGCAAGCGTTACTGTAATTTCAGAAAATCAGGGTAACCTAATAGTTAATGTAAAAGATAGTAGGGTTGGTATAGGTCAAGATATAGCTAGGAAGATAATGGTTGTGCCAGCCTAGTGTTTTTTTAGTGTGTAATTTATCATATAAACTCACACATCTTGATAAAGTTACATATCTTGAGAGTTAATAATATGGGCAACTGTATTATTTTATTCATTTATTGAGATTAATTATTATTAGTAAGGATATCTGCTAAGCGATAATTATAAAAATATATTAAGTTTTTAGGAGGAGAGAGTATGGCTACTTTAAGAGAAGCAAGTGTTGGATGCTACTATGTTGTCAAAAAGATACATGGTGCAGGCCCGCTTAAGAGAAGAATAATGGATATGGGGATTACAAAGAATTCCGAACTTTATATCAGGAAGGTTGCACCACTGGGTGATCCTGTTCAGATTTCTTTGAGGGGTTATGAACTTAGTCTTAGAAAAGAAGATGCTGAGTGCGTCGAAATAGATCTTATTCAAAAGTAGAATATGTCTATTAGTTTTATTGGCTTATAGAATTTGTTGGTCCATAGCATTTTTGTAATCAGTCAATGAAAAAAGCATATCAAATGCTTATTGTAAGTTTATGCAAAAATTCATATATTTTAAAAAGGGAATTATACATACGAGCAAGGATAAGCTAATATAAATTGCTTGTTATATATTATAGCTTGTTTAGTAGTGTATAAAATATTGTTATTGGGAATCATATTAATTAAAGAAAGGGGAGCATTATGAGCATTACAATAGCTTTAGCTGGTAATCCAAACAGCGGAAAGTCTACATTATTTAACGCCCTTACAGGTTCAAACCAGTATGTTGGTAACTGGCCAGGCGTTACAGTAGAGAAGAAGACAGGGGTATACAAGAAGGATAAGGAAGTAAATATCACCGACTTACCTGGTATTTATTCACTTTCACCATATACATTGGAGGAAGTTGTAAGTAGAGAGTACTTACTAAAAGAAAAACCAGATGTAATAGTAAACGTGGTCGATGCTTCTAATATAGAAAGAAACTTGTATCTATCAACACAGCTATCAGAAATAGGTATACCTATGATACTTGCATTGAATATGATGGATATAGTAGAGAAGAACAATGACTCAATAGACATAGTCAAGCTAAGTCAGAGCTTGGACTGTCCGGTTGTTGAGATATCAGCCCTAAAGGGTAAAAACATAGATAAGGTAATAGAACTATCTATCAAGAGGGCCAAAGATCCACACAAACATATCAATGTTTTTGATGGTGATCTTGAAGATATGTTGGTTGATATAGAAAAGAGAGTAGCTTCAATATCCAACTCAGAGTTTAAGAGATGGTATTCAGTAAAATTGTTTGAAGGAGATGACAAGGCTACTCGCAATTTGAACCTTAGCAAAATAGAGAGAAATGATGTAAATGAAATAATCGCAAAGGCTGAAGAAGAGTTTGATGATGATGGTGAGGGTATAATCACTGATGCCAGATATACTTACATATCTGAATTGGTTGCCCAAACAGTTAAAAAGGGAAGAAGTGGTCTAACAGCAAGTGATAAGGCCGATAGATGGCTTACAAATAGGTTTCTTGCCCTACCAATATTTGCGGTAATTATGTTCTTTATATATTGGGTATCAGTGAGAGTGGTAGGTGGCCCAGTTACTGACTGGGTAAATGATGTTTTCTTTGGAGAAATCATTGGTGGAAACATCCAGACAGCCATGGAGGGGGCAAATGTTGCTCCTTGGTTAATAAGTCTAGTAGTAAACGGTATAGTAGGCGGTGTAGGTGCTGTCCTTGGATTCTTGCCAATTATAGCAACTCTGTACGTATTTATGGCTATCCTAGAAGATGTAGGATATATGTCAAGAATAGCCTTTATTCTAGACAGGATATTTAGGAAGTTTGGTCTATCAGGTAAGTCATTTATACCTATCTTGATAGGTACAGGTTGCTCAGTACCAGGTGTCATGGCTACTAGAACTATAGAAAACGACAATGACAGAAGAATGACTATAATGGTTGCATCTTTCATGCCTTGTGGGGCCAAGACAGAGGTTATAGCCCTATTTTCAGCTTCAGTATTTGCCGGCCCTAAGGGATGGTGGTTTGCACCAGTGTGTTACTTTACAGGAATACTAGCAGTAATAGCATCAGGTCTAATGCTTAAGAAGACTAAGGCATTTGCAGGTGATCCAGCTCCCTTTGTAATGGAGTTGCCTGAATACCATATACCTACAGTATACAACGTCCTAAGAAGTGTTTGGGACAGGGTGAAGGCCTTTATAGTAAAGGCAGGTACTATAATTTTACTTGCTACAATTGTAATCTGGTTCTTACAGAATATATCTACTAGTTTTGAGTTTGTTGAATTCTCAAAGGACTCTAAGTCAATACTTGAGGCTATAGGTAGGGCAGTGGCACCTATATTTGCACCTCTTGGATTTGGTAATTGGGCATCAGCAATTGCTACAATAACAGGCCTAGTTGCCAAGGAAGTAGTTGTAGGTACATTTGGTGTAGTTGCAGGCCTTGCAGATGCAGGTCCTGATACAGCAGGTGTTATAGCATATGCTTCGTCAATATTCACAGGCGTGTCAGCACTTAGCTTTATGATATTCAACCAGCTATGCGTGCCTTGTTTTGCTGCCACAGGTGCAATAAGGGAAGAGATGAATTCTGCTAAGTGGACATGGGCAACAGTTGCTTACCAGTTAAGTTTTGCCTATGCAGTAGCCCTAATAGTAAACCAGTTTGGTTCAGTCTTGTTCCTAGGCAAGCCGGTTGGAGTGTGGACTGTGATAGCAGCTATATTACTAGTTGGTATGCTATATATGATGTTTAGAAAGAATAAGTATACAGGTGCAGTAGCCAAGAGTTCTGTAGATGAAAATGAAAAGGTTGCTTAGTCTTAGGTATAAGCATACAAATAAAATAAATAATTAGAAATTTACTCGGCCTAGTATGACCCATAATGTTAAAAGAAGATGCACAAAATCTATTGATATAAATTATCAATAACCTGCTTATTCTTTCCTAGGGTGGGTAAAAATAAAATATAAAAGCGGTGAAGGGAGGAACAATATGAATTTATCAACAGGAATAGTCCTTGCAATAGTTATTGTAGCAGCTGTTTTGGCCTTCAAGAAGGTCAAGTCTAAGGGTGCTTGTAATTGCGGTACAGGATGTGGAGGTTGTAAGGGTGACCCTTCAAAGAAAAATAATTAATTTTACAATCTAAAATAATAATCGATAGAGTGTCCATTTTATGGGCACTCTATTAATTTGCAAAAAAACTGATAACTATTGACAATTGGGCCTATAAGTGATATTCTTTTTACCAAGAGAAATATTTATGACAATATAAAAATCTTTTGACACTTTAATTGGGTCCTGTGAGGCCGAAAAGGAGGAAATGAATATGTTGGAGAACAGACATCTAGTTCAGCCAGACGATTTTACTGTAGAGGAGATTGATTCTATACTGGACTTGGGCATGAAGATTAAGAAGACTCCAGAAGACTATACAAGAGTGTGCGAAGGGAAACTATTAGCCACTCTTTTTTATGAGCCTTCAACTAGAACAAGACTAAGTTTTGAAGCAGCCATGAACAGATTAGGTGGAAGAATAATAGGGTTTTCTGATCCTAGCGCTTCTTCTGTTTCAAAGGGTGAGTCTCTAGAGGACACTATAACAATTGTAGGTAACTATGTTGACATTATAGCTATGAGACACTTTGAATCTGGTGCGGCAAATATAGCATCAAGAGCATCTAAAAAACCATTTATAAATGCAGGGGACGGCAAGAACCAGCACCCTACTCAGACCTTGACTGACCTTATCACAATTAAGGCCAACAGGGGGTCTCTAGATAATATGACAATTGGTATGTGTGGTGACTTAAAGTATGGACGTACAGTTCACTCACTAGCAAAGGCTATGTCTAGGTATACTGGTATAAAGTTTATATTTATAGCACCAAAAGAGCTTGAGATGCCAGACTATGTAAAAGAACAAATAAGCAATGTAGAGTATGAAGAAACCACTAGCCTAGAAGAAGCTATGTCTAAGTGTGACGTACTGTATATGACGAGGGTACAAAGAGAGAGATTTGACGATCCTCAGCAGTATGAAAGACTTAAGGATAGCTACATACTAGATACAGACAAGATGAGCCTAGCAAAGGACGACATGATGGTACTGCATCCACTTCCAAGGGTAAATGAGATATCTGTAGAAGTAGACGAGGATCCTAGAGCTAAATATTTTGAACAGGCAGAATATGGTATGTATGTAAGAATGGCTCTGATCATGAAATTATTGGGATGTAAGGTGGCTGACTAATGGAATATAGAGTATTAGAAAATGAGTACGTAGGCGAGGGAATGTACTACCTGAAAGTAGGTGGGGAATTTGAAGCCAAGATGGGGCAATTTTATATGCTCAGAGCTTGGGACAAGTTTCCGCTCCTATCAAGGCCTATAAGTATATATAGAATAGAAGAAGACGGTATTAGCTTCTTATACAAGCTAGTAGGAGCTGGTACTAACATCATATCCAACCTAAAAAAGGGAGACCCTATAAAGATGGAAGGCCCTTATGGTAATGGATTTGAGAAGGTAGAGGGAAAAGTTGCCCTAGTAGGTGGGGGAATAGGAATAGCTCCACTATATATGGTGGGAGAAAACATAGAAAACTGTGATGCCTATCTTGGTTTTAGGGAAAGACCAATACTTGAAGAAGAGTTTGGAAAAGTGACAAGCAATGTCTACACAACGAGTGGTGATACACTTATTACGGATATATTGAATGTAGAGAAGTATGACTATATACTAGCTTGCGGACCTACTCCAATGCTTAAAAAGCTACTTGAAATGACTGAAGGGACAAAGACTAGGATACAGGTATCCCTAGAAAACCACATGGCTTGTGGTGTTGGGGCCTGTCTAGTGTGTACATGCAAGACTCATTCAGGCAACAAGAAGACTTGTAAGGATGGTCCGGTATTCTGGGGAGAGGATGTGATCTTATAATGGCAGATTTGAGAGTGAACCTATGTGGTAAAGAATTGAAAAATCCTATTATAATGGCCTCAGGAACATTTGGATTTGGTAGAGAATACAACGAAATATATGATATATCAGTCTTGGGAGGAGTATCTTCAAAGGGACTTACTCTTGAGGCTAGACCTGGTAACGAAGGTATGAGGGTCCATGAGACGCCATCTGGTATGATGAACAGTGTAGGGCTAGAAAATCCGGGAGTTGAAGGTTTTATAGAGAAAGAACTTGATAATTTTTCAAAGCTTGACCTTTGTAGGATAGTAAACCTTGGTGGTGGCTGCCTTGAGGACTATGTCAAGGGTGCAGAACTCCTTGAAGGAAAAAACTTTGATATGATAGAGCTGAATATATCATGCCCTAATGTAAAGCATGGGGGTATGGCATATGGTATCAAGTCAGAGGTAGCTAGAGAGGTAGTCAGAGCTGTCAAGAAGGCTACTACAAAGCCTCTTATGGTCAAGTTGTCTCCTAATGCAGAGGACATAGTAGCCATGGCAATTGCCTGCCAAGAAGAGGGAGCAGACGCTATCTCGCTTGTAAATACTTTTAAGGCTATGGCAATAGATATAAGAAATAAAAAGCCAGTATTTAATAATGTTACTGCGGGTCTATCTGGACCAGCTATCAAGCCTATAGCACTTAGGATGGTCTATGAGGTAGCCAAGGCGGTTACTATACCAGTAGTTGGTATGGGTGGAATCATGGATGCTAATGACGTGATAGAGTTTATCATGGCAGGAGCTACATGTGTGCAGGTTGGTACAGCCAACTTTGTAAACCCGAGGATAGGACAGGATATAATCAGAGACCTAAATAAGTATATGGACGAAAATAATATCGCAAGCCTTGACCAGATCAGGGGCATAATATAAGTAAAATATTAATGGAACTTAGGCCTGATAGACATATAATGGTTGGAAATTGTAGTCTATTCAGAATAGTAAGAGCTTAAGTTGAAAAATAATTTGTATAAGTTAAATGGAGAGGAATTAAACAATGTCAAATATAGATGTAATAGAAATACTAAAAGAATGCAATGCACTACTAGAAGGACACTTTTTACTATCATCAGGAAAGCACTCAAACAGATATGTACAGTGTGCCAAGGTCCTAAGATACCCAGACCAGGCAGCCAAGGTGCTTAGCCTAGTTGTAGACAAGATAAAGGACCTAGATATAGACCTAGTAGTAGGACCAGCTATGGGTGGTGTAGTAGTATCTTATGAATTAGGTAGACAGCTAGGAAAAGAAGCTGTATTCACTGAGAGAAAAGACAATGTGATGGAGCTTAGAAGAGGCTTTGAAGTAAAGCCAGGAGCTAAAATCATAATAGCAGAGGACGTTGTAACTACAGGTAAGTCTACAAAGGAAACTAAGAAAGTCTT
Source organism: Peptostreptococcus anaerobius VPI 4330 = DSM 2949 (assembly GCF_000381525.1). GTDB lineage: Bacteria > Bacillota > Clostridia > Peptostreptococcales > Peptostreptococcaceae > Peptostreptococcus > Peptostreptococcus anaerobius. The sequence continues at coordinate 9,086 of NZ_KB906626.1, forward strand.
AGAAGACCTTGGTGGAGAAGTTATAGGCGTTGCTTGTATAGCCAACAGAACAAAGGAAGATATAGGAATGCCTATATATTCAGCTATTGACCTAGATATACAGGTATATGAATCAGATGCATGCCCACTATGTGAGGAAGGCAAGATAGACCTTGTAAAGCCTGGAAGTAGAGAATTTAAAAACAATAAGTAATAAATTTTGGCCTCTTTGGGATAAGTTTCTCGAGAGGCTTTTAATTTTCCGACTTTTTATATAGTAATTATTTTCAGGGTATGGTAAACTTATATTGATATTATTTATTTTATAATACGCAAACTATAACTAAAATGTGTATTCTTAAGTACATATTTAAATTGTTGATTGAGAGGTGTATAAATGTCTCGTTTTAAAAAGATATTATTCGTTGTATATTCGCTTTATATCGTAGGTCTGATGGGACTTATGTATTTGGCCTTGACGCCGGGAAATGCCATGAGTTCGACTATAGACTCATTTAATTTCAGGGGATACCTGCCATACTTGGTGGGACTTGCCGTATTCATCGTAATTTTAAGGATGGTCCTTGTGGTATTCCAAAAATCAGACCAGTCCTACTTGTCATTGACTGACAATGATGGGACTATTAGATTATCTGATAGGTCAATAGAAAACACAGTCCTATTTTCTTTGAAGGACTATGATTACATCAAGGAAAAATCTGTAAAGGTCAGCATAAAAAAGCCTTCAGCAGACCATATAAACTTAGCTATTTTTGCCAAGTGTGGATTTGATGAAGATATATATTCTATAGTAGATGAGGAGGGGCTAGACGGCCTATTTAAGTCAGTCCAGGAGGATGTCCATGCTAGTCTAGAGCAACTCTTAGGATTTAGAATAGAGAAATTAGATATGAAGTTTTATCATATAGATAAGAAGGATATAAGTGACAAGAAGGACAAGGCAGCTACAAAGAAAACATACAAGAAAAAAATCAGTAGGGTTAAATAGGAGGTGACTAAGGTGGCGGATGAAAAATACCATATAGAAGATTTTGACGACGTGGATATAGTCATTTCTAAAGGCAGTAAGTCGGCTAAAAAGGATGAGGCGGACAAGCTAGTAAAGGCTCAGCCCAAGATAATATATGAATCTTCGGATGACTACTCAGTTTATGACGAGGATGTTTACGATGACTACTCAGTTTATGACGAGGATGTTTACGATGACTACTACAAGGATATATATGATGATATATACGAGGAAGCTAAATCCAAAAAATCTAAGCAGAAAAAATCCAAAAAGATATATGTTGAAGAAAAAGATCCATTTAAAAGACCGGATAGTCAGTGGGACAGGATGGTAAAAGAAACAGGAGATTATATAGTGAGGACTTCTTATAGAAAGCCCAATACCTTTAAGGCAACCTTGGTAGGATTATTGATAGGAATTATGATACTTATATTAGGCTTTGCTAAGACCCTACTTATAAGTCTTATAGTATTTGTTGCAAATATAATAGGTCAATTACTAGATGACAATCCAAGAGTTTGGAATGTTTTGGATTTTTTGATCAGGAAGTTCAAGTAGTATTGGAGAAATTTGAAAACTAGATTTGAAATTTAGATTTTAAAACTCGGTTTAATAACTTGTTTTAGTAACTTGAAAGGAGAATTGTTATGGCAAATGATATTCAGAAGGATTTTAACAATGAGGAGCTAGAGCACAGAAGTGTTCTAACATTCGGTGAACAGGTAATAGAAAAGATAGTTGCAGCTGCTCTTGATGGAGTTGACGGTGTAGCTGTTGTAAGAAGTGGCGGAGGTGCCTTTGGTGGAAGAATTGGGAAGGCTACCGATGGTATAAACGTAGAAGTTGGAGAAAAGGAAGTGGCAGTTGACCTAAGACTGGTACTAGAATTCGGAAAAAATGCAAAGGAAATATACACTAACCTAAAGGCTACAATAGAAGATCAGGTGATGAGCATGACTGGACTAAAGGTTGTAGAGGTAAACGCTAGGGTAGAAGATGTCTTAAATAGCGAAGAATTTAGGGCTAGAATAGAGGGATAGTTTTTGGGCAGTTGTACAGGTGTATGGCTGCCTTTTAAAAATATGCCAGAATTTAAGTGATGAGGAAAGAGTATGATATACAAGAATATTGAGATTGAAGAAATAGAAAATGGAATAAAGATAATAGGCCAAAATAATTTTGAGCCTAGTCATATATTCGACTGTGGTCAGTGTTTTAGGTGGATTAAGGAAGATGACGGGTCATATACAGGTGTGGCTATGGGCAAAATCCTAAATGTATCTAAAAGAGATGGGGATATAATTCTTCTTAATACCAATCTAGATGACTTTGAAAACATATGGTATGACTACTTCGACCTAGGAAGAGACTACGGTCAAATGATAGACAAGTTAAAGGTACATGATGACAATCTCCTAAAGGCGACTGAGTTCGGTCATGGAATCAGACTCCTACAGCAGGATGGTTGGGAGATGCTTATATCCTTTATAATATCATCAAATAACAGGATACCTATGATACAGAGGGCCATAAACAACATATCTGAGAACTATGGTGACTGCCTAGGACAATACAAGGGCAAGATCTACTACAGTTTTCCGAGTCCAGCCCAGCTATCCAAGGCCAGTGTTGAAGACCTTAGGAATTTAAAGCTTGGCTTTAGGGACAAGTATGTATATGAGACTACAAAGGCTGTGCTTGAATCAGGACTTGATATGGTAGACTTTATCAAGATGGAGGCTGATATATGCCACAAGGAATTGATGAAGTTTAAGGGTGTTGGTGCCAAGGTTGCAGATTGCATAGCCCTATTTGGTATGAGAAAGTACGATTCTTTCCCAGTAGATGTATGGGTGAAGAGGGTGATGCAGGAGTTTTATGGGGCAGAGGATATGAGCCTTGTAAAAATGAGGGCATATGGAAGAGACTTATTTGGTGAGGATGCTGGATTTGCCCAGCAGTATTTATTCTATTATGTAAGAGAGCTAGAAATAGGTAAGTAGGTGGTAAAATGTCTCTCGGGATTTTTTTAGTTCTTATAGGATTGTCCTATTTGGTAGGAATATTGATAGCTATGAATATACTCCTAGAAAATAGGGATCCATCCAAGACCCTATCTTGGATGATGATGTTTGTGTTATTTCCGGGTTTTGGAATAATACTCTATGTTATATCGGGAAGAAATATAAGAAAGCACAAGATATTTAAGGCACAAGAAAGAAACAAAAGGATAGATAGGAGACATATATTTAAGAGTTTTGAGGTTGCAAAAAATATAGTTGCAAGTCAAAAGCTGAGATTGGACAGGGGTGAGCTATTTAATGATGGACCAAGTCCAGACAAGGAAAGGGTTGTAAGGCTCCTTTTGAATCTGGGCAAGTTCCCATTTACCAGCAACAACAAGGTTATCTACTACAAGGATGGTAGAGAAAAATTCTATAGTTTAATAGAGGATATGAAGTCGGCCAAGGACCATATCCATCTAGAGTATTTTATTATAAAAGATTCTAAGATAGGCAGGCAGATAAAGGATGTCTTGATCAAAAAGGCCAGTGAGGGTGTAAGGGTCAGGGTCCTTTATGATGATTTGGCTTGTTGGAGGTTTAAGGTCCACAGAGACTTTCTAAGAGAGCTCAGGCAGGCTGGTGTAGCGTGTGCAGCCTTCTTGCCGACCAAGCTACCCCTAATAGGAGGCCAGCTCAACTACAGGAACCATAGAAAGATAGCCGTTATAGATGGTCAAATAGGCTATACAGGAGGCCTGAATATAGGGGACGAGTACGTGAGTCTTGAAGACAGGTTTGGCTATTGGAGGGATTCACACCTGAGGATTGACGGTGTAGCAACCTATATGCTTCAGATGATATTCTTGATGGACTGGTACCTTACGACTGGAGAGATATTGACAGATGACAAGTACACACCAAAGATAGACTATAGGGGTAATACCCAGATGCAGATAGTTGGTACAGGACCGGATAGTAAGTGGGAGGACATACATTATGCTTTTTTCTCTGCCATAACCCAGGCTAAAAAGTGTGTGTATATAGAGACACCGTATTTTATACCTGATGAAAGCCTTTTAAAGGCCATCAAGACTGCAGCCCTATCAGGAGTTGATGTGAGGATTATTTTTCCTAAGAAAATCGACCACTATATAGTCAACATAGCTTCGTATTCGTATTTTGAAGAAGTATTGAGGGCTGGTGGTAGGGTCTTTCTATATGAAAAAGGATTCTTGCACGCAAAGGTGGTCATAGTAGATGATGAGATAGCCTCAATAGGCTCATCCAATATAGATTTGAGGAGCTTTATGCTCAATTTCGAGGTCAATGCCTTTATATACGACCCCAAGACTGTAGACATAATTAAAGAACAGTTCTATGATGACCAGGACGATTCTGAGGAGTTGGATCTTGAGAATTTTAGAACTAGACACGTTGCGGTCAGACTGTTAGAGTCGGTTGCGAGGTTGTTCTCACCCCTACTTTAGTTTAGAAAAAATTAAGATAAGAGTTATATACTATTAGCAATTAAACAAGAAGAGTGCTAAAAAGGGAGGTAAGGTAAAATGAAAATAAAGCCACTAGGTGATAGACTTGTATTGAAGAAGGTAGAAGCAGAAGAAAAAACATCAAGCGGGATAATACTTACAGGAGCTGCCAAGGAAGTTCCTCAGTTTGCAGAAGTTGTAGCTGTAGGTTCTGGCATAGTTGATGGAAAAGAAGTAAAGATGGAAGTTGAAGTAGGTGACAGGGTTATCTACAACAAGTATGCTGGTACTGACGTCAAGATAGAGGGCGAAGAATTTATAGTACTAAAGCAGGAAGAGATAGTTGGAGTATTGGTAGACTAAATAATATAAGGAGGTTATTATGGCTAAAGAGATAAAATTTTCAAAAGATGCTAGGGCTAGCCTAGAAAATGGTGTAAACAAGCTAGCAGATACTGTAAAGGTTACACTAGGACCTAAGGGAAGAAATGTAATACTAGACAAAAAGTTCGGTGCACCACTTATAACAAACGACGGTGTGACTATAGCCAAGGAAATAGAGCTTGAAGACAAGTTTGAGAACATGGGAGCTCAGCTTGTAAAGGAAGTTGCAACAAAGACTAATGATGTAGCAGGAGACGGTACAACAACAGCTACAGTACTTGCCCAGGCCATAATCAGAGAAGGACTAAAGAATGTTACAGCTGGATCAAATCCAATCCTTCTTAGAAGGGGTATCCAGAAGGCTGTCGATGTTGCAGTTGGAGAACTAAAGGAGAACTCTAAGGAGATAAACACAGAAGAGAAGATAGCCCAGGTTGGTGCTATATCAGCTGGAGATGAAGAGGTTGGTAAGCTTATAGCCAAGGCCATGAATATAGTTGGTAAGGACGGGGTTATCACTATAGAAGAATCTAAGTCTATGGTTACAGAGTTAGATGCAGTAGAAGGTATGCAGTTTGATAGGGGATTTGTATCTGCCTACATGGTAAGCGATGTAGAAAAGATGGAGGCAGTCCTAGACAACCCATACATACTTATAACTGATAAGAAGATAACAAATATCCAGGAAATCCTACCACTACTTGAAGAGTTGGTTCAGGCAGGTGGCAAGCTACTTATAATAGCAGAAGACCTAGAGGGAGAAGCCCTATCAACATTGGTAGTAAACAAGCTAAGAGGAACATTCGATGTTGTTGCTGTCAAGGCGCCAGCATTTGGAGATAGAAGAAAAGATATGCTACAGGACCTTGCAATCCTAACTGGAGGTAGGTATGTGTCTACAGAATTAGGCTTTGACCTAAAGGAAATAGACCTATCTATGCTAGGTAGGGCTCAGACAGTAAAGGTAAACAAGGAGACAACTACTATAGTTGCAGGAGAAGGTAGCAAACTAGAAATCAACAATAGGATTGGCCAGATAAGAAGACAGATAGAAGAGACTACATCAGACTTTGATAGGGAAAAACTAATGGAAAGACTTGCCAAGTTGTCAGGTGGGGTAGCAGTTGTCAAGGTTGGAGCTACTACAGAAGTAGAGATGAAGGAAAGAAAGCTTAGAATAGAGGATGCCCTAAACGCTACAAAGGCGGCTGTACAGGAAGGTATAGTAGCTGGTGGTGGTACAGCATTTGTAAGCATAATACCAGCAGTAGACAAGCTAGTAGATAGTCTTGATGGAGAAGAAAAGCTAGGAGCCAAGATTATAAGACGTGCCCTAGAAGAACCTCTAAGACAGATAGCTATCAATGCAGGACTAGAAGGTTCAGTAATCATACAGAACGTCATAAACTCTGATTTTGAGGTTGGATTTGACGCCCTAAATGAGGAGTATGTAGATATGATAGAGGCTGGTATAGTAGACCCAACTAAGGTATCTAGGTCAGCCCTTCAGAATGCAGCATCAATAGCAGGAGTATTCCTTACAACTGAGGCTGCTGTTGCAGACTTACCAGGAAACGATGATATGCCAGGACTACCAGGTGGAATGCCAGGTATGATGTAATTTTGCTTAAAATATTATCTGAATCAAGTTTAATGCCATAGATTTAGGATTTTAAAGCTGAATTAAAAAAATAATTTAATAAAAATGCAACTTGTTAAGGTAGAACTATAGAAAATAACTATATGCCTACCTTACATTCTTTTCAGCACCTCTTGCAAGTCCATCAATTAAACATATATTTAAGACATATAATAGAAAATCTGATATACTAGTGTAGTGAAAATAATTCAAAGGGGGTAATATTATGGAATTTCTAAACAAAACATGGAAGGGTATAGTGCTGAGTCTAATAATATCAGTACCGAGCTGGATATTGGGAAATATGTTCCCAGTCATAGGTGGACCTGTTATAGGTATACTCCTAGGTATGGTTATTACCATATTTATCAAGGAAAAGGGGCCATTTAAACAGGGTATTGGCTTTGTATCTAAGAAGGTTCTCCAGTATGCTGTAATACTTCTTGGTTTTGGACTAAACTTAAGTGTCATAATGGAAACAGGTAAACAGTCACTTCCTATTATTATTACAACGATAGCGACTTCCTTGATTGTTTCCTATCTAATGTGTAAGTTTATGAAGATACCAGAGAAGATATCTATACTTATAGGTGTAGGTTCATCAATATGTGGTGGTTCAGCAATAGCTGCAACAGCACCGGTAATAGATGCAGTGGATGAAGAAGTTGCCCAGGCTATTTCGGTAATTTTCTTGTTCAATGTAATAGCAGCAGTTGTATTTCCAACTCTTGGAACAGCGCTTGGATTTAGCCATGTTACAGGAGATGCATTTGGGATATTTGCAGGTACAGCTGTAAACGACACGTCATCTGTTACGGCAGCAGCATCAACTTGGGATGCTATAAATCACCTGGGAACACAGACACTTGATAAGGCTGTCACTGTTAAGCTTACGAGGACACTTGCTATTATACCTATAACTTTAGCCTTGGCTGTAAATAGGGCTAAAAAGGAAAACAGCAAGGAAAATTCCTTTAGTTTGAGCAGGGCATTGCCTAGATTTATTATATATTTTGTCCTAGCGAGTATAGTTACTACTATATGTATGTCAATGGGTGTGTCAAAAGAACTTTTCCTACCACTTAAGACACTTAGTAAATTCTTTATAGTCATGGCTATGACAGCGATAGGACTTAATACAGACATTATAAAACTTATAAAGACTGGTGGTAAACCAATAGTTTTAGGTTTTACTTGTTGGGTATCTATAACATGCGTATCACTAATAATGCAAAAATTATTGGGAATATGGTAGGCAAAGGCTTAGATAATAGAAAAAATAGTAGCTATTAAATTTTTAAAATTTATGTAAGTATTTTAAATTGCAGTCAAAACACCATTTGACCAAAATCTTAAAAAAAAATTAAGTACTAGTTAAGATTAAATTATGCTAAAAGGAATATGATTTGTTAGAAGGTGGGTAAAGAAGATGGATGGAAGATATAAATGGTCAGAGCTTGCTAAGGGATTTTCCCTTTTGAGCCAGATAGGCATCACGATGGTGGTGTGTATTTTAGGCTGTAGCTTGTTGGGGCTTTGGATTGATAAAAAAATTGGAACTAGGCCCATATTCACCCTGATATTCATTGTAATTGGGGTACTGAGTGCCTTTATGAATCTTCACAAAACCTTGAAGTCTTATATGAGAAAGGAGAGTGAATAACTTATTGGACAAACAGATAGCAAATGATCTAAAAAAGATAATGCAGGGTATTTTAATTTATGATATATTGGGTATTTTAGTACTAATAGTCATAATGAAGGCGACCCTTGCGACAATAGGGGGTTTACTCTTGGGAAGTTTGACTTCGATTGTAGCCCTAATTATGATTGCTAGAAATGTTATTGGACTAGTTGAAAGGGAAAAGGTAAAAGCTTCACTTACGGCTACTGCTGGTTATAGTGCTAGGCTTTTGATGTATGCAGCCGTGCTTATTTTTGCGGCCAAAACGCAATATGTCAATGTATTTACTACTTTTTTCGGTCTGATAAGTGTTAGCCTGGTGATCAAGGCGCAACAACTAATCCTAAGAAAGAGGGGTTAGAGAAAGGAGAAATACGATGTATCAAGCCAAATACATAATATATATTGGTAACTTTAAGATAAGTGAGACAATAGTGACTCAGTGGCTGATTATGCTATTTTTGATCGTTATGTCGTTGATTCTGACTAGAAACCTAAAGCCAGTCCCAGAAACCAAGAGACAGCATTTTCTTGAATGGGCTGTAGGAAACCTTAGAAGTTTCGTTACTGGTGTCATGGGTGAAAGATTCATATCTAGGGTGCCAAATATGGTTTCATATATAGGTACTATACTATTATTCTTTGCATTGTCAGATATCGTAACCTTATTGGGACTCAGGTCACCAACTACAGATCTAGACACGACTGCAGCTTGGGCTTTGATGACAGTTGCTCTTATATATATTATGGGAGTTAAATTTAAGGGGCCTTCTTACTTCAAAGAGTTTATAGAGCCAACGCCATTGTTGTTGCCACTAAACGTTATTGGAGAATTAGCAAGACCCATATCCTTGGCATTCCGTCCATTCGGTAATATATTAGGTGGTTCAATTATCATGCTATTATTATACCAGTTATTGGGCTATGTCTCAGGATTGATACCAAACTTGTCAATACCGATTGGCCAGTTTGCAATACCAGTTCCACTACATATGTATTTTGATATATTTGCTGGTCTATTACAGGCATTTATATTCTCAATGCTGACTATGGTATTTGTAAGTAGTGCAACTGAAGATTAAAGATGAAATTAAAAGATTATTAGGTAAACAGACTAAAAATTAGGGTCTGAGTTAATTGTGCCACATACAATAAATTTAAATCGTGTGGTTATATTCAAAAATAAGGAGGAAACAAAAATGTTAGAAGGATTAGGATTAGGTATAGCGATAGCAGGTTCATCAATAGGTGCTGGTATAGCAGTATTGACAGGTGTAGGTGCCGGAGTTGGTCAGGGTGTTGCAGCAGCTAAGGCAGCTGAAGCAGTAGGTAACCAGCCAGAAGCAAAGAGTGACATCATATCAACAATGATACTTGGACAGGCCGTAACAGAGTCTTCTGCTATATATGGTCTAGTTATAGCTATCATATTAATATTTGTAAACCCTTGGATCAAGCTTTAATATAATCTAGAGTTTCCAGATTAAATTAGAGGAGGGTGAAAAATGCAGTTCAAACCGTTAGTAAGTTTGAGCTATGAGTTTTTCTTCACGATAGCCAATACTATCATCCTATTTTTTGTTCTAAAGCGTCTACTATTCAAGCCTGTATTAAAGGTTATTGATGATAGGGACCAGGAGATCAAGAAAAAGATTGATGATGGTAACAAGGCACTTGAAGAAGGACTAGAGTTCAAAGAAGAATACGAAGAAAAACTTGATCAGATAAAGAATCAAGGTCAAGAAATACTTGAAAAGTCTAAGAAGAGGGCTGATGAGAGAGCTGAAAAGATAATACTTGAAGCTAGAAATGAAGCATCAGCTATCAAGCAAAAGGCTAGTCTTGACATAGAGAAAGAAAGACAGCAGGCATACGAAGATGTCAAGGGTGATATATCTGAGATTGCTATTTTGGCAGCATCTAAGGTTATAGAAAAGGATATAGATACCGACAAGCATAAGGAATTAATAGACGAATTTATTAAAGAAGTAGGAGATGTCAGATAATGATAAATCAGGTTGCAAAGAGATATGCCGAGGCCTTATTCGATTTAGCAGACGAGCAGAATATTGTATCTGATATGTACTCTGAAATTGCAGACCTAAACAAGGTTATAAAAGAAAATGATAACTTGTATGACGTATTGAGGTCTCCTTTTGTAAAGCCTGAAGAAAAGAAAAATCTTGTTGATGGACTTTTCAAGGGCAAGGTCTCAGATTACAGTGTAAACTTCTTAAAGGTCTTAATAGACAACCAGAGAGTTACTGAACTAGATGGTGTTGTCATGGCCTATAAGGGTCTTTTCAATGAAAAAAACAATGTAGCTGAGGGTACTGTTACTACAGTGGTTGCCTTGGAGCCAGAGAAGATTTCAGAGTTGGAGCAGAAGCTGTCTGCTATTTATAATAAGAGTGTAAAATTAGAAAATATAATTGATGAGGACATCCTTGGTGGTGTACTTGTAAGAATAGGTAATGAGGAGATAGATGGTTCAGTCAAGTCTAGACTAAGAGACTTGAAAAATAGTCTATCCAACCTAATATCATAGAAACGGTGGTGAATTCATGAACTTAAAACCAGAAGAAATAAGTTCAATAATTAAAAACCAGATAAAAAATTATGAAAATAAGATTAAACTAACTGATACAGGATCTGTCCTAAGTGTTGGAGACGGTATCGCTAGTGTTTATGGTTTAGAGAATGCCATGTCAGGTGAACTACTAGAATTTCCTGGAAACATATTCGGTATGGCATTGAACTTAGAAGAAGAGGTTGTCGGAGCCGTAATACTTGGTGATGACACAGATATAAAAGAGGGAGACATAGTAAAGAGGACAGGTAGAATAGTAGAAGTACCTGTTGGAGATGCTATGATAGGCCGTGTAGTCAATGCTCTTGGACAGGCTATAGACGGCAAGGGAGAAATAGCTGCTGATAAGACAAGACCAGTAGAGGCTCCAGCTCCTGGAATAATGGATAGAAAATCAGTATTTGAACCTTTACAGACAGGTATCAAGTCTATAGACTCAATGATACCAATCGGTAGAGGACAGAGAGAGCTAGTAATCGGTGATAGACAGACAGGTAAGACATCTATACTTGTAGATACTATCATCAACCAGAAGGACAAGGATGTAATCTGTATCTATGTTGCCATAGGTCAGAAGAGGTCTACAGTTGCCCAGCTAGTTTCTACTCTTGAAGAGCATGGTGCTATGGACTACACAATAGTAGTATCAGCTACAGCATCAGAATCAGCACCACTACAGTATCTTGCTCCATATGCAGGTGCTGCAATAGGTGAAGAATTTATGTACAATGGTAAGCACGTCCTAATAGTATATGATGACCTTTCTAAGCAGGCAGTTGCCTACAGAGAGATGTCTCTACTACTTAGGAGACCACCAGGCCGTGAAGCCTACCCAGGTGACGTATTCTACCTACATTCAAGACTACTAGAAAGAGCAGCCAAGCTATCTGATGAACTAGGTGGTGGATCAATGACAGCCCTACCAGTTATAGAGACTCAGGCAGGTGACGTTGCTGCATATATACCAACAAATGTTATATCAATCACTGACGGTCAGATATACCTACAGCCAGAGCTATTCTACTCAGGTATAAGACCAGCGGTTGACCCTGGTATATCAGTATCAAGAGTTGGTGGTTCAGCCCAGATCAAGTCAATGAAGAAGATAGCAGGTACTTTAAAGCTTGCTTACTCACAGTATAGAGAACTTGCTGCCTTTGCTCAGTTCGGTTCAGACCTAGACGAGGATACAAAGAGAAGACTTGCTCAGGGTCAGAGAATTGTTGAGGTCCTAAAGCAGGGAGAACACAAGCCAGTAACAGTAGAACACCAGGTTGTTATTATCTATGCTGTAATCAACAACTTACTTGCTGACATAGAATTAGATGAAATAGCAGAATTTGAAGAAGGTCTGTACAGCTTTATAGATGCTACACACCCAGAAATTCTTGAAAAGATCTTAAAGGCAGAAGACTTCAACGAAGAGCTAAAGAGAATAATTGAAGAATATAAGCTTAAGTTTAGAGCCTAGGCATAATCCAGAAAAGGGAGGTATGTAGATGGCAGGAGCTGGTATGAAGGCAATAAAGACTCGTATAGCTAGTGTAAACTCTACTAAGCAGATAACAAATGCCATGCACCTAGTGGCATCTTCTAAGCTGAGAAAGGCTAAGAAGGCTGCAGAGGACAGTAGTGAGTACTTCAATACCCTTTATGAAACTATAGTAGATATATCTATTAATACAAAGGGTGTAAGAAGTGAGTTTTTAGTGTCAAAAGAATTGAAGAAAAGATGTCATATAGTCATTGCTGGTGATAGGGGTCTAGCAGGTGGATACAACTCAAATGCCTTTAAAGAGGCTGAAAAGTACATGGGAAGAGTAGAAGACTGTGTGATACCTATAGGCAAGAAGGCTTGTGACTATTTTGCAAAGAGAAATATAGAAATAATAGATAAGATAGACCTAGTGGAAGAGTATTCATATGAAGACGTAAAGAGGATAGCTGATGAAGTGATGAAGAGATTTATCGACGGTGAAATCAGTGAAGTCTTGCTTACTTACACTCAGTTTATATCTGCACTTACACAGGAGGCCAAGACTATAAAGTTGTTACCTCTAGTGTTTGACGAGCCGTTACAGTACGGTGGTGAAAGATATAGGGAAGAGCAGGAAGAACAAGACCCTAACATATATATCAGTGAAGAAATCCTAAAGGAAAGACAAGAACAAAGACGTAAAGAACAAGAAGAGGCTCAAGAATTGGCCAATAGGATCAAGGAAAGATCTAAAAATTCAAGGTCTAGGGTAAAATATCTACCATCACCACAGGCAGTGCTAGAATTTTTGATACCTACATATGTATCAGGAACTATCAACGGTGGTATAGTAGAGTCATATGCATCAGAACAGGGAGCGAGAAGAACAGCTATGGAATCTGCTACAGACAATGCAAATGACATGATCCAAAAACTAGAACTTAGCTACAATAGGGTTAGACAGGGCGCTATCACTCAGGAAATAACTGAGATCAGTGCCGGTGTTGAAGCCCTAAAGTAAGGAGGATAAAATGGCAAATGTAGGAAAGATAGTACAGGTACTAGGTGCCGTACTGGACGTTAGATTTGAAGATTCAAAAAACCTACCAAATCTACTAAATGCATTGAAAATAGAATTAAATGGCAAGACTATAGTAGCTGAAGTAGCCCAGCACGTAGGAAATGACACAGTAAGGTGTATAGCCATGAGTGCTACAGATGGACTAGTGAGGGGTATGGATGTCATAGACACAGGAGCTCCTATATCAGTACCAGTAGGAACTGGAACACTAGGAAGAGTATTTAACGTATTGGGTGAGGCTATCGACCAGAAAGATGCTCCAACAGATGTAGAAGTATCTCCAATCCACAAGCCAGCACCAAAATACGATGAACTAGAGACAAAGGCTGAGATCCTAGAGACAGGTATCAAGGTCGTTGACCTACTTGCCCCTTACCTAAAGGGTGGTAAGATCGGTCTATTCGGTGGTGCCGGAGTTGGTAAGACAGTCCTAATCCAGGAGTTAATCAACAACATCGCCAAGCAGCATGGTGGTATCTCAGTATTCTCAGGAGTTGGAGAGAGAACTAGAGAAGGTAACGACCTATATGGTGAAATGACTGAGTCAGGAGTTATCAAGAAAACAGCCATGGTATTTGGACAGATGAATGAGCCACCAGGAGCAAGAATGAGAGTTGCCCTAACAGGACTTACAATGGCAGAGTACTTCAGAGACCAGGCTGGTCAGGACGTGCTACTGTTCATAGACAATATATTCAGATTTACACAGGCGGGTTCAGAGGTGTCTGCCCTACTAGGACGTATGCCATCAGCAGTTGGTTACCAGCCAACACTAGCAACAGAGATGGGTGCCCTACAGGAGAGAATCACATCAACTAAGAAGGGGTCAATCACATCAGTACAGGCAGTATATGTGCCAGCCGATGACCTTACTGACCCAGCGCCTGCTACTACATTCTCGCATCTTGATGCCAAGACAGTTCTATCAAGACAGATATCGTCTCTAGGTATCTATCCAGCGGTTGACCCACTAGAATCTACATCTAGAGTCCTTGACCCTAATATAGTTGGTCAGGAACACTATGAAGTAGCCAGAGGTGTTCAGTCAATCCTACAGAGATACAAGGAACTACAGGATATCATAGCAATCCTTGGTATGGATGAACTATCTGAAGAAGATAAGGTAACAGTTGCTCGTGCTAGAAAGATACAGAGATTCCTATCACAGCCATTTACAGTTGGTGAACAGTTTACAGGTATACCAGGTGTGTATGTGCCAGTTAAAGAATCAATCAGAGGTTTCAAGGAAATCCTTGAAGGAAAGCACGACGATCTTCCAGAATCTGCCTTCTTATTCGTAGGTACGATTGAAGATGCTGTTAGAAAGGCGAAAGGAAGTGTCGACTAATGTTTAAGCTAAAAGTAGTCACTCCTAACAATATATTTTTTGAAGAAGAAGCAGAAATGCTGATTGTCAGAACTACAGTTGGAGATAGGGCTGTCCTAAATGGGCATGTACCTATAGTTGCTGGAGTCAAGTCAGGCAAGCTAAGAATAAAACAAGGTGGACAATTTAGAGAGGGCGAGATTGGGAATGGTTTCTTGACAGTGGATTCAGAAACTAACACAGTCTTGATTACAGAGAGGGCATCTTGGAAAAAATAGCAAATAAAGAGGTATAATATGAAGATAAGACACCTTATAGCGATTTTATTTTTTGTAGTCCTAATAGTAGCTGGTTCAATCTATGCTAATAGCAAGGACAGGGCAGAGGGTGTAAAGCTTGAGGATACATATCCTGAAAATGTGTTGGATGCCTACTACAAGAAATTGAGCACTAGAGATGGTGGTAGTGTAGACGAAGTATTGATGCCGCCGAGTAAGTATAAGACATGGATCCTATATGATAGGTTGAATAGCAAGAAAGCTAGGCTTACGGGAAAGATGTTTAAAAACCTGAAAGACATGAAGATTAAGTCTATAGAAAAGATCAAAGTTAAGGAAGATCTTGTTGAATTTCCTAGAAAGAATAACAAGGTAGATGTATTTTCACCAGAGGATACTTGTATATTTAAGGTGAAATACAATATAGAGTACTTTAGGACAGATGATAAGACTGCTATGTATAGTGAGTTTTACAATAAGACCTATAAGGATACCAAGAGGAACAAGCAAACTGATCAGGTAGAGAAGGTATGGCTTGTCAAGATCGATGACGGTTCTTGGAAGATTGCAAAGTTTGCACAAAAAAATTCTATATAAACCAAAAATAGTGGTGAGGTGGCTAGTTACTAGTTACCCACCATTTTTTATGGATATGAAAAGTGTAAATGATACTTTCAAGGATTTACTAGAATTTACTTTGCGAATTAACAACAAGAAAAATAATGGCAATAGCTATGCCATTGTATTGTTAAAAGCAGTCAACTATGTTATAATATTAAATTGATAATTTGTGTAGAAAATAGAGAAAAGATGGTCGAAAGAAACCATCTCAGTTATAGAAAGGCGGATATAAATGCTTGATAAATTGATGGTACTTGAAGACAAGTACAAGGAACTGAGCGAGAAGGTTGCAGACCCTGAGATAATCAGTGACCAGCCAACATGGCAGAAGCTGATGAAGGAAAATTCAGAGCTTGAACCAATAGTAATGAAGTACAGAGAATATAGAAAAGTAAATGAAACAATAGCAGAATCAAAGCAGATACTAGAAGAAGAGAGTGACGAGGACCTAAGAGAGCTAGCAAAGATGGAGCTATCCGAAGCAGAGTCTCAGATAGCAGAGATAGAGGATGAGCTAAAGCTACTTCTTGTACCAAAGGACCCTAACGATGAAAAGAACGTAATCGTTGAAATAAGAGGTGGTGCAGGTGGAGACGAGGCTGCCCTATTTGCTGGAGACCTATTTAGAATGTACTCTAGGTATGCAGAAAGAAAAGGATGGAAGACTTCTCTAATGTCATCAAATGAAACAGGTGTTGGTGGCTACAAGGAAGTATCATTCCTTATAAAGGGTAAGGGAGCTTACTCAAGACTAAAGTATGAATCAGGAGTTCATAGAGTCCAGAGAATACCTACTACAGAATCAGGTGGTAGAATACATACATCTACAGCAACTGTTGCAGTTCTTCCAGAGGTAGATGACGTTGAAGTACAGATCAACCCAGAAGACCTAAGATTTGACGTATTCAGGGCATCAGGAAATGGTGGCCAGTGTGTCAATACTACAGACTCAGCTGTTAGACTTACACATATACCTACAGGCGAAGTAGTGTCTTGCCAGGATGAAAAGTCCCAGCTAAAGAACAAGGAAAAAGCCCTAAAGGTACTTAAGGCTAGACTATACGACAGGGCCCTAGCAGACCAGCAAAAGGAAATATCTGCTGAAAGAAAGAGCCAGGTTGGTACAGGAGATAGGTCAGAGAGAATCAGAACATACAACTTCCCACAGGGTAGGGTATCTGATCACAGAATCAACCTTACATTATACAAGCTAGACTCATTTATAGATGGTGACATAGACGAAATGATAGATGGATTGATTACTGTAGACCAGGCAGAGAAAATGTCTAGTATATAAGCTGATATTGGGAGGCTCATCATGGTAGAAACAAGAATAAAGAGAATAGATCCCAAAGATATAGACCAAGATATAATTGAAGAATTTGCCAAGATGCTAGCAGAGGGAAAGACAGTAATATTTCCCACTGAAACAGTATACGGTCTAGGAGCCAACGCCCTAGATGAAAAGGCAGCACAAAAGATATATGAAGCCAAGGGAAGACCTAGTGACAATCCCTTGTTGGTACACGTTTGCGATAAAGAAGATGTGTATGACCTAGTTGAATATGTGGATGACAAGGCTAAGATATTGATCGATAAATTTTGGCCGGGTCCCCTAACTATAGTATTCAAGAAAAAACCTATAATACCAGATAGGACTAGCGGAGGCCTAGACACAGTTGCCATAAGGATGCCATCTGATGAGATAGCAAGAAGGCTCATCAGGTCAGCAGGAGTGCCTATAGCAGCCCCGTCAGCCAATATATCAGGTAGACCGTCACCTACGAGACCAGACCATATCATAAGGGATATGACAGGGCGTGTGGATGGTATTTTGGCAGGAGACCCTTGCACATATGGGGTTGAGTCAACAATAGTAGACCTGTCAGGAGATTATCCAGTAGTCCTAAGACCGGGCTCAGTTACCCTAGAGATGATAGCAGGAGTACTTGGGGATGCCAGACTAGATCCGTCAATCCTCAATAAGGATGACAATATCAAGGCCAAGGCACCAGGCATGAAATATACCCACTACTCACCTAGGGCAGAGGTATATATAGTGGACCTAAAGGGTGATGAATTTGTAGACAAGATTAAAGAACTTGTTGGCAAAAATGCCGATATGGGCAAGAAGACAGGCCTTATGTGTATGGATGTAGATATGGATAGGTTTGATGGAGTGGATATAGAAATATTCTCACTTGGACAAACAGAAGAGATAGCAGCCAAGAGACTATTTGATGGACTAATAGACCTAGATAAGAGGGGAGTAGACGTCATTCACTCAGTTGCTTTTGAAGAAAAAAATGTAGGAGTAGCCATTATGAACAGGCTCAAGAAGTCTGCAGGCTATAGAATCATAAAATAAATATTACTTGGAGGTATGCAAATGAAAATAGCATTAGCTTGTGATCATGGCGGAGTAAATTTAAAAGAAGCCATCAAAAAACACCTTATAGAATTGGGACACGAAGTAGTTGACTTTGGAGTTAACTCATCAGAATCAGTGGACTATCCAGATTATGCCCTAAAGGCAGCGACATCAGTAGCCAACAAGGAGACTGAATGTGGAATATTGGTTTGTGGAACAGGAATAGGAATAGGAATAGCTGCAAACAAGGTAAGAGGTATTAGATGTGCAACAGTAGGAGATACATTCTCAGCTAGAATGACAAAGGCCCATAACAATGCCAACATGATAGCACTTGGCGAGAGGGTTACTGGATTAGGCCTAGGACTAGATATAGTAGATGCATACCTAAATTCAGAATTTGAAGGTGGAAGACACCAGACAAGAATAGATAAGATGATGGATATAGAAAAGAACCATCTGTAAGCTATAGTTAATATAAATATATTTATAAAATTTCAGGAGGATAACATGAACAAAGTAATAATTACAGACCATCCATTAATCCAGCACAAGTTGACACTTATGAGAATGGAAGAAACAGGATCAAAGGATTTTAGGGAGCTATTAACAGAAATAACAATGTTGATGGGATACGAAGTGACTAAGGACCTACCACTAGGTGAAATAGAAATTAAGACTCCTGTACAGAAGACAACAGCTAAGGTTCTTAAGGGTAAGAAGCTAGCTATAGTACCAATCCTAAGAGCAGGAATCGGTATGGTAGACGGATTTGTAAACCTAATACCAGCAGCTAAGGTTGGACATATAGGACTATACAGAGACCCAGTTACTTGCGAACCTGTAGAATATTACTGTAAGTTACCAGAAGATATAGGCGATAGAGAAATATTCCTAGTAGACCCAATGCTAGCAACAGGTGGATCAGCTACAGCAGCAATCCAGTTACTAAAGGAAAAGGGAGCAAATAATATCAGAATGATAAACCTTGTAGCAGCTCCAGAAGGTATAGAAGCAGTACACGCTGCATACCCAGAAGTGGACATATACGTTGCAGCAGTAGATGAAAAGCTAGACGACCACAAGTACATAGTACCAGGTCTTGGTGATGCTGGAGACAGATTATTCGGAACTAAATAAGTAAGTATTATGCAACAGGAGATGGACTTAGATCTATCCTGTTGCATTATTTTATATAAGGAGGGAAATCATGGAATATATAATTAATGCATGTTCAGGTATAAAAATTGATGTTAAGAAAGGTCAGTCAATTTTCATAAATATACGTGTAAAACTTGTAAATCATTAACAAGTTTGTGCAAAAAAACCTTAAAAATATGGTATAATAATTGTTATGTAAGATAAAAACAACGAAAAAAATATCAAAAGAGAAAAAAATAGTTCGTAAGCTTGAAAGGGAAGATTACTATACAAAAGTATGCCACAAGCCAGATTCGAACTCGCTAAGATAAGAAGGGAGACAATATGAAACACGAAATAGTTCTTGTAATAGACTTTGGTGGCCAGTACAACCAGC
Source organism: Peptostreptococcus anaerobius VPI 4330 = DSM 2949 (assembly GCF_000381525.1). GTDB lineage: Bacteria > Bacillota > Clostridia > Peptostreptococcales > Peptostreptococcaceae > Peptostreptococcus > Peptostreptococcus anaerobius. The sequence continues at coordinate 28,577 of NZ_KB906626.1, forward strand.
TGATAGCTAGAAGAGTCAGAGAAAATAATGTATACTGTGAAATACTTCCATATACATGTGGGATTGAAAAGATAAAGGAAAAGAATCCTAAGGGTATAATATTCACAGGAGGGCCAAACAGTGCCTACCTTGAAGATTCTCCAAAGATCTCAGAGGAAATATTTGAACTTGGAGTGCCAATCCTAGGTATATGCTACGGAGACCAGCTGATGGCTCACCTATTAGGCGGAAAAGTTGAAAAGGGTGACAACATGACTAGAGAATATGGTAAGACTATCATAGACTACGGTCAGTCAACAATATTTGAAGGTGTAGATACAAATCAGGTATGGATGAGTCATACAGACTATATATCTCAGGCTCCAGAAGGTTTTGAAGTAGTTGCAACTACAAAGAACTGCCCAGTAGCAGCTATGCAGAACGTTGCCAAGAAGCTATACGGAGTACAGTTCCATCCAGAAGTTGAACATTCACTAGATGGAGACAAGATCCTAAAGAACTTCTTATACAATGTGTGTGAAGTATCAGGAGACTGGACTACTAGCTCATTTATAGATGATAAGGTAGCAGAAATAAAGGCAATGGTTGGAGACAAGAAGGCCCTTTGTGCCCTATCAGGAGGAGTAGACTCATCAGTAGCTGCTGCCCTAATGCACAAGGCAATAGGCAAGAACCTTACATGCGTATTCGTTGACCACGGTCTACTAAGAAAGAACGAGGGAGACGACGTAGAGAGAATATTTAGAAAAAAATTCGGCATGAACCTTGTAAGAGTAAATGCAGAAGATAGGTTCTTAGGAAAGCTTGCTGGTGTTACTGAACCAGAAGCAAAGAGAAAAATAATCGGTGAAGAATTCATCAGAGTATTTGAAGAAGAATCTCACAAGCTAGGAAAGATGGACTTTTTAGTACAGGGAACAATCTATCCAGACGTTATAGAGAGTGGACTAGGTGATTCAGCAACTATCAAGTCTCACCACAACGTTGGAGGACTACCTGAAGATGTAGACTTCCAGGAAATAATAGAACCATTAAGAGAGCTATTCAAGGACGAAGTAAGAAAGATCGGTCTTGAACTTGGTATAGAAGAGAACCTAATATTTAGACACCCATTCCCAGGACCAGGACTAGGTATCAGGGTAATCGGTGAAGTAACAAAGGAAAAGTGCGATATCCTTAGAGAAGCAGACGCTGTATACATGGACGAGCTAAGAAAGTCCGACCTATACAAGGAAATATGGCAGGCATTCGCTACACTACCAGACGTTAAGACAGTTGGCGTAATGGGCGATGAGAGAACATATGCTTATCTAGTAGGTATCAGAGCTGTTGCATCAAGCGACGGTATGACTTCAGACTGGTACAAGATACCTTATGAAGTGCTTGAGAGAATAAGTAACAGGATAATCAATGAAGTTGAAGGAGTTAACAGGGTTGTTTATGACATCACTAGTAAGCCTCCTGGAACTATCGAATGGGAGTAGTATAATAAATCGGTGTACCTCTTGTATCGCAAGGGGTACACCTTTTAAAATTATATCAAGGGAGTTAAAAAGGAGTTGTTTTATTTTAAGGCACTTAGCTTGTCGACAGCTTCAAGATGAATACACCATTTCATATTGGACAAAATTCAATAATATGATAATATAGTTTTATAATCACAATATTAAAACAGGAGGATTGATGTATGTTGTTCAAAATCAAATTGTGGTTTTTTAATAATAAAAATTTTTTAAGGATGTCAAGATTTATAATTTTAACAGTATCGCTTCTTTTAGTTACTTGGATTTTTGATCATCAATATATTGCAATTAAATCTTATATTCCCAAACAACTATTGCTATCGGTTGAAGTGTCGGTAAATTTCCTTTCTAATATATCTGGAATATTTTTGACTATAAGTATTTTTTGTTTTACAACTATTGTCACTGTACTTAATAAATATAGCAGTAGCATATCACCTAGATTGCTTCAGAGTTTCATAGATAGGACAGGAGTCCTTGGTTTATATGGTATATTTGTAAGTGGTTTTTTCTATTCAGTAATTAGTATCCTACTATTGCAAGACTTTGGCCCAGACCAACACGTTGTAGCTGGAAGTTTTGGAATAGCCTATGCCATAATTGCAATGCTTAGTTTTATAGCTTTCTCAAGACGGGTTCTTGATAATATAAAAATATCAAATATTATTGAATATATATTTAGTGACTGCGAAAAACTTATTGATAAAGAGGTAGAACAAAGAGAAAAAGCTGAGCATTATGAAAAAGGCGACGAATCTACAAAGTTATCAATTGTAGCTGAGAATTCTGGTTATTTATTTGAAATAAAAGCAGATGAGATCTTTAAAGAGCTTAATGGCATAAAAGCAGAACTTACTATAAACAAGAGGATTGGTGAGTACACGATCAAAGGAGAAAGCATAGGAGAATTAAATATATTTCAATGTGAGTTAGATGATAATGATAAAAACGAATTAAAAGAAAAATTAAGTCCATTGTTTTTAATAAATGCTTACAATAATAGAGAAGAAGATTATCACCGTGGAATTGTAAGCTTAACTGAAATTGCGAATATGGCCCTAAGCCCTGGCATAAATGATCCAAATACTGCAATAATGTGTATAAATAAAATGTCATCATTACTTGGGAAACTATTATCTACAGACAATCATTTTATAATCCTGAAAGAGGATGAAGATGTAAAAATAATTTATCAAAGTTATTCTGTGGAGGATGAACTATATCTTGGTTTCAGCCAGATAATTTCTTATTCAGCAGGTGATCCCTTGGTTACAAAAGCGATTTTACAAGGAATTTATATCATATACACAATGGCAGATATAGGTGCTAAAAAAAGCATAAAAAAATTTTTTGATGATAGCTATGAAATTTTAATAGAAAATTTTGCTCACGAAATTCATTTGGAAACTTTTAAAAGAATAAGAAACAATATGGAAGAGCAAATAAGCTTATAGGAAAATATATTTCTTTAATCTTGAGATAGGGGGTACACTTGGGCGTGGGTTACCCTATCTCTTTCTTTAATTATATTAGACTATCGATAGTACAATATGTGAATATTATTTACAAATTTTCTAATTCTTTTTTTCTTATTTCTATCAAGCTTTCTAGCTCTTCAATGTCATCTAGAGTAGCATGCTTTTTGATGAAATTTCTTCCTGTAGATCTGTTCCTTAAGTATCTGGCATGCTCTCTATTTTTTCTTGCCACTCTTGAGAGTTTGTAAGTATGGATGTTTTGTATCGTATAGGAACAAAACTTGATGCAGATTTTGGAGAGATGGTTTCGATTATTAGAGAGTCTAATGACGAATAACAAACTTGAGGTGACAAATTGTAACCTCAAAATAGATAAAAATTAACCTAGCAGGTTTAGGATAAAAATGGAGATATCTATGGCAGAAGGTAAAAACATTGTCGTTGTTCAAAATAGAGATATTCAAAATATGATTTATTCTGTTAGAGGAAAGCATGTTATGCTAGATAGTGATCTTGCAGAATTATATAAGGTTACGACAGGGCGTTTGAATGAACAAGTAAAAAGAAATCTAAATAGGTTTCCATCTCAGTTTATGTTTCAGTTAACAGATGATGAATATAAGTCTTTGATATCGCAAAATGCTATATCAAGGATAAAATGCACGCTAGCAAACTGGACTGGACTTGCATTTAAAATCCCAAGATCCCATTTAGATAGTTGTAGAGATTGGCAGGACTCAAAGGCAATTCCTAAAGCAATAAAAGAGATTAGAGAAAATTGTATAAAACATAATGAAATAGTTGACGGGAGGAGGTCGCTATGAAAAAATTATTCGATTATGATTTCGGACAAGACAAAGATTTAGACTATCCCTTTATGGATAGAGAAATAGCTTATAGGGTAATCAGAAACAGACTCTACAAGTTTGACTACTATGTTGAATACGAAAAAATAATAAATAATGCTATGGACACAGAAATAGAAGAAATAAATATAGCTCCTATAGAATTAGCGGACCAGTTGTTTGAAGCAACCACTACAAAGAAGATGCCAATGGCGATTTTTCTATTTGTGGAAAAATGCTTTAAAGATTTTTACTACCAGGCTCACGACACGAGTTATTCATATAAAATTGCTAGATTATACTATGATGAAATATATGGAAATGTAGACTACAAAAAAGCATTCAAGTATTTTAAAAAGGCGGACAAGGATAATATTGGATATGCTATATTAAAGTTGGGCGAATGTTATCTATTGGGTAGGGGCACTGAAAAGAACTACAGAAAAGCTTACCAATGTTTTGCAGCATATACAATACTTGTTCCATCACCAGAAGCAACGATGTATTTGGGTGATATGTATAGACACGGATATTATGTAGATAAGGACATTGCACTTTCTAATGAGTTTTATATTAAGGCTGAGAAGATGGCTAAAGAGGAGTTTAGTACGAGACACAGGCACTATTTAGGTGACTTATTTTATAGGCTAGGCAATGCATATTATAAAATGGCAGAAAGTGAACCAGATATGTATCTAAGAGCTTATGATTATTACAACTCTGCACTTTTAGAATACAACAAGAACAAAATCCATTGTGTTAGAGGGGCTGATGATGGGATTAATCGTGTTGTCAAGGCTCGTAGGAAAATAATAAAGAAGTTGAAGGAATTTTATAAGTACAAAAATGCCAACGAGAATGATTACAAGCCATTTTTCAACTTAGATATTTTGGGGGAAGAGTTTTAATAAAATATAAATTATATACGATTAGCTATATTTACGGATCAGATCAAAGGTGTTTATAACATAGTAGAGGAAATAATAATATGATAGACTTAATACAGAATAAAATAAAAGAGATAGAACAAGAAGAGAATGTAGAAGTAATACTTGCAGTAGAATCAGGTAGCAGGGCTTGGGGCTTTGAATCAGTAGATAGTGATTATGATGTTAGATTTATTTATATTAGGAAAAAAGAAGACTATCTAAAGTTGAATCCACCTAGAGATGTAATAGAATGGCAGCTTGATGAGGTACTTGACATTAATGGGTGGGACTTGAGTAAGACCTTAAAATTATTATATAAATCAAATCCTACAGTGTTTGAGTGGTTATCTTCACCTGTTATTTATAAAAAAACTAAAAAAGCGGAGAGATTAAAAGAGCTAAGCCTTGATTATTTATATCCTAAAAAATTGATTTACCACTATTTACACATGGCTACATCGAATTATAGGGAATATCTAAAGAAAGATAGCGTAAGAATAAAAAAGTATTTCTATGTTCTAAGACCATTACTTGCTGCTAATTGGATAATAGAAAAGAAAACACAGCCACCGATGATGTTTATTGAACTAGTTGAAGAAATGTTACCAGAATCACTGGTTCCTATAGTAGATCATTTACTTGAATTAAAATCATCTTTGCCAGAAATGGGTGAGGCAAAAAGAATTGATGAACTTAATGAGTATATAGTAGAGCAAATAGATAGGATTAAAGAAGAAGTTAACATGATGGAAAATAGTGTGAATTACTGGGAACCATTGAATAATTTATTTATAGAAATGATATAAAAGAAAAGGATGTAAATAACGACAAGGAATTTATTTTTTGTCGTTATTTGTGGGTATGACGGGCATGCCGTCAGTCTGTGGTGAAAGTCCACGTAGGGCGTAGTTGCCGACGAACCTCATAGCAACTTGCAAGGTTATCACCGTGAGGTGATGGCGAGAAGAAGCAATAGCAAAATCGTAGCCTGACGTACAGAAACCTAATATAAAGGCTTACATAAAGGATGAGTGGGCCCAAAGTCACGAAGTCCAAAAGGCAAACGTAACTTATGTAAGTAAATTAGGCAGGTAGACGAGGAAAGACTGACGACTTATCCCGTGAGGTCTCACAGAGGGAAAACCTAGTAACAACGAACTGTGAGAAGTCAGCAGAAGCCATAGTAGTGGAGAAGGTTC
>NZ_KB906627.1 GCF_000381525.1 Peptostreptococcus anaerobius VPI 4330 = DSM 2949
CCCTCTAATCTTACACCACCATTTTGGTTGACTGAATTTCTGCCACCAAATGTGTATTTTACTGTTTTATCAGTTTTATATGGAAGTGATCCATTTACTAACATTAGTCCCATGTTATGTTTTTTAAGCAAACCTGAAGCTGATAGGGCATCTGGATAATTTCTACCATCTGCTACACCTACGTTTTTGAAACCAGCTATTCTTAGTGTTTCTGCGTTAGTAGTATATCTATCTCTACCCTGTACTCTTTGTATGTTGTGTGTAATCTTATCTATTTCAGTTTCTACATGTACTCCTAGTGCATTTTTTCCACCTACTATATACACCTTGTTTGGACTTATTGCCTTAAGGTCATCTGCAAATCTTGTAGTATTGTCTACTAGTAGAAGTTTAGCTTGAAATTTACTTGCTAAGTTAAACGCACTTAGAGAATCTGCAAAGTTATAAGCGTTTGCTATAACAACGATATTAGAGTTTACATACTTTGATGATTCAATAGAAGTTTTAACTCTATCTCTTCCTGCAATCTTTACTACATTAATAGTATCTGCATTTACATTAGTTGCACCAATGGCAGATACAGCCATCATAACAGATAGTGTAGTGAATAGTGATTTTTTTAGTTTTTTCAATTTCATAATATACTTTCCTTTCTTTTTCATAAATACAGAACGATTAACTGCAATCTTTTTCTATAACTTTATTACAGCATAAATTTTAATAAATATCAATAGCTAATATTAATATTTTTAACTTTTCTGTAAAAAAGAACCTATTAACATAGATTCTTTAAAGCTTATTTTTTGATATCAGTAGATAGTCTGATAATGTGATTATTACTTAAACTTAAATATAACTTTCTTTTTAGTAGTATTATATACTGAGGATGCATAAAATCTCCCTTTTTCTCCCACAAAATCATTATATGGTCCTAGCTTTTTTGTCTTACACAACTCAGATAAATCCTCTGCTCCAAATTCTTTACCACTTTTGGGATCGTAAGCATTTTTATTAATGTATATGTGAGCAGAAAATGTAGAGCCATCATTTATTTTAAATCCCTCAATTAAATCTATTTCCTCATTATTCATAAGTTTTAATATATTACTCTCACCTATATCTACACCACATATTTTGTTGGCAACTCTAAAGCCACATTTACATATGTATATATTTTCACCCTTTTTAACTATTGAGCCACACATAGGACATGGTTTGTATAAAGCGCGGTTGTGTTAATGAGAACAATAGCATTATAAAAAATGATAGTCACAAATTTAAGGTCCAAATTAACAAGATAAATGGTTTTCCATGTAGACTTTATATCAAAAAACAAAGATTTTTTTGCAAAGACTGTAATTCTAGCTTTATTGCTAAGGCTAGTCTCACTAAAAAAAGTTGCTTTATTTCACATTTTGTAAAAGAATCCGTTGTAGAAAATCTATTAAAATTTAGATCTATTAAGGATATAGCATAGGTATAAGAATCAGTTGATCTCGTATTTTGAGTCCTATCCTCTTTGGGTCAGAGATAAGGTTAAGATTGTGTCTACAGATATGTACATGCCATATATTGATACGGCAAAAAACATATTCAAAAATGCAAAGATAGTTGTGGATAAATTCCATATCGTGCAGCTTATTAAAAATAATTTAAACTCAATAAGAGTTGAGTTAATTAAGAGAAAAACTACCAGTCAAAGAGACTATAAGATTTTAAAGCGATACTGGAAACTCTTACTTAAAAAGGAGTGGGATTTAAATTCTACTAAATTCAATCGTTTTATCCGTTCCAAAGAGTTTACATGCCCTTATGATATTGTAAGGTACATACTTTCTTTAGATGAAGATATGCAGAGCCTGTTATGGCAGTTATTTCGAGGAGGTTTTTAAATACCTTGATACTGATGATGGGGCCTTTGGTTTTTAGCCTAGTATTTGGTTGTACATATGGGAGACATGATAAGACACCTTGTTCTTCCAAGTTTGGTGTTGACACATTTACAGGCGACTGCATTTGTAAGATATACAAGGTCTTCAATGATCGAGGTCTTGTCCTAGGCTTGTTGGCAGGTTATATAGGTGGCATGGTAGACTGCTAATAATGAGGATAATAGATATCCTTATGTGTTTTCCATTTTTTATAGTGGCTATAGCCATAGCAGCTCTAATAGGTCCATCTCTTACAAACCTTGTTGTACAGTAGGACATCAAATAGGAGAGGTCTAAGTATACATACTGATATGACTAGGCCTCAGATAAAAGAAAATGTAATTGAACTTTTAGATCAGATGAAGTTGGAAGACCCTCAAAGGGTTTATAAGTTATATCCCACGATAAAAGATTAGTAGATATGTTCTGCCACAGAGTAATAAATATGACTGTTGATAAATAAATTAAAATAATATTATTAAAGTGAATATGAAGAAGTATGCTCAAAATGATATTTATTAAACAAAATTAACACCCTATATAACTTTAATAAATAAAATATTATCAAAAAAATAGGGCTAAAAATTAAAAAAATAAGAGAGCTCCTGAAAAATTTCACATTAAATTCATATATAATTCAAGGATGATTTGAAAGCAAAAAATGATAAAGGCTTTTCTATACGGTACTGAAAGTGTCTATATGGTTTTCAGCTGGTTATCAAATGTATCTCAAAAGGATATATAATAAAGTTCGGCTTAATTTTATAAAATACAAACTAAATTCAAATTAAGAATATAAAATATAGATATAGATAATCTGAGTCAAACTTTAAAAAATAAAAACTAATTGGAAGGTTTTCGGGGGGAAAGGTTATGGACTTTATTTTAGAAATCAACAAATCAATCGGAGAGGTAGTATGGGGCTGGCCTATGCTGATACTACTATTAGGAACAGGCTTACTGCTAAGTAGCATTACAAGGTTTACTATTATTAGAAAATTTGCCTATATTATAAAGAGTACCTTGTTCAAGATGTTCAAAAAGGATGCAGGTGGAGACGGAGAGGTATCGGCATTTCAGGCGGTTTCAACAGCCCTAGCAGCAACTGTAGGTACAGGTAATATAGCAGGTGTATCACTTGCAATAGCAGTAGGTGGACCTGGTGCAGTATTTTGGATGTGGCTATCAGCTATACTTGGAATGACAACAAAATTTTCTGAAGTAGCCCTAGCAGTTACATATAGGGTCAAGAATGATGATGGATCTTTTTCAGGTGGACCTATGTACTATATTCAAAGAGGTCTAGGTCACAAGGGACTTGCCAAGATATTTGCACTATTTGGAGCCTGTGCATCATTTGGTATAGGGTGTATGACTCAATCAAACTCTATAGCAGAGGCTCTTAATGTTTCATTTGGAGCCAACAAGACTATAGTCGGTGTAGTTCTAATGGTGCTTGCTGGTGTAGTAATACTTGGGGGTATAAAGAGAATTGGTGCCGTAGCAGAGAAGCTAGTTCCACTTATGGCCCTACTTTATATAGTTGGAGCTCTTGCAATTATATTTATAAACATAAACCAGGTACCACACGCATTTGGCTTGATATTCGGTTCAGCATTTACAGGTCATTCAGCAGTGGGTGGATTTGCAGGATCAACTCTTAAGATGGCCATGAGAAACGGTATAGCAAGAGGAGTATTTACAAATGAAGCTGGTCTTGGTAGTGCACCGATAGCTCATGCAGCAGCAACTACGGACCATCCAGTTAGACAGGGTATGTGGGGAGTATTTGAAGTATTTATGGATACTATAGTTATCTGTTCAATGACAGCCCTAGTGGTATTGGTATCTGGAGTATGGAACTCTGGGCTACAGGGAGCAGCCCTTACTACAGCTGCCTTCCAGCAGGGATTTACAGGTGGACAATATATAGTATCAGTTGGGCTTACCCTATTTGCCTTTACTACAATATTGGGTTGGTCATACTATGGTGAAAAGTGTACAGAGTACTTACTTGGCAAAAAAGCAGTCATGGCGTACAGGATTTTATATATACCACTAGTATTGGTTGGATCAATCGGCGGACTACAGACTATATGGGCTATATCAGATACACTAAACGGTCTTATGGCACTGCCAAACTTGATTGCCTTGGTATTGATGTCAAAGGTAGTCGTTAACCTAGTACAGGACTTCTTTAAGGATCCTGAGAGGATAAGGACATCAGAGGAAGAGTATCTAGTGGCGGTACCAGAAAAGTATCAACCTAAGTAAAGCACACAAGAACAAAAAATACAAAATAACATTAAAACATCCCAAAGTTTACTTTAATGTTAAGGCAATGTTAAAAGGCGTATGATAGATAATTCATACGCCTTTTTTCTTTTACCATATGTACTAAGGCGATTTTCTGTTGAGCTATTTCGTTTTTATAGCTTACCATACCTTCCTGTGCATTTACAGGAATTGGTGCTAAAGTTGTCAAGCAAAAAAAGAGTGAAGACAAAGTCTTCACTCAAAATTATAATCTATTCAACTGTAACTGATTTAGCAAGGTTTCTTGGCTTGTCAACATCTAATCCTCTAAGAGTAGATACGTTAAGTGCAAGTAACTGCATTGGAACAACAGCTATTATAGGTGATAGTAGGTCGTCTGAGTCTGGTATATAAATTACTTCATTAGATACCTTTTCAACTTCCTTGTTGTGGCTCTGAGCGATTGCTACCACATAAGCACCTCTAGCTCTTACTTCTTCCATGTTGGATACCATCTTATCGAACATATTTTGCTGAGTAGCTATAGTTATAACAGGTGTACCATCTTCAATAAGGGCTATAGTACCGTGCTTTAATTCTCCTGCTGCGAATGCTTCTGCGTGTATATAAGATATTTCCTTAAGCTTTAGGGAACCTTCCATAGCTAGTGAGTAGTCGATACCCCTTCCTAGGAAGAAGGCATGTTCTTTTTCAATCATTCCCTTGGCTACTGTTTCTATCAGCTTGGCATTGTCCAATACTTCCTGGATCTTAGCAGGTATGCCCTTCATTTTTTCTATAGTTTCATGGTAGAAGTCCTTATCTATCTTGCCCATTTCAAGAGCGAAGTTAAGAGCCATCATATATAGGGCTACTATCTGAGTAGTGTAGGCCTTAGTAGATGCAACTGCTATCTCTGGTCCAGCCCATGTGTAGAATACGTCATCTGCCTCTCTTGCTATTGATGAACCTACAACATTTGTAACTGCAAGGATCCTGGCCCCCTTTTTCTTTGAGTCTCTTAGAACTGCTAGGGTATCTGCTGTTTCACCTGACTGGCTGACAAGGATAACTAGTGAGTGTTCGTCAACGAAGTTATCATTGTATCTAAATTCTGATGCTATATCTGTTGTAACAGGAATTCCCATGAATTTCTGCATTGCTGTCTTTCCTAGTACACCTGCATGGTAGGCTGTACCACAAGCAACTATATAAATATTCTTTACTGACTCAAGGTATTCCCTGTCCAACTTGATGTCATCTAGGACTATATTGCCATCTTCATTTAGTCTTCTTTCAAGAGTCAACTTGATACCTTCTGGCTGTTCAAAGATTTCCTTTTCCATAAAGCAAGAATATCCACCCTTTTCAGCAGCCTTTGTATCCCAATCTATATGGTTAAGAGTTTTATCAACTAAGTTTCTTTCTTCATCATATATCTTAATGTCACCATCTAGTATATGGACAACTTCGCCATTGTCTAGGTAGTAGACGTCTCTTGTGTATTTTAATAGGGCTGGTATATCTGATGCTATAAAGGCTTCATCTTCACCAACGCCTGCTATAAGTGGGCTATCCTTTCTAACAGCCACTAATTCATTGTTGTGGTCTGCTGATACAACACCTAGGGCATAGGCACCTCTTAGGTCTCCTATAGTCTTGTATACGGCATCTAAAAGGTTGCCATCATAGTACTTGTCTAATAGGTGGGCTATTACCTCTGTATCTGTCTTAGATACAAATACAACACCCTCAGCTTCTAATTGAGATCTTAGTTCTAGGTAGTTTTCTATTATACCATTGTGAACTACTGCTAGGGTCTTGTCCTTGTTAAAATGAGGGTGGGAGTTTACATCTGAAGGCTCACCATGAGTTGCCCATCTAGTATGTCCTATACCTGCACTTCCTATGATGTTGTTTTCCTTTAGACTATCTGCAAGGACTGATAGCCTTCCCTGGAACTTTCTTATTTCAAGCTCATTACCAGTGTTTACAGCAACCCCTGCTGAATCATAACCCCTGTATTCAAGCTTAGACAGACCATCGACTATGACGTCTGCCGCATTTTTCTTACCTAAATATCCTACTATTCCACACATTTTCTGTTCCTCCTAAAATATAAATAAGAAACAGGCCCCTACTAGTAGACCCTTTGTTACAGGATCACTCCTGCTTTTAAGGTATACCTTTCGATGGTAGGCCACCGCGAAGTATCCGCCGAATATCTCGATTTCTTCGTCCTCGTTAACTGAAATATCAGTCTGGCGCTAAGCATACAAATGTCTTATCAACACATAAATGCATGACAATGCTTGTGTTAACATTTCAAATACTTTTTAATAATTGATACAAACTACAATTGTAACCTCCGACTCAAATTTGCAAGGAGCAAATTGACACCATGCAGATTGAATCAAGACCTATCTTCTTAGGTTGAATGTGGATGAACTTGTATTCATTGTTATTACGACTAATGACCATAAGTTCTTCAACCGTAACACTATTTTACCACAAAAACTTAAATTTTGCTTATGTATTTTGCAAGTTTGTTAAATAATGTTTTCAATATCACTAGCAAAACGTATTCAAGATGAAGTGTGTCACTGTCATTAGTGACATTATAACGGTGACTATTGATATTGCAATTTTAGCTCCTCTAAGTTAATAAAAACTATATGACTTATCGACTATCTACTTTTCATACATAGCGACGCTATAAGTGTTTGGGTTAAAATATAATGACATGGGCAATACATATATAGAGTCCATACTTAGGTCTATCTTTCTTTTCGAGGCAGATAAATATGAACGATATACTAGCTGTGAGCAATAAAAAGTTTTTGTGGTATCTTTATCTGCGGTTATTTTGTAAGGGGTTCCTACTTTACCACACGCCCAATCCGTAGCGACCTGTGCCCATGTTTTGTTTGTGTTTTCAAATTTGTTTTCTCCTCCATATACTCTTGAGGCATAACAAGTATTATATCTAGATAACCAATCATATTTATATTTTCTTACTCCCGATCTTACAGCTTCTACAACCGTAGATCCATCTACCAACATAGCAGCATGTCCGTGTCTTAGACAATGATAACTTTTGTTATCATTGGTAATAAGTATATCTCCTTTAGTTAATCTGCTAAAATCTGACGGATTTCCAGCTGATCTAGGTCTTATCTTAGGCTCATTAATTTCCTTTTTCATTAAAATAATACCTATTTTTTCTAATTTACTCATATTTTTTAAAATACATTGTGTTTCGGTAGGTAAATTGTTAAATTCATATAAGAATTAATAACTTAATTTTTTTCATTGATTCCGCCTATAAATACATGTGAATTAAATTTTCTTTCGTAGTCTTCTTCTTTGATGATGTTGATTTTTTTATGTTTTATTAATTTAAAGTCCTTGTCGTATATTGAAATACTATTTTTAGAAATAAATATTATATTATTCACTTTGTCAAGTCCAATAGATTGAGGGTAATAGTCAAGTGAAATACTATTAACTTCTTCTTTATTCATGTCTATATACATGACATCTTTTTTATTTTTAAATGCAACTAGATTAATATCTTCAAATAATATAATTTTATCATTTACTAATATTAAATCTGCAAACACATATCTATAGTCTTTATTAGGTATTACAATATTAGATTTTTCCTTTGTTTTGAGATTATATTTGGTTATGATATATTCACGAATTTGTCCTTTTTCATCATCTTCGGTATATTTTCCAAGTATGTATGCAGTATCATTACTCAAATTTGTACATAGAACTTCATTTATACCTTCTATGGATAGCTCATCTTTCTTTTTCATATGATTGTATAAAGTAACTTTATTTGTATCATTTTTGTAGTAATATAAATCAGATTTATACTCAAAAATTGAAGGAGATAGAGTGGTATTTATTTTTTCGTTGCTAGTTGCTGTATTTTTTTCCTTGTTATAAATACCAAGGTTGGATTTTCCTAAGAGTATTTCCACTGAGTAAATATTATTTTTTCCAACGTGAAAATAGCTGGGATAATTATTAATTTTTATTTTTGTCTGTTTAAAATTATTTTTATTGACTTTTAATAAATCATTGTTATTGGAAAATATACTAGAGTCTTGGACGAAATAAAAAGATTTATCATCTTGTTCAATTTTATTATAGTTGAAAATCCTTAAAAAATCTTTTGCATCTAGATGTAAGTTTCCAATTTTTGCAAGTGATTTATTAAAAAAAGTAATTTCCGGCTTACTATCTCCCTGAACCGTAACTATACCAATGTAGTAGTCTTTCGTAAACAACTCATTTTTCATATTTACTAGCAAGAAAGATATTAAAGTAATTATCAGAAATGCTATTCCTGAAATTTTCTTTTTCATTTCGATAGACCTCCTTTTATACGCTTTTCAATTACCATTATATACATATATAGGCATATAATCAATATTTTAAAATGATTAAACATTTAAATTTAACCATATTTTACACTTTACAGTAAATTAGTATATTTCGATTAAATCATAAAAATATTGTGTGTTTTACATTTATTTTACAAAGTCATAGTAGATACTTTACATTTGTATAATAATATAATAGTAAAGGAGATAGGTTGACTGGCTTATAATGCCTAGTCGAATATCAAGTAGGAATTATAAATATAAGGTAAGTTTATTCTAAATATGATTGAAGGAGGTTAAGGAATGAGACTTAAAAAGAAAATCGGATCACTAGTAATTTTAACAGGTATGGTATCAATAATGGCAACAGGATGTGGTAGTTCAGGGAAATCTGCTAGTTCATCTTGGGATAGCAGCAAGGATATATCTATAATATCTCGTGAAGACGGTTCAGGTACAAGAGGCGCCTTTGTAGAATTGTTCAAGATAGAAGAAAAAAATGGAGATAAAAAGGAAGATATGACTACTCAAGATGCTGAAATAACTAATAGTACTTCAGTAATGATGACTAGTGTAGCAGGCAATGAATATTCCATAGGTTATGTGTCTTTGGGTTCTTTAAATGACAAGGTAAAGGCCCTAAAAATAGATGGGGTTGAGGCAAATGAGAAAAATATAAAGGACAAGACTTATAAAATAGCTAGAAACTTTAATATAGCAACTAAAAAGGACAAGAAAAATCCTATATCAGAAGACTTTATAAACTACATAATGAGTAAAGAGGGACAGAAGGTAGTGTCTGATAATCACTTTATACCCCTTGATTCTGCAAAAGAATTTACATCTTCCAAGCCATCAGGAAAGATAACAGTAGGAGGTTCTTCATCAGTATCTCCAGTCATGGAAAAGCTAATAGAGTCTTACAAGAAGCTAAATCCTAGCGCTGATATCGAACTACAGACTACAGATTCTACTACAGGCATGACTTCTGCAGCAGATGGCAGCTATGATATAGGTATGGCATCTAGGGAGTTAAAAGACAGTGAATTGTCAAAGGGACTAGAGCCTAGGGTAATAGCTATAGATGGTATAGCAGTCATAGTAAATAAGGCAAATACTACAAGTGAATTGACTATGGACCAGGTCAAGAAGATATATACAGGCCAGGTGATGACTTGGGAAGAGGTAACAAAATAAATGAAAGAAAGTCAATGGTATGAAAGATTTATGAAGATAGTATTTATGCTTGCAGCCCTAACATCAGTAATGGCTGTAGCACTAATATGTGTATTTCTTTTCTATAATGGTTTGTCAGCTATAGGCCAGGTTGGATTTATGAAATTCATAACTGGTAGAATCTGGAAACCAAATATGGACATGTACGGAATATTCCCAATGATAGTCGGAAGTATTTACGTAACAGCTGGAGCCATCCTAGTGGGTGTACCAATAGGCATACTTACATCAGTATTTATGGCTATGTACTGTCCAGAGAAAATATATAGACCCCTAAAGGCTGCAAGTGAACTACTAGCAGGTATACCCTCAGTAGTCTACGGATTCTTTGGTCTAGTGGTATTGGTACCTTGGACTAGGCAGTTTTCCCACCTACTTAATGGTATGGGACTTATATCATATAGCGGTAATGGAAGTGGTATATTTGTAGCTTCTATCCTGCTGGGTACGATGATACTACCAACTATAATAGGAGTTACAGAATCTGCTATACGTTCTGTAAACAAGTCTTATTATGAGGGAGCTCTTGCCTTAGGAGCTACCCATGAAAGAGCAATTTTTAAGATTATAATTCCAGCAGCTAAGTCAGGCCTAATAGCAGGTATAGTCCTTGGTATAGGTCGTGCAATAGGTGAGACTATGGCAGTTATAATGGTGGCTGGCAACCAGGCCAGGATGCCGATTGGAATATTTAAGGGAGTCAGGACCCTTACAGCAAATATCGTTATAGAGATGGGCTATGCAACCGACTTACACAGGGGGGCGCTAATAGGGACAGGTCTAGTCTTGTTCGTATTCATACTGATTATAAATGCGAGTGTGAGCCTACTAAACAGGAGGTCTAGCAATGAATAAAGAATCGAATATAAAAGAGAGGCTAAGACAATATAAGGCTCATCCAAAGTCCCTTGTAGTAATGTTACTAGTAATGCTTGCTACGGTTATGACTTTTGCAGTACTGATAGGTATTATAGCCTACATACTTATAAATGGTCTTCCCTATATAAATTCTTCTATTTTTGAATTTAAGCATACGTCTGAGAATGCATCATTGATGCCAGCCCTTATAAATACGCTTATTATGACCCTGATTTCGCTAGTAATAGCAGTTCCACTTGGGATATTTGCTGCTATATTCCTAGTTGAGTACGCAAGCAGGGGCAATAAGCTATTGGGACTGATAAGACTCACTACTGAGACCCTGTCAGGTATACCATCAATAGTATATGGTCTATTTGGACTACTCTTCTTTGTAGATACATTGGGCTGGGGATTTTCCATGATAGCAGGGGCTTTTACCCTGGCTATAATGATCCTTCCACTGATAATCAGGACTACAGAAGAGGCCCTAAAGTCCGTTCCAAATTCTTTTAGAGAGGGTAGTTTTGGACTTGGGGCAGGAAAGCTAAGGACTGTATTTAAGATAGTCCTTCCTTCAGCAGTGCCTGGAATACTGGCGGGAATAATCTTGGCAGTAGGAAGGATAGTTGGAGAGACAGCAGCTCTTATGTATACAGCTGGTACTGCAGCCAATGTGCCGAGCTCTATAATGGGTTCAGGTAGGACTTTGGCAGTTCATATGTATACTTTGGCAAGTGAAGGCCTATATATGAACCAGGCCTATGCAACAGCAGTCGTAATACTAGTTATGACTGTTGGAATAAATACGCTTTCTAGTGTTGTTGCTAGAAGGTTGGTAAAGAATTAAAGAAAGAGGAAAACAATAGATGGGAATATTAAGTATAAAAAACCTAGACCTGTATTATGATGATTTTAAGGCTCTTAAAAATATCAATATGGAGATAGAAAAAAATAAGATAACAGCCTTTATAGGGCCTAGTGGTTGTGGCAAGTCTACCCTATTGAAGTCCATAAACCGCATGAACGACTTAGTTGAGTCTTGTAGGATAGATGGGGAGATATTGTTGGACGGCAAGGATATCTACAAGGGATATGATGTCAACCAGCTAAGAAAGAGAGTGGGTATGGTATTTCAAAAGCCCAATCCCTTCCCTATGAGTATATATGACAATATAGCCTTTGGACCTAGAACTCATGGCATAAGAAAGAAGAGCCAGTTGGATGATATAGTTGAAAAATCTCTTAGGGATGCAGCCATATGGGATGAGACTAAGGATAGGCTTAAAAAGTCTGCCCTAGGTATGTCTGGCGGCCAGCAGCAGAGGATATGCATAGCTAGAGCTCTTGCAGTAGAACCAGAGATAATACTTATGGACGAACCGACATCGGCCCTTGACCCTATATCTACATCTAGGATAGAGGAGCTAGTGATGGAGCTGAAAAAAGACTACACAATAGTCATGGTGACGCACAATATGCAACAGGCAGTGCGTGTATCTGATAATACAGCATTTTTCTTGATGGGTGAAGTAGTCGAATACAACAACACAGAAAAGTTATTCTCTATACCTGCAGACAAGCGTACAGAGGACTATATAACAGGAAGGTTTGGTTAAGATGGTTAAAGAAAATATTTTTGATAAGAAGCTCAAGAAACTAGATGAGGACCTTACTCGTATGGGTGAGTTATGTGAAATAGCTATAGCAGAGGCTACCAAGGCCCTTATAGAAGGCAATACAGACCAGGCAAGGGCAGTTATAGAGGCAGATGAAGAGATTGACCAGATGGAAAAAGACATAGAGAGGCTATGTCTTAGGTTGTTACTCCAGCAGCAACCTGTTGCCAAAGACCTTAGAAAGATATCTTCAGCCCTAAAGATGATTACGGATATGGAGCGTATAGGAGACCAGACTTCAAATATAGCTGAGATAGTATTGACTTTTAAAAATGAAGATACAGTTGATATAAAGGGCATAGGTACAATGGCTGAGGCTACATCTAGGATGGTAAGGCACTCCATAAAGGCCTATGTAGACAATGACCTTGAAATGGCAAGGTATGTAATGGAAGAGGACGACAAGATAGACAAGTTCTTCGAGAAAGTAAGGTCCAATGTGGCGGACTATATCCAAAACAATAATGTAGAAAATGCTGAGTGGATATTCGATATTATAATGGTTGCAAAATACCTTGAAAGGATAGGAGACCATGCGACAAATATAGCTGAGTGGGTTGAGTTCTCTATTACTGGAGTTCATAGGGCAGGTCAATCTTAAAAGTAAATATGTTATATGTAAATCAATCAAGCAACTGTATGGTCTTAGGACTATGCAGTTTTTTTGCGGATAAAGAGATGGTAATTTGGTATAATAGTATTAGTAGAATATATAGGAGGAAGTTATGGTATTTTATATTGAAGACGACGATAATATTAGAGATTTGGTAATATATACACTTGAGAGTACAGGTATGGAGGCTAGGGGATTTGAGAACCCCAAGAAATTTTGGACGACACTTGAATACGAAATTCCTGATCTAGTCCTGTGCGATATTATGCTTCCGGAAGAGGACGGTTTGTCTATACTCAAAAAACTAAGGGCATCCTCTAAAACAAGGAACATACCTATAATAATGCTAACAGCCAAGGGTTCTGAATACGATAAGGTAATAGGCCTGGACTCAGGTGCAGATGATTATGTGACTAAACCATTTGGCATGATGGAGCTGGTATCTAGGATAAAGGCTGTTATGAGAAGGTCTAGTTTAGAGACAGATAAGAAGTGCCTAGTTATAGGGGATGTAATGTTGGACCCTGAAAGACATGAAGTAAGAGTTGACCAAGACCAAGTGAGCCTTACCCTAAAGGAATTTGACCTACTATATCTCCTGATGAAAAATCCAAACATAGTCATGACAAGGGATAAAATATTGGAGACGGTGTGGGGATATGATTTTGGTGGAGAGACTGGGACTGTCGATGTTCATATTAGGACACTGAGGCAGAAACTAGGTTTAAGTGGCGATATAATAGAGACCATAAGGGGAGTAGGATATAGGGTAGGTGATAGAAATGAAAGATAGGGTCCAAAAGGTCCTGATGTTTTCACTTAGTCTTGTCCTTATAATATCCTACCTAGTAATGGTTGTATTTGTCTATAGGCAGGACCTTAGACTGATGAAGTATGAGGTCAAGCAAGAGGCCAAGTATATACAGGAGGCTGTGAATATAGCAGGACCCCAGTATTTAGAGAGCATTGATAATGTTGACAAAAACACTAGAATAACCAAGATAGACAAGGATGGCAAAGTCCTATATGACTCCCAGGGTAGAAAAGACCTAGAAAATCATAAGACGAGAAAAGAAGTAGTAGAGGCGCTTAAAAATGGATACGGTGAAGACGTTAGAAGGTCTGAAACTATAGGCAAGAATATGTATTACTATGCCCTTCTTCTAAATGATAAAAGTGTAATCAGGGTATCCAAGACCATGTACAATATGGTGGCTATTGCTATTGATTTTCTACCATTTATGTTGGGTATTTTCTTGATTATGCTACTCCTATCTTGGATGATAGCAAGGTGGCAGACTAGAAGGATTATAGGTCCAATTAACGATATAGACCTAGAAAATCCCCTAGAAAATATCACTTATAGGGAGCTTGAACCACTTTTGGTGGCTATGGATTTAAACAATAAGCAAAAGGATATGGTGTCCAATATGAGAAAGGAATTTTCAGCCAATGTTTCCCACGAGTTAAAGACACCCCTTACATCCATATCCGGCTATGCTGAGATTATGAAAAATGGCATAGTCAAGGAAAAAGACATCCCTAATTTTGCGGATAGGATCTATAAAGAAGCAAGTAGATTGATAAAACTTGTCAACGATATTATAAATATATCTAGATTGGACGAGGGATATGTAGATATAGAAAAAGAGGATGTTGACCTGTTTGAAATGTCCAGAGAGATAAGTTCACGACTAGCCAAGCAGGCCAATGACAAGGGTATAAAGGTAGCCTTAGAAGGAGAAAGAGTCATATGTCATGGCATAAGGCAGATACTGGATGATATGGTCTATAACCTAGTTGAGAATGCTATAAAGTACAACAAGGAAAATGGCAAGGTAACTATATGGGTAGGCAGTACCCTTGATGGAGTAAAGATACGTGTTACTGATACCGGAATAGGTATAGCTGATGAGGAAACAGATAGGATATTTGAGAGGTTTTACAGGGTGGACAAGAGCCACTCCAAGGAGATAGGCGGAACAGGTCTGGGCCTATCTATTGTCAAGCACGGTGCCATGGTCCACGGGGCAAGTCTAAGTGTTGACAGCAAGCTTGGAGAGGGTAGTGTATTTGAGATAAGATTTCCTAATGCTTAAAGGGTTTTAAAATCTTGGCTAGGACTATCCTAAGATCGAGTTCCATAGCAAAGACAGAACCAACAACTATAAGAGCACCTATTATTTGGATAATTTTCATGTTTTCTCCAAATATGAAAAAGGCTAATATACTTGCAAATGTTGGTTCAAGGGCTACCATCATGCTAGGCAAGGATGTGCCTATATAGTGGGTAGACTTTACATATAGGTTGTTGGATACGAATGTACACAATATACCGATAACAAGGACATGTAATAAGTAGAACATAGGATTATTTGAACTTGTGACACTTGATACAAGCCTAGGTATGTCAGTAAAGAACAGGGTAAAGATACTAGAAGACATAAATCCATATAAGAGGATTGTGTCTTTTTGTATTTTACCCTCTACAAAACGTGGTAGGACTATCTGCATCGCAAAGGTCATGCCATTGAATATGGCTGCCAGTATTCCTAGAGTATCTAGGTTTGCTCCACTTGTAGAGAATATGTCTATAATACACATACAACCAAAGATACAGGTTGATACTACTATTATCTTTTTTAGGCTAATCTTGTCCTTAAAGAATATATATCCAAATATAGTGACCCATATAGGGTTTGAAAACATAAGGACAGTTGCCACTGATAGGGGTATCCTAGACACGGCAAAACTATAGGCGGATATACCTATCGCAAAGTTGAGTATACCGTAGAAGGCACAAAATATAAGTCCCTTCATATCGACCTTGTAGGCAGATTTATTTGTGAAGTACAAAAATATGGCTGTTAGGACAAAGCCAAAGCTAGACCTCACAAAGGATATGTCATAGGAGTTCATCTGTATTTCGTTTAGGTAACGACTGCTGACACCCATAAAACCCCACATGAATGTAGCTATAACCATCATTATAATACCTTTTTGTCTATATTTATTTTTCATTTATATTTTCACCTTCTCTTTTGGTATTTTTATTATCTGAGTACCTATCTAATATTATATCGACCATATCAAAGAGGGCTGTTTCAAGGCTGGAACGATTGTATATAGGGTAGTCAGCGACCTCTTCATAGTAGGACTTTCTATTATTATATAGGTCAAATATCCTACTGGAGTTCGATTTTATAAGTGGTCTATCTTCTAGTGATGACTTGTCTATTATGGTCTGACAGTCTCTTACTATATAAAAGACCATGTCTGAGTTGTTTAATATTTCTCTGTTTTTTTCCCTTGTTATGCAACCACCACCTGTTGATATGATAGTGTTCTCTAGCTTACAAGTTGCTAATAGGGCCTCTTCTTCATAGTCTCTAAATGCGCTTTCTCCCTCTTTTTTGAATATATCTTCAAGTCTTTTACCAGTCATGTCCTCTATATACCTATCTAGGTCTACAAAGCCTAGACCCAAAAGGTCAGCCAAGAGCCTACCGAGGCTTGTCTTACCGCTGGCTGGCATACCTACCAAGTAAATAGGTTGTAGATTTTCTGGAAAAGCTATAAATTGCCTGAAGTATGTATTTTCCATGAAGTATGTATTTTCCATTATGTTGGTTTTGTTAAAGTGCCTGTATATATCAGAGGCTGTATCCTTATCTATTTGGATATTGTTACATATTTCTACTGCCCTGATAGCCTGGTAGACTAGCATCTTAAGGCCGTTTTGACACTTCAAGCCAGACCTTCTAGCGTCTCTTAGGAACTTGGTTTCACATGGATTGTATATAAGGTCTACTGCTATATCAAAATTTTTGAATATCTCTTTAGAAAGTGCTGATTGGTCGAGGTTTGGAAACATTCCTAGGGGAGTGGTGTTAAATACTATCTTGCCCTTGATTTTATCTAGCTGGTCGTAGCCTACAAATTCTATAGCAGGTCTGGTGTTTTCAGGTCCCATAATAGATTCAAGGTCATCTATACCCTTTTGAGGATTTCTAGAGGCTATATATATTTTTTCTGCCCCTTCATTTAAGAGATAGGCTATAAGGGGGAGGCAGGCACCACCATAACCCAATATTAGGAAGGTGGATGATTTTAGGGGGAGGTAGTCCTCTAGGCTGGCCTGGATCCCGTAATAATCTGTATTGTAGCCTGACAATTTACCTTGGTCTATCTTTATAGTATTTATGGATCCTATTGACCTAGCGAGGTCATCTATATTATCTAGTAGAGGAATCACATCCTTTTTGTAGGGGATTGTGACATTGACGCCTGATATAGGACTGGATATAGGCCCAGACATAGAACTCCTATAAAGGCTCTTTATGATGGACTCAAGGTCCTCTCTTGGAAATTCAATCAAGCTATAGTCTGCATTTATATTTAGTTTTTGGTATATATATTGGTGGATTTGTGGTGATATGGAGTGTGAAAGGTGTTCGCCTAGCAGTCCAAAGTGTTTCATAATTACCTCCATTTATTTTGCGATTCTAATTGACAAGTTTGCCTATATTAATCAATTTAAATATATTATAACAAATATAGGTTGTTAAAAAAATACTTTCAATAATTTAAGAGTTGATAATAGACATACAATAAATTATCATATTAGTAGGTAGATGAAATTTTGAGATGATAATTTGCTTTTAAATTATAAAATACATGATGAAGGTGAGAAATAGATGAAGAATATAAGGATAAAAGTTGCATATCAGGGGACCAACTACTGTGGTTGGCAGAAGCAAAAAGACTCTCTAGGTATTCAGGGAGAGCTCGAATATGCAGGCCAGAAGGTATTTGCTAGTAAGATAGATGTTACAGGATCTGGCAGGACTGATGCCGGAGTTCATGCCCTTGGTCAGGTGGCTAATTTCAAGGTCGAAACCACTATACCAATAGACAAGATTCCTGAAGTACTCAACAATAAGTTACCAAAAGATATAGCTGTTTTAGAAGCGGTAGAGGTTGATGAAGATTTTCACTCTAGGTTTTCTGCCCACAATAAGACCTATAGGTACCAGATATATCCATCTAGGATTAGGTCACCATTTTACAAGGATACTTGCTACCAGGTAAAGAGCCCGCTTGATCTTGATAGGATGAAAAAAGAGGTCAAGGGACTGGTTGGAGCCCATGATTTTGTAGGATTTATGTCTAGTGGATCATCGGTTAAGACTACTGTAAGGGAAATATACGATGCAAAAGTATTTGAAGAGGGTGACCTTATAGTTTTGGAACTGACTGGTAATGGATTCCTCTACAACATGGTTAGGATTATTGCAGGGACCTTGGTAGACATGGGACGTGGATATATTGGTGATTCTATGGTGGATATATTGGAGTCCAAGGAAAGGGGGAGGGCTGGTCATACAGCTCCGCCACAGGGCTTGTTTTTAAAAGAAGTTGAATATTGATATTGAGACGATATCCCCCTGAGGGGGATATCTTTTATGAAAATGAAGAATATATCCCCTTGAAGGTGAGATATGTATCTAAAAATACAAAAATATCACCTTCAAGGGGATAAAATTATCAAAAAGTATAGAAATATCACCATAAAGGTGATAAAATTATCGGAAGGTGATTAAATTATTTGATATAATATACTTTCAAAGGAGGAGTAGCAATGATAATCAGAGAACGGGAACTTAACTGGTTGAAAGAATGGAAAAATAGAGATGTAATAAAAGTTATCACAGGTGTTAGAAGATCAGGTAAGTCTACTATTATGTATCAATATAAAAATTGGTTACAAGAAAATGGCGTTAGTGAAAAACAGATTATATATTTAAATTTTGAAAATCTAGATACTATAGAATTACACGAGAGTATTGCTCTTCATAAATATATAAAAGAGAAAACTAAAGAAGATTTGGAATATTATTTGCTATTTGATGAAATTCAGATTGTAGATAAATGGGAAGTTGCTATAAATTCTCTTAATTTAGATAAAAAATTGGATATTGTAATTACTGGTTCAAATGCTAAATTGCTTTCATCTGAACTTGCTACATATTTGGCTGGAAGATATGTATCTATTATCGTTTACCCGTTTTCACTTAGGGAGTCTAGTCTAAAAGATCCTAATTTAACATTACAGAATTACATGACTTATGGTGGATTTCCAGGAGTTATAGGGGTTGAAAATAATCACTCAAAAAGTATAATTTTAAATGATTTACTAGATTCTGTTTTATTAAAGGATGTTATGTTAAGAAATAGAATAAATAATGGTCATCTTTTAAGAGCCTTAGCAAGTTTTATATTTCAAAATTCGGGGTCAATGTTTTCAATTAGAAAGATTGCTAACACAATAAAATCCGAGTTAGGAATTAATTCAAAAGAAGAAACAATATCTATGTATATAGAATACTTAAAAGAGGCATATTTAATTTATGAATTAGAGAGATATGATTTGAAGGGAAGAAAGGTTTTTTCAAGAAATAATAAGTTCTATGGTGTTGACCCAGGTCTAAGGGAATCTCTAACTTCTGGCGGAAACAAAGACTATGGTCATATTTTAGAAAATCTTGTATTTTTAGAACTGCTTCGTAGAGGATATAGAATTTATACAGGAGAGATTGAGGAATATGAAATCGACTTCATCTGTGAAAAAAATGATGAGTTAATTTATGTACAGGTAAGTTTGAATTTGATGGATGAAAAGACAAGAGAACGTGAGTTTAGACCTCTTGAAATGATAGCAGATAACTATCCCAAGATTATACTGAGTCTAGATAGTCTTGATTTCTCAAAATCAGGTATTAGAAATGTTAATGCAGAACAATTTTTAAAAGGCGATGTAGACTTATAAAATGGAGGGATAGCTCTATAAATTTTTTTTCTTAAGTTCAAATGAATATTTTGCCATGAAAAAACCGACCTCCCAATCGTTAGATTTTTAGGTCTAACTTTTGGGGGTCGGTACAATTCTGTGTGTATTTTTTGAGGAATATCCTAAAAATCAATTTCTACAAACTTACTCAATCTCTGGCATGCCACACTTGCAATAAGACATCCGACTATGTCCTTTATTGCTGTTATTGGGAATAGACTAGCTATACAGGCCCAGTAAGGTATTGGGCTACCAGCTACATAGTTTAAGATTATGTATGTATAAAAGCTACCGAATCCATATGTAATAACCATAGCTATCAGGCAGGCTATAAATAATGGGGCAAACTTTTTAGTCGAGTATTTCTCCCTGGCATATCCTACTATATAGGCTGCTAGGATAAAGGCTAGTAGGTAGCCAAAAGTAGGTTTTAGTAGGTAAGTTGGTCCTCCGCCCTCTGTGAATATTGGAAATCCAACAAATCCTAGTAGAACATACATAAATACTGACAAGGCCCCTCTTTTTGAGCCTAGTAGGAGTCCTGCTAGTAGGACAAATATAAACTGCATTGTAAATACTGTTACAGGAAGTGGTATCCTTATAAAAGCTCCTATGGCTATCAGGGCAGTGAATAATGAACATAAGATCATTGTTTTTGTGTCTAAAAATTTCTTTTTCATAAAATATCTCCTTTATATAGTAAACCTGTATTGCAAATAAGGTTTACAAATGTTATAAGCATATTTTACCACTAAAAAAAGCTATTGTAAACTATAAAATTAAATAGTTTACAATAGCCTTTGTATTTTTATCCCTTATATACTTATTTAAAGACTTAAGACCTATCAGATAGACCGCTAAGGGTAACTTTAACAGGGGGTACAAGACCTATAAAATGGATTTAAGCCTAGCTGCCTTTTTCATAAGCTGGTCAAATTCATCCGGCCTTATTGACTGGTCACCATCACTTAGGGCGTTGGCTGGATCGTTGTGGACTTCTATCATCAGTCCATCGACACCGCTTGCAATTGCCGCAAGGGCCATTGGCTCAACCAAGCTAGATCTACCAGTTCCATGAGACGGGTCAACAATTATAGGCAGGTGGGATATTTGCTTTACTAGGGCAGTTGATGCCAGGTCTAGGGTATTCCTAGTCAAAGTGTTAAAGGTCCTAATTCCCCTTTCACACAAGATGATATTTTCGTTTCCACTAGCCATAATGTATTCAGCACTAGATAGCCATTCTTCTATAGTATTTGAAAAGCCCCTCTTCAACAAGACTGGCTTTTTGGACCTACCCAATTCTTTTAGGAGCTCAAAGTTTTGCATATTTCTAGCTCCTACCTGAAGTATGTCCACATCTTCAAACATATCTATATGTTTGGCGGCTACTATTTCAGATATAAGGTAAAGGCCTGTTTCTTTCTTTGCCAGACTAAGTAGGTCTAGACCGTCTGCTTTCATACCTTGAAAATCATAGGGAGAAGTCCTTGGCTTAAAGGCTCCACCCCTTAGGATTTGGGCTCCTGATTTTTTGACTGATTTTGCTATTTCAATGATTTGTTCTTCTGATTCTACTGAGCAGGGACCTGCCATAACAACAAGGTTGCCTCCTCCAATTTTCAAGTCACCAAGTCTTACAATGGTGTCGTCCTGCTTGTATGAACGACTTGACTTGTTTAATTTATCTATCATTTATTTCCTCCATAGGTTCACTTATTATATACTCTTATCCGTATCATATATACATATTATACAGAAATGACACAATAAATAATACATGATTTGAGGAAATTATTCAAATAAGTTTTTCAATAGGCAAAAGAATTTATCTTTCCCTATAAATAAAGACAACTAGAATTCAACCATAAAGCCTTATAAAACTCGACCGTAAAGTCTTTTAAAACTAAACCATAAAGCCTTCTAGAATTCATGGACAAAGAGACCACACCTCACCTTTGGTTCAAACCAAGTAGACTTGGCTGGCATGATTTTATCTTCGTCAGCTACCCTCATAAGCTCTTCAAGACCAGTAGGGAATAGGGAAAAACCTACTACAAATTCACCTGAATCGACTTTTTTCTCTATTTCTCCAAGTCCCCTAATACCACCTATAAAGTCTATTCTAGGATCTTTTTGAGGGACCTCTATGTCAAGAATTGGCTCTATAAGTAAGTCATGAAGAACACTCACATCAAGGTTTTTGACAGTGCCATCTCCTAGTTGATCTAGGTTTATAAGCTCCAGCTTGTACCAATTTTTGTCTATATACATACCAAAAGTATATTTTTTGTCCGGTTTGTAGGCCTTAGCTTGTGGACTTATATAGAAATTTTCTTTGATTGCCTCAAAAAATTCATCTTTGTCAAGTCCATTTAGGTCTCTTAAGATTCTGTTATAGTCCATCACATATAGCTGGTTCTTTGGAGCAATCATGGCAGGGTAGTAGTTGTATTCCTTGTCAGGATTGTAGTCTGGGTCAATTTCTTCCATACTAACTGCATAGTTTACTGCAGACTTTGATCTATGGTGGCCATCAGCTATATATAGGGCCCCTACATTCTTATCAAACAACTCTTCTATTTTTTGTCCCAACTCTTTTTCTAGCTTCCAAACTGTGTGACTTATATTATCATCCGTAGTGAAGTTGTAGAGTGGCATTTTAAGAGTTTCATCTTCTATTATCTTGTTTATTTTCTCATCTTCATGGTAGGTAAGCAAGATAGTTCCTGTGTGGGCCTGGCAGTATCTTATGTGCTTGGTCCTGTCCTCAACCTTGTCTGGTTTTGTATGTTCATGGATTTTTATTATATTATTTATAGAGTCATCAATGCTTACACAGGCTACAAGACCAGTTTGAACCCTACCATCCATTATCTGCCTGTATATGTAGATACTAGGGTCTTCATCTTTTACAAGATAGCCCTTGTATTTAAATATATCTAAGTTTTCCTTGGCCTTTTCATAGACCCTATCATCATGTATATCTATAGTCTCTTCAAGATCTATTTCAGCCCTATCTATCTTGAGATAGGTATGGGGATTATCTTCTGCCATAAGCCTAGCTTCATGGGTATCCATTGTATCATAGGGTAGGGCAGCTATTTTTTCTACAAGGTCTTCCCTAGGTCTTAGGGCCTTGAATGCTCTTAGTTTAACCACTATATTACCTCCTATATGACCATTTCATTTTCTATTTTGTAGTGGTCAAGAAAGATACTTACAATTTCTTGGCCAATCCTCTCCTGAGCCTCCTTTGTAGCGGCACCTATATGAGGCGTTACACTTACAAGGGGGTGCCTTATGAGTTCTTTTTTAGGTTGTGGCTCTCCTACAAAACAATCTAATGATGCTCCTGCTATTATACCCATATCCAGAGCTTCTAATAGGTCTTCTTCAACAACGATACCTCCTCTTGCACAGTTGATCAGGTAGGCTGTATCCTTCATTTTTTTGAAACAATCCATGTTGAACGTTGAAAAAATATATAAAAAACTTGCAATATAGTCAATATTAATAAAATAAAGTGCAGTTAAATATGTATTCTATTGTAGATGATATAGGTATAATTATTAGGATACATATTTAAAAATATATAGATTAATTAATTAAAAATAAAGTTGAATATACAAAAATTAAATACATCAAATATTTCGATAATTAAACTTTTATACCATTTTATGGTATAATATACTTAATAAGTATAAGGAGGGTTAATATTATGGATTTTTATTTTGAAAAAGAAGACCTTGCTAAATTCGGTGCAGGTATAATAGGTGAAGACTCAGGAGAATTATGGGATAAATTTATTGAGTACTATGGAAATGTATTTGATGAAGGTGCCCTAACAGCTAGGGAAAAGTCTCTTATAGCTCTTGCAGTAGCTCATACTGTTCAATGTCCTTATTGTATAGATGCTTACACAAATGCTACACTTGGACATGGATGTGACCAGGACCAGATTATGGAAGCAATTCATGTGGCGGCTGCTATTAAGGCTGGTGCAACTCTTGCATTTGGCGTACAGAGTAAGAATATATCAAACAAACTGACTATGAAATAGATAAAGTATACGAGGAAATAGGAGGAAAAAATTGGATATAAAAGAATTGAACGAAAAAGTGAGTGTTCCTAATTTTGAGTATACAGTGACAAATAAAGATTGGTTAAAAACACACGAAAAGTTGTCAGTTATGCAGGTGAATGTTGGTAGACTATGCAACTTGACTTGCAAACACTGCCATGTATCTGCAGGACCTGATAGGACTGAGATAATGTCAAGAGAGGTATTAGAGGCCTGTCTTGAGGCTTTCAAAAAGCATGGATTTAAAACAATGGATATAACTGGTGGTGCTCCTGAGATGAACCCAGATTTTGAGTGGTTTGTTGAAGAAAGTGCAAAAATAGCAGAGAGGGTAATAGTTAGAACTAACCTTGTAATTCTTCTAGCACCTAACTACAAGCATCTACCAGAATTCTACAAGAAGAACAAGGTAAATGTAGTCTGTTCAGTACCTTTCTACACT
This sequence comes from Peptostreptococcus anaerobius VPI 4330 = DSM 2949, assembly GCF_000381525.1. Lineage (GTDB taxonomy): Bacteria > Bacillota > Clostridia > Peptostreptococcales > Peptostreptococcaceae > Peptostreptococcus > Peptostreptococcus anaerobius. The sequence continues at coordinate 24,347 of NZ_KB906627.1, forward strand.
AAGAAGAATGCAGACATACAGAGGGGTGAGGGTGTATTCGAAAAGTCTATGAGGGTCTTAAATACTCTTAATGATTTGGGATATGGAAAGGATAAAGACCTAATCCTTGACATAGTATACAATCCAGGTGGAGCATTCTTGCCACCATCACAGGCTTCTATGACTAGCCTATACAGAGAGAGGCTATATAGCAATTTTGGTGTAGTATTCAATAATTTATATACAATCACTAACAATCCAGTTGGAAGGTTTGGAGATTTCTTAGAATTATCAGGCAACCTAAATACATATCTTAATAGTCTGTATTATGCTTTTAACCCAGCAGCTGTCCAGAATATGATGTGTAGAGACCAGGTGTCTATATCATGGGATGGCTATATATATGATTGTGACTTCAACCAGGCAGTTGACATGAAGGTAGAAGGTAATACAACTATATTTGACCTAGCCAAGGGAGACATAGAAGTTAGGAAAGTTGCAACAGGAAAGCACTGTTATGCTTGTACAGCTGGAGCAGGATCTAGCTGTGGAGGAGCTACAGCAGAGTAAAAATAAGTATTTTTAAAAAGGACCTTGGAATTTTACCAGGGTCCTTTAATAAATGTGATTATTCTATTCCAAGTAGGCTGTTTCCAACCTTAAATATAGGACCTGCACCACAAGTGATGACCATATCGTTAGGTCCAACATTTTCTCTTAAGTAGTTTGTTATATCATCAAAAGATGGTAGGTAGATAGCATCTACGTGGTTTGTATATAGGCTTTCAACTAGCATCTTTGAATTTATATCTCCAGGATCCTGCTCTCTAGCTGCATAAATATCTGCAACTATTACCTTGTCTGCTGCATGGAATGCCTGTGAGAATTCATCAAAAAGAGCCTTTGTCCTAGTGTATGTGTGTGGCTGGAATACAACCCACATCTTGTCTTTTTTAAGGTTTTTGGCAGATGCAAGTGTAGCCTTGATCTCAGTTGGATGGTGGGCATAGTCATCTATTACTAGAGCACCCTTGTATTCACCCTTTTTCTCAAATCGTCTGCCAACACCCTTGTACTCTTTGATACCTTCTTTTATAGTGTCTATGTCTATATTTGATACTATAGAAGCCACTATGGCAGCTGTAGCATTGTAAACGTTGTGTAGGCCGTAGATACTAAGGTCAAACCTACCTAGAGCAGCACCCTTGTATTTAAGGTTAAATCTTGCATAGCCATTTTCGTCGTAACTAATATCAGATATGATGGCGTCATTAGTATCTTTTTGACCAAATCTGATGACACTGGCCTTTACATCAAATGTGATGTCCTTAGTGTTTTCGCTGTCTCCGTTTATGATAAAGAAGCCGTCTTCTGGAAGTAACTTACCAAACTTGTTAAAAGATGCCTTTATTTCATCTAGTCCTGAGAAGTAATCCAAATGATCTTCCTCTATATTTAGTACCAAAGATATAAATGGATTGAAGTTAAGGAAACTATCTACATACTCACAGGCTTCAGTTATAAAGTGTTCAGAATTTCCTATTCTTACATTTCCACCTATTGTAGACAGGTTTCCTCCTACTAGGATTGTAGGGTCCTTTTCTGCATGGTTAAATATAGTTGATAGCATACTAGTTGTGCTTGTCTTTCCGTGCGTACCAGATACTGCGATCGAGTTTTTGTATTCTCTCATTATCTGTCCCAAAAATGCCGCCCTGTTTATCATAAGGATGTTTTTTTCCTTAGCAGCCTGGAACTCTTCGTTGTCGTTTGAAATAGCAGCAGTATATATTACCATGTTGATATCATCTGTAATATTTTCTTTTTTTTGACCTATAACGACCTTTGCGCCCAAAGATCTTAGGTGGTCGATTAGATAAGAATCTTGCATATCTGAACCAGTGACTTTATAGCCTTTATTGATACAGATTTCTGCTAGGGCACTCATATTTATACCGCCAATTCCTATAAAATGTACATTCATAGTGATGTCCTCCCCCAATTTTATAAAAAAATATATTAATCGAACGTTTTATATGGTATAATATTAAAATGTTCAGCATCATATAAGTGTATAGTATATGAAATTACTAACTTTAATATAATAATATATTATATCATAAAAAATTAAATAAAGTTCAAATGATAAATAATAAGCATACATTTAATAAAAGAATCTATGGAGGTCGAGATGAACAAATTTAAGAGGAATGAAAGAATAGGGGCGATAGTAAAGATATTATCTGACAATCCTAATAAAATCTTTACGCTGAGCTTCTTCACAAACCAATTTAACGCTGCCAAGTCTACGATTAGTGAAGACCTGATAGTGGTAAAAAACGTGTTTGAAAAGCTACAACTTGGTAAAGTTATAACTATCTCAGGAGCAGCTGGCGGAGTAAAGTATATACCAAAGACATCAAAGGAAGAAAATGAGGACTTCCTTCTAAGTCTATGCGAAAGAATAAAGGAAGAGGGGCGTATCCTATCAGGAGGCTTCCTATATTTAATAGACCTTATATATGATCCTAATGTGGTATATAAGATAGGAGAAATTTTTGCATCAAATATAGACTACAGCGAGGTGGACTGTGTTGTCACTATGGAGACAAAGGGTATACCTATGGCCTTGATGACAGCCAAGGCAATGAATCTACCCCTAGTTATAATAAGGAAGAATACCAAGGTATCTGAGGGACCTACAATTTCAATGACATATGTAACAGGTTCTTCTTCTAAGATAGAGACAATGTCGCTTCCTTCAAAGGCCTTAAAGCCAGGAAGCAAGGTTATTATTATAGATGACTTTATGAGGGGCGGTGGTACTATCAAGGGTATGACAGAGTTGATGAAGGAGTTTAACACAGAGGTTGTTGGTACAGGAGTATTTATATCTACAATCAAGCCTGAAGAGAAACTAGTGAACAACTACATATCACTACTTGAGTTAGATATAGTTGACAACGAAATAAAGGTTAGCCCAAATCTTAAGACATTTAACAATGAGTACAGGAATGTTGAGAATGAAGGTGAAAATTAGGTATGAAATTGAACCTAGTTTGTAAACACACACTAGATTTAAGCGGTCTTGATTTTTCAAACCTTGACCTTTCATGGTCTGAGTTTGAAAATGTGAATTTTAATGGTGCTGTATTTGATGGTGCTATTTTAGACAATATTAAGGCTAGAAATACAAGCTTTGAGGGCGCATCTTTTGTGGAGGCTAGCTTCAAGGGTGCAGATTTTAGGACTTGTAATCTGTCAAATTCAAACTGTGATGGGACTGACTTTACAGGGGCTATTTTGTTGGATGCAGTTTTGGACGGTATCAAGGACAGTCCTAGAACCAAGCATTTTAGGATGTATTGTCCTGAAGATGGCTATTTTATTGGATATAAAAAGTGTTTCAATGACAGGTTGGTTACCCTCTTGATTTTGAAAGACTCCAAGAGGTGTTCATCGACCACAAGTGCTTGTAGATGTGACAGGGCTAGGGTCCTTGCAATCACCAACCTAGATGGAAGTGGTCACTATACTGAAGCAGTATCCTTTGTAGACGCGGACTTTGTCTACAGATTGGGAGAGGTGGTAGTAGCTGACTCCTACAATGAAGATAGGTGGTTGGATTCATCCCATGGAATCCACTTTTGGATGACCAAGGAAGAGGCACTTGGATATATGTAAGACAGATAGAGAGTAGAGGGCTTGTAAAATCATTTAAATAAGCCCTTGTGTATATGTAATATGGAGGTAATAGATGCTACTTTTAGCAGATAAATGGAAAGATTATGAATTAATAGACCTAGGTGGTGGAGAAAAGTTAGAAAGGTGGGGTCAGTATGTCCTTAGGAGACCAGATCCACAGGTTATATGGCCTATAGCCAATGAAAGAGGTCTATGGAAGAACCCACATGGCCACTACCACAGGTCAAATAGGGGCGGTGGAAGCTGGGAAGTAATAAACAAGTATCCAGAAATGTGGACCATAAATTACGGAAAGTTGACTTTTAAGATAAAGCCAACAGGATTTAAGCATACAGGCCTATTTCCTGAGCAGGCGGCAAATTGGGACTGGATGATGGACAAGATATCATCTGCCAAAAGACCTATAAAGGTGCTAAACCTATTTGCCTATACTGGGGGAGCTAGTGTGGCTTGTGCGAGTGCAGGTGCTGAGGTATGCCATGTAGATGCAGCCAAGGGAATGGTGAATTGGGCCAAGGAGAACCTAGAACTGTCAGGTCTAAAGGACAGGAAGGTGAGATTTATAGTAGACGATGTATTCAAATTTGTTGAAAGAGAAGTAAGACGTGGCAACAAGTACGATGCTATAATAATGGACCCACCTTCATATGGTAGGGGGCCTAAGGGAGAAGTATGGAAGATAGAGGACAAGCTGTATGAATTTGTAGACTTGTGCATGAAGATACTATCAGATAGGCCATTATTCTTCCTGATCAACTCATACACTACAGGTTTTTCACCTATAGTCCTAGAAAATGTCCTAGGTGCTACTATAGGAAGAAAGGCAAAGGGTGGAAAGATTTACTCAGGTGAAGTAGGTCTTGCTTGCTCAAAGTCTAAAACTGTTCTACCATGTGGTATATTTGGTAGATGGGAAGAAAGATAGATATGGATACAAATTTAAAGGTAATATACGAAGACAACCATCTTTTGGTTGTGGAAAAGATACCAAATATCTTATCACAATCTGACAATACAAAAGATGTAGATATGCTGAGCATGTGTAAGGAATATGTAAAAATAAAGTACAACAAACCAGGAGCTGTATTTATGGGCTTGGTCCACAGGTTAGATAGGCCAGTTGGTGGAGTGATGGTATTTGCTAGAACTTCAAAGGCGGCTTCTCGTCTTTCTGATCAGGTAAGGACTAGGACTATGAAAAAGTCCTACCAGGCAATAGTAAACGGAAATCCACCAAAGGCTGGGGACTTTGTGGATTATTTATACAAGGATACCAATAAAAACATGGTTAGGTGTGTGGATAAGTCCTTTAATGGGGGCAAGGAAGCAAGACTATCATATAGGTTATTGGATTCTAGTATATCTCCAGAAGATAAAAAGGATTATTCACTTGTAGAGATAGATTTACATACAGGAAGGCCCCACCAGATAAGGGTTCAGTTCGCTTCTAGAAAGTATGCCCTGTATGGTGACCAGAGATACTCGAAAGTGGCTAAAAAGGGCCAACAAATCGCTCTTTGGGCTACTAGGCTTGAGTTGGTTCATCCTACTACCAAGGAGACCATGGTATTTAGGTCTAAACCTCCTAAGGAATATCCTTGGACTATGTTTTAGTATATTTGATGGGGCTGTCATTAGATGGCCCCATAATTTTATGAGGAGGGCTTATGTACGGAGGATTTTGGATAGAAAAACCAGTTGGTAATAACAAGTTTTCTTATGAGGCTAGGCTAAATAAGAAAATATATGTTCCAGAGATTATTGTATCAGACCTCGATGGAGTTAAACTAGCTCAACATCCTTCTTTTATAGAATTAGAAGAGGGAGAGGAAAAAATATGTAGGGGGCTAGACAAGATATACAAGCTAGAGTGTAAAGAAGTCGGTGACAAAGAGGTATACCTATTTGACAACCACAACCATTCATTTTACTTTTGGGCCAAGGGTCTTAAGGAGGGAAAGTTTGATAGGGGAATAGACCTTGTTCATATAGACCAGCACAAGGATACCAGGGAGCCTGATAATTATGAGGTGGATTTTGAGGACCTAGTCGATGTTGCAAGGTATACTACAGAGGTCCTAAATGTTGGCAGTTTTATAAAGCCAGCCATGGAAAGGGGCATATTTAAAGATTTGTATATAATAGATTCAACATATTCTATGTCAGCCAAAAGACCAGATGGCTATATACTGGACCTGGACCTGGACTTCTTTTCTGAGGACATGGACTATATAGGATTCGACGAGAGGTTGGAGTGTGTAATAGGTTATGTAAAGAACACAGATTTTATTACAATAGCTACTAGTCCATATTTTATAGACCAGAAAAGGGCAATAGAGGTCTTAAAGATGATTTTCTCTAGATAAAAGTTATAAAATATGTTATTATAATGGTTGAAAAATATTTATTGGATATTAAACGGAGGATTAAAATATGTTATTTGAACAGTGGAGAAAAGCTAGTGAAAACCATGCTGATGAACAGGCAGAAGTAAAGTTCTGGGAAGAATTCCTAAGAGATGAAACTAGCATATACAATGAAGTATTAAACAACAAGACACAGATAATCGCTGGTAAGGTAAGTGAACTTGCAGCCAAGTACAATACAAACAGCCAGACATTTATGGGATTCTTAGACGGTATCAATGAGTCTATAGAAATGCCTCAGGAGCTTGAAAAGATTGAAGAAGATACACAGATAAACATAAAGATAGACTGGGAAAAGTTGTACTTTAATATGGTAGAAGTTGAAGCTCATTGGTTGTCAAGCCTAAAGGGATGGGACGACATTCTTGATGCTGGTTTAAGAAAGAAGATCCAGAGAGACCACAACAAGGCTAAGACTATCGTAAAAGAAGAAAAAATTGGAAGAAATGACCAGTGTCCATGTGGTAGTGGAAAGAAATACAAGAAATGTTGTGGTAAGTAGTCTAGGTACTAGCAACCATAACTATAGTATTTTTATTTGATGGTGGATATATTTAAATTTAAGTGGGGAGAGAAGAACTGTGTTTATGTGTCTTCTTTCTCCTTTGTTTTTTAAGTGATTATTTATTAGTTGAAAAGGAGTTATAATATGAGTATATTTCCAAAGGACTTCCTATGGGGAGGTGCAGTTGCAGCCCACCAATTAGAGGGTGGATGGGACAAGGGTGGCAAAAAGCCAAGCGTAATAGATGTTATGACTGCTGGTGCACACGGACTTGAGAGGAAAATTACTGATGGTGTTTTGGGCACTGAGTACTATCCAAACCACGATGCTATAGATTTTTATACTAGGTACAAGGAGGATATAGGTCTTTTTGCAGAAATGGGATTTAAGTGTTTCAGGACTAGTATTGCCTGGACTCGTATATTTCCTATGGGTGATGAAAAAGAGCCTAATGAAGAGGGCTTGGCATTTTATGATGCCTTATTTGATGAATTATTGAGTCATGGTATTGAGCCTGTTATTACACTTAGTCATTTTGAGATGCCACTCCATCTTGCCAAGGAATACGGGGGATGGATGAATCGTAAGGTCATAGATTGTTTTGTGAGATTTGCCGAAGTTTGTTTTGAAAGATACAAGGACAAGGTTAAGTATTGGATGACTTTTAACGAGATAAACAACCAGATGAATTACAAAAACAATACCTTTGCATGGAGTAATTCAGGCGTGATCTTCAATGACTACCCAAACCCTGAAGAGGCAATGTACCAGGCGGCCCATCATGAATTGGTAGCTAGTGCCCTAGCCGTAAAAATAGGTCATAAGATCAATCCGGACTTTAAGATAGGTTGTATGATAGCAATGATACCTATATACCCATACACTTGCAGACCAGAAGATATGCTATTGTCTCTACAGGAGATGCACATGAGGTATTTCTTTGCAGATATCCATTGTAGGGGCCATTATCCAAATTATGCAAAAAAGATGTTTGCCAAGAAGGGATTTAATCTAGATATCAGACCAGAGGACTACAAGATACTTGAAGAGGGAACAGTTGATTATATAGGCCTATCATACTATATGTCTAATACTGTTGATTCTCAGACTGTTAGGGACGTGTCTAAGGAAGTAAATGCATCAAGTCCTCATACAGTGGACAACCCATATATCACAGCTACAGATTGGGGATGGGGTATAGATCCAGTTGGTCTTAGGTATTCACTTAATCTACTGTATGAAAGATATGAAAAACCACTATTCATAGTTGAAAATGGTTTCGGAGCAATCGATGTAAGGGAAGAAGACGGAACTTGCAGTGATGACTCTAGAATAGCCTACCTTGAGGGCCATATAAAAGAAATAGGAAGGGCCGTATCAGAGGATGGAGTAGACCTTATAGGGTATACACCTTGGGGATGTATAGACCTTGTTTCCTTTACAACAGGTGAGATGAAAAAAAGGTATGGATTTATCTATGTTGACAGGAACAATGATGGGTCTGGAAGCCTAGAGAGATCAAAAAAGAAGTCCTTTTATTGGTACAAGGAAGTAATCTCTACTAATGGAGAAAATTTATTTTGTAAGTAATAAAAGTATATAAAAAAATATAAAAAATCAATTCTAAAAGTGTATTTTCTTAGTTGTCAATACATATGTTACACTTACGAGAAAGTTTTTCAAAATACTTGCTATTTTATCGAAAATTATAAATGGATAAGTCAAGGAGTAAAGCTTTGCGTACCTTGACTTAGTTCATTTTAATTTTCACAATAGCAGGCTGTATTTTTGAAATACTCTTCTACAACTTCATTTGGACTTTTAAATTTTAAACTTGTTTTTGCCGTACTATTATATCTTCTTTCATGCTTTGCCACCTGATTTATCAGATCTTTTTCGCTAGTAAATACTTTTCGATTATATAAAATCTTACCATCTTCCCTGTGACTTCTTTCTACTTTTCCATTTT
>NZ_KB906628.1 GCF_000381525.1 Peptostreptococcus anaerobius VPI 4330 = DSM 2949
TAAATTTTTTGCAAAAAAAGAAGAATACACATCAAATCTCATGTATAATTTAAATCACTACAAATAAAAAAACAAGGAGAAATGATATGTATTCTAATGCTAGTATAACAGAAATCTTGGGAATTAACGATAACAATTTAGTAATTTTAGGTAACGAAAAAGAAAAGATTAAAGGTATAGAATATACAGTCCTAAGGGGAAAGCTTTCATATAGGCCGACTTGCTGCCCTAAGTGTGGTATAGTCAATGAAAATTATGACATAACTAAAAATGGAAGCCGGACTGTAAAAATATTTTTTAATAGGGTTAATACAAATCCCTTGATATTGATGGTTAAAAAACAGAGATTTTTCTGTAAGCATTGTAAGTCAACATTTATGGCCAAAACGCCTATCGTAGATAAGGGGTGCTTCATATCGAATGATGTTAAGAGGTCAATAGTTTTAAACCTATGTGAGACTAAGTCAATGGACTTAATTGCAAGAGAACACTGTGTATCTCCTACTAGTGTTGCCAGAATACTCCGTTTAACTGAAGATAGGAGAAGAAAAAATTATCTTCCTAGGATTCTATCAATAGACGAATTCAAGTCAGTAAATACAGTTGATGCGTCTATGAGTGTAAATTTAACTGATTTAGAAGGCGGTCATATTTTTGATATCCTGGCGGATAGGAGACAAAGATACCTCTTTGAGCACTTTAATTCATATCCCTTAAAGGTCAGAAAAAGGGTAGAATATGTGACTACAGACATGTATAGGCCATATATTGATCTTGCCGAGAAGGCCTTTCCAAATGCCAATATTGTGGTCGATAAATTCCACATAGTACAGCTCTTGACAAGAGAACTAAACAAGTTAAGAATAAATGAGATGAAGAAGCTTAATACCAGGTCTAGAGAGTATAAAGTACTGAAAAGATACTGGAAAATACCACTTACGAAAAACTGGGAATTAAACAGGATATATTTTTACAAGAATAGACACTTTAAAAATATGACTAGTTCAATTGATATATTAGACTATATGTTAAAAAAATTCCCCAACTTAAAAGAAGCATATGATTTTTATCAAAACTTCCTATTAAGTATCTCTAAAAACGATGTGGCTATGCTTGAAGACATTCTAAATACTAGGACTGATAAAATACCAATGTGTTTTAGGAAGAGCATAAAAAGCCTTAAAAAGCTTAGAAAGTATGTGATTAATTCATTAAAATATGACTATACGAATGCTATGGTCGAGGGTAAAAATAATAAGATAAAGGTAATTAAAAGAGTATCCTACGGATATAGGAGCTTTAGGAATTTTAAGGCAAGGATAATGCTAATGGAAAGGTATAAGATACAAAAGGGCAACATCCATAGTTATCAGTTTGCTATGGATGCTGCCGCATACTTTAATAGATTTTGTTGATTTAAATTATCACCAACGTTATTTGACATAGAGCCCTTTTTTTATGCTCAAATACTGCAATTGTACTGCAATCAGATTAAACTACAAAAAAAGAGGCCCATGTGTTGCGAGTACATAAGCCTTTTTCGAGATATTTGTCTTTTTAATTTCTATTGAGCCGCTTTTAAATAAAAAATCTATAATTCTATCTTTTCCACAAGTTTGATAATAGCCCTATATTCTACTGTGGCATCAACAAGTTTGAATAACTTCAATTTATATCCACTTTCTTCATTATATATCTTCTTCATCATAGGTAGTACTTCAAATGCTTTTTCAAGAAGTTCTTCATTATCCTCAATAAAAACAGCCTTGCCATAGTATCTAATAAAATCATTTTTTATGGTAGCACATATTTCTGCCATTGGGTTTTCTTGAAGCTGTCTATAAACTTCTTTAAAGTCACCAACACCAAAGTAGATAGTATCGTCAATTAACATATGAAAACCTAGCGGTCTGCACTTTGGTACGTTTCCATTTACTGTTGCTAGATAATAAACTCCAGCCTTAGTTAAAAATTCACTGATTCTCTGCTCGTTGCTCATTTTACTTACCTCCATTTATATATAAATCAAAAAGTATGACAATTTCAGTATACATCGATGATTATAAAAACACAAGTAAAATAGTTATCTAAGATGGATAAATCCTTTAGTATATATAGACTATAGGTAGTTTTTTATGGTATATTATTAAGTATGTTATTAAGAAGAGAAATAATAAAAATTTGAGAAAGGGGATGAAAAATGAAAGAGATAAAAAAAACAAGGTCTTATAGCCTAGAACAGTACGCTAAATTTTTGATACCGTCAATTATAGGTATAATAATATTTATGTTGCCAGTTAAAGAGTTTGATCCTGAGATAAATCAGGACAAGGTGACTATTCCGATAGCATTTGTTGCTTCATTTATACAAAATCATATAGGCTCTATTCTTCCGGGATTTATAGTATTGGTTCTTATAGTATCAGCGGTTGGAAGTTTGTTGGTGAAATTTAATATTGTAAAACCAAAATCTGCTTATGTAAGGGGATTATTTGATCAAACGCCAGTCTGGTTTATAACTAGGATCCTTGCAATGATATTTGTTTTGATGTCCTACTTCAAAGTAGGGCCAGAATTTATAATATCTAAGGATACTGGTAACTTTATTTTAAACAATCTGCTTACAACTCTATTGGTTATATTTGTTTTTGCTGGTTTGCTACTTCCTTTGTTATTGGAGTTTGGGCTGTTAGAATTTGTTGGAACGCTACTTGTTAAATTTATGAGGCCCATTTTTACACTTCCAGGAAGATCAGCGGTTGACTGCTTTACTTCATGGTTGGGAGATGGTACTCTAGGTGTTATGCTTACAGCCAAGCAGTATGAAGATGGCTTCTATTCTGAAAGAGAGGCGGCAATAATATCCACTACATTCTCAGCTGTTTCAATAACATTTTGCCTAGTAGTATTAAAACAGGTAGATTTGGCTAACTTATTTGTACCCTACTATATTACTATATGTGCAGTGGGTGTTATATGTGCTATTATAATACCAAGAATACCACCTCTGTCAATGAAAAAAGATAAGTATATAAACGATGGTGAGGTATTGGACGAGAGTATACCTTTAGGTGAAACATATTTTTCTTGGGGACTTCACAAGGCTATATCTAAGGCTGAAGGTCATGAGGGCATTGTTAAGTTTATGGAAAATGGTGTTAAAAATGCTCTTGATATGTGGATAGGTGTGCTACCTGTAGTAATGGGATTTGGTACTATTGCCCTAGCAATATCAAATTATACTCCTATATTTGAGATAATTGGACAGCCATTTATACCACTTTTAGAGTTATTGAAATTGCCAGAGCCAGTAGCAGCTTCAAAGACTGTGCTAGTAGGATTTACTGATATGTTTATTCCGTCAATTATTGCAGGCGCAGAGATTAAGAGTGAGCTTACTAGGTTTGTTATAGCTACTTTATCTGTTACGCAGCTTATATATATGAGTGAGGTAGGGGCATTGATAATAGGTTCTAGAATACCTGTTAATGTCGCAGAGATTTTTATTATATTTATAGAGAGGACAATTTTGTCGTTAATATTTGTTACCTTGATAGCTAGGTTTGTACTACAGCTTGCTTAGGTGATAGTAAATAATATTTAATCGGCTATAAAATAATATAAAAATATGGAGGATGTATATTGATTAGAAAAAAAATGAAAAAGAAAGTATTAAACATGGCTATATCATTTGAAATGATACTGGCTATAGTGATACTATTAGTTGTTTTACTGGGAACTTTCGATACGCTTAGGGTGATTTATGCTACATATATAGTAGACTACAACCATCCGATAGACTACGGCCAGTTAAATGGTATATTCGCTCATATCTTGCTCTTGGTTATTGGGGTAGAGATAGCTATAATGCTAACCCTACACAAGCAGTCTGCCCTTCTAGAAGTTTTGATGTATGGCATAGCTAGGAAGATGCTTTTACTACCAAAAACAGATGGTATGCTTGAGATATTTTTAGGAGTAGTAGCAATAGGTGGGCTATTCCTTATAAGAAAGTATCATATAGATGAAGAGAATGAATCTAAGGAATCGGATGAAAATAATATAAACACAACAACACAAGAAAATTAGGGTATAATTCGATTTTAGAGTTAAAAAATAAAGTGAATAGATAATAAAAATACAAGAGTGCAAGTATATACAATATGTTATTACTTGCGCTTTTTATATTGATTTAAATTTATCAAGGTGGTATACTAGTATAAAAGACTAGATGGGGATGATATAATATGAGTAAGCCTAATACTGCAGAAGAAATATACATCGATCTTCTGAACAGAATAATTAGCCTTGAGCTTGAGCCTGGTCAGAAGATAAGTGAAAATGCTATTTCTGAGGTATATGGAGTGTCTAGGTCAGTTGTTAGGAATTCGTTTGCCAGACTTATGCAAAATGGATTTTTGGTAGTTTACCCTCAGAGGGGCACATATGTAAGTAAGATAGACCTTGATTATATTAGAACGGCCCTTCTCATAAGAATAGCTATCGAGAAGGAGATGCTTTATAGGTTCATGACAAAAGGCAATATGAAAGAAACTATCAAAAAGATGGAAGAAAATGTGAATGAACAGGAAAGATTTTACTATGCAAGTGAATATATATCAGAGTTCAAGGAACTTGATGAAGCATTTCATGAGTGCATAATATTGAGTGTTGAAAACAAAAACGTACTTAAAACATTAAATGAGCAGCTACTTCATATAAGTAGATGGAGAAAAGTGTACGTCAAGTCTGGGTACAGGATATCACACCTTGTAGACGAGCACAAAGAAATACTTGCAGCTATAAAGGACAACGACGTGTCTAGGGCTATGGATTGTATGTCCAAGCATATAGATACAATATCAGCCGTTATAGGATTCAATAAAGAATTTCTTCACTATGTGAAAACAGATGACTAAAAAACTAGGCCTTTAGTCTAGTTGATTATGGGATTAGTAATTTTAGTATCTAATATATAAACAGTGAAAAACTTTGTTAAAATTTTTTTAACAAAAGTCACTTAGGTTATTTACTTATCTAGATAAAAGTGGTAGAATAATCTTGTAGACATAACTGGTATACAAGTGTACTGAAACATAAAATATTTGTGTAGGTTTTATGGTTTTTTTTACATATGATTGATAAAACTTATGGTGAAAACCTTGTGAAAACATTTATTCTATAGACTTTTGGTATACAAGGTTATGGATTCTGATGGGAGGCAGTTGTGGAATTAACAAATAAAACAATAAGTGAGTATCTAGAAGATAGGGCTGAAATGACTCCGGAGAGTGCCTTTATTAGACATGGAGAGGAGATTTATACGTGGAAAAATGTTAATAATATAACTAGTAAGCTAGCCTTAGTCCTTCTTGAACAGGGTGTTAAAAAAGGAGATAAGGTTGGTATTTATGGTGTGAATAGTTCTAGTTGGATTATAATATTTTTTGCTCTACAGAAGATAGGTGCTGTTGCAGTTTTGATTAATTCTTGCTACAAGGAAAAAGAATTATATGACTGTATAAAAATTGCTGACATGAAGTTTCTTTTTTATACTACTGTGTGTACAGGTTATACTTGTGATCTTATAGTAGAAAAGCTAAAGAAGAGAAGCGACTTGAAAAAAGTTAATTTTTACAAAATAGAGCACACATATGAAGAGTGGATGAAAATAGAAAAGAGAGAGTGTAAAATCAAAAGAGGTATATTTGACAAACCAAACTCTGAAGATACTGCTTGTATCCTATTTACATCAGGTACTACCAACATATGCAAGGGTGTAATATTATCACATAGATCTCTTGTTAATAATGCCAGAGAAGTATGTGAACAAATGAGATGGACAGAAAAAGACAGTATGTGTTTAGTTGTCCCTCTATTTCACTGTTTTGGAGTCAATGTGAGCTTATTGACCAGTTTGATAGCTGGAATGACTGTAACTCTTTTAGACAAGTACAAGACGGTGAGCGTATGTGAAGCGATAGAAAAATACAAATGTACAGTATTAAATGGTGTTCCGAGTATGTTTTTGGCTATGACAAAGAATCCTAAGTTTGATGAGTTTGATCTCTCAAGTTTGAAGAGTGGTATAATAGCCGGTTCACCTATATACAAGGAAGATTATATAGGAATATGTAATAAATTAAAGGGAATGAAATTACAGACGTCATATGGACTTACTGAAGCATCACCTTGTGTTTCAATATCAGACTACGAAGACAGTATTGAAAAAAAGGCGGTTTCTGCTGGCAAGGTTATAGACCATATAGATGTTAGAATAATAGACTTAGACACAGGTAAGGAATGTCCAAGGGGACAAGTCGGTGAGATATTCGTGAAGGGATACAATGTCACAAGTGGCTATCTTTCATCGGATCCTGTTGTCTGTGATGCTGTTAGACCAGATGGTTGGTTGAAGACAGGAGACTTGGCTTATATGGATGAAGACTCTTACTTATATATTGTAGGTAGAAGGAAAAATCTAATTATAAGAGGTGGGGAAAACATATCCCCTCAGGAAATAGAAGAATGCATCAAAGACTATAACAATAAACTTGATGTATTGGTTATAGGTGTAAAATCAGATGTCCTACAAGAAGAGATTGTTGCGGTAATCGAAGGTAGACAAGATGATGAAATGGTAGGGAAAATAAAGGAATATATGAGAGATAGTATAAGTTCCTACAAGATACCTAAATACTTTGTGTTTATCGAGTCTTTTCCTAGGAATGCGACAGGTAAGATAAACGAAAAGGCTTTAAAAGAGATTGTTAATGAAAAACTTAAATAAATATCATTAATTTGTTGTAATTCATTGAATATTATTTTTTGGGAGGTAATGTAATGAGCACAAGAAAGAGACCATTAGAAGGAGTAAAGGTAATAGAACTTGCAAACTTTATAGCAGCTGCAACTACAGGAAGATTTTTAGCTGACTTAGGTGCAGATGTAATAAAGATTGAAAGTGCAAAGGGAGACCCACTAAGATATACGGCTCCAACTGAAGGTAGACCGCTTGATATGCACGAAAATACAACTTGGGAATTAGAAAATGCTAATAAGAGATGTATATCTCTAAATATGAAGGATCCTAAGGGTAAAGAAGCTTTCTTTAAGCTACTTGATGATGCAGATATACTTATAACAAACTGGAGAGTACAGGCACTACAGAGAGCTGGACTTGACTATGAAACACTAAAGGTTAAGTATCCAAGCCTTGTATACGCTATTTGTACAGGTTATGGTGAATACGGTCCTGATAAGGATCTTCCAGGATTCGACTTTACAGCTTTCTTTGCTAGAGGTGGATATCTTGAAAACCTTAGACAGAAATCTGATGTTCCAATGAACGTTGTTCCAGGACTTGGTGACCACAATGTTGGTATCAACCTAGCTGCAGGTGTACTTGCTGCATTATATCACGCTAAATTAACAGGCGAAGGTGAAAAGGTTGAAACAAGTTTATTCGAATCAGCAATATTCAATATGGGTATGATGGTTCAGGCTGCTCAGTATCCTGACTACGGTACTCCATATCCAATAAATATAAGAGAAGCTAACAATCCATTTAACGCTTGTTGGATGACTAAGGACGGAAGATATGTTCAGACTTGTATGCCTGACTACAATACTTACTTCAAAAAGTTCTTAACAGCATTAGAGCTTATGGATATAGTAGAAGATGAAAGATTCTTCCCAGTGCAGAACTTACATGCAAACGACCTAGGAACTACAGTATATGATAGAGTAATGGCTAGGTTTGGAGAAAGAGACTTTAGCGAATGGTCACAGGTACTTACAGATGCTGACATCCCATTTGCTCTAGCTAAGAATTGGGAAGAACTATTAGAAGATGAACAGGCATGGGCAAATGACTGCTTCTACAAGATGAAGTATCCAAGTGGTGAAAGAATACTTTGTAAGCACCCAGTTAAGTACCATGAAATGGGACCTACTCCATACAACAGAGGACCATACATCGGTGAACATGGTGTTGAAGTAATGAAGGAGTTAGGATACTCTGATGAAGACATCAAGCAGATGTTAGAAGACAAGACTCTATATGTTTGGGAAGACAAATAGAGATAAGAAATATAAGTGATAGTAGAGAAGGTAGAAAATATGAGTGATATATACACAATGGGTATTGACATTGGATCAACATCATCTAAATGTGTAGTGCTTAAGAATGGTAAAGATTTAGTTAGTAGCGGCGTCGTCAATCTTGGCGCCGGTACTAAAGGTGCCGATCAGGTTATAGAAAAGGTACTAGCTGACTGTGGTATCAAGTTCGAAGATCTGAATGTGATTGTTTCCACAGGATATGGTAGAAATTCTTACGACAGTGCAAAGAAGACTATGAGTGAACTTAGCTGTCATGCTAAGGGTGGTACATATATCTTCGGACCTGTAAGAACTATTATAGATATAGGCGGACAGGACATAAAGGTACTAAAACTAAATGACAAAGGTATGATGACAAATTTCTTGATGAATGATAAATGTGCAGCTGGTACAGGTAGATTCTTAGAGGTTATGGCTGGAGTACTTGATGTTAAGCTAGCAGAACTAGGTGACTTAGACAAGTTAGCAACTGAAAAAACACCAATATCTTCAACTTGTACAGTATTTGCAGAATCAGAAGTAATATCTTGTATGGCTAAGAAAATACCTATTCCTAATATAATTAGGGGTATACACGCTTCTGTTGCTACAAGAGTTGCAGGTCTTGCTAAGAGAGGTGGATTAACAACTCCAGTCGCTATGACTGGTGGTGTTACTAAGAACTCAGGAATAGTAAGGGCACTTAGCGAAGAGTTAGAAACAGATATCATGATTTCGGAAATTTCTCAGTTGGCAGGCGCAATTGGAGCGGCATTGTACGCTTACGATGAGTATCTGAAGGAAAATTAGAAAGGAGCTTTATTATGAGTAACACAGGTGCAGTTGAAGAAAAGCCGGCAAAAGTATTGTTAGGCGAGATAGTTGCAAAACATTATAAGGAAGCTTGGGAAGCTAAAGAAAGAGGCGAAAAAGTTGGTTGGTGTGCTTCTAACTTCCCACAGGAAATATTTGAAACAATGGATATCAAGGTTGTATTCCCTGAAAACCAGGCAGCAGCAATTTCTGCTAAGGGTGGTGGACAGAGAATGTGCGAAATCGCAGAAAACGAAGGATATTCAAACGACATATGTGCTTACGCTAGAATATCTCTAGCATACATGGACGTTAAAGATGCTCCAGAGTTAAATATGCCTCAGCCAGACTTTGTTGCATGCTGTAACAATATCTGTAACTGTATGATCAAGTGGTATGAAAATATAGCTAAAGAACTAAATATACCTCTAATCCTTGTTGACGTGCCATATAACAATGACTATGAAGCAGGCGATGACAGAGTAGAATACTTAAGAGGACAGTTCGATCACGCTATAAAGCAGTTAGAAGACTTAACTGGTAAAAAGTGGGATGAAAAGAAGTTCGAAGAAGTAATGGCAATATCTCAGAGAACAGGTAGAGCTTGGTTAAAGGCTACTGGATATGCTAAGTACACTCCATCACCATTCTCAGGATTTGACGTATTCAACCATATGGCAGTTGCTGTATGTGCTAGAGGTAAGGAAGAATCAGCAATAGCATTTGAAAAGCTAGCTGAAGAATTTGATGAAAATGTAAAGACTGGTAAGTCTACATTCAAGGGAGAAGAAAAGTACAGAGTACTATTTGAAGGTATAGCTTGTTGGCCACACCTAAGACATACATTTAAGCAGCTAAAGGATTCAGGAGTAAACGTTTGTGGTACTGTTTATGCAGATGCATTCGGATACATCTACGACAATACTTATGAATTAATGCAGGCTTATTGTGGAACTCCTAATGCAATATCTTATGAAAGATCATTAGATATGAGACTTAAGGTTATAGAAGAAAATAATATAGACGGTATGTTGATACATATAAACAGAAGCTGTAAGCAGTGGTCTGGTATCATGTACGAAATGGAAAGAGAAATAAGAGAAAGAACTGGTATACCAACAGCTACATTCGATGGTGATCAGGCTGACCCAAGAAACTTCTCAGAAGCACAGTACGACACAAGAGTACAGGGTCTAATAGAAGTTATGGAAGCAAACAAAGCTGCAAAGATGAAGGAGGAAAACTAGATGAGTAACTTAGAAGAACTATTTGGAAAACTTGCTGTATGTCCATTAGAGCAGATAGATAAATATGTTGCTGATGGTAAGAAAGTTATTGGTTGCGCGCCAGTATATGCTCCAGAAGAACTTGTATACGCATCAGGTATGATTCCTATGGCAATATGGGGAGCAGAGGGTGAAGTAACTCTTGCAAAAGAATATTTCCCAGCTTTCTACGTATCAATCATCTTAAGACTTTTAGATCTAGGTCTAGAAGGCAAGCTTGATAAGATGTCAGGAATGATTCTACCAGGTCTAAGTGACGGACTAAAGGGACTTAGCCAGAACTGGAAAAGAGCTGTAAAGAATGTTCCAGCATTATATATAGGATATGGACAGAACAGAAAGATAGAAGCTGGTATAGTTTACAATGCTAGACAGTATGAAAAGCTAAAAGTACAGTTAGAAGAAATAGCTGGAAAGAAGATAGAAGATGCTCAGATAGAAGAAGCAATCGTTTTATACAACAAGCACAGAAAAGCTATGCAGGCATTCTCAGACCTTGCAGCTAAACACTTAAATACAGTTACTCCTAGCCTAAGAGCTAAGGTAATGTCAAGTGCATGCCTAATGGACAAGGCTGAACATTTAGAAATAGTAGAAGCAATCAACGCTGAACTTTCAGCTATGCCAGAAGAAAAATTTGATGGTAAGAAGATTGTAACTACTGGACTACTAGCTAACAGTCCTGAAATATTAAAGATATTTGAAGAATTTAAACTTGGTATTGTTGCTGACAACATAAACCACGAATCAGGACAGTTTGATTATTTAGTTGATGAAGCTACTGGTAACCCAATAAAGGCGTTGTCTAAGTGGATTTCAGATATTGAAGGAAGTACTTTGCTATACGATCCAGAAAAACTAAGAGGACAGATAATCATCGATAAGGCTAAAAAATACGATGCAGATGGTGTAGTATACCTACTATCTAAATTCTCTGATTCAGATGAATTTGACTACCCAATCATTAGAAAACAGCTAGAAGAGGCTGGATATATGCACATCTTAGTTGAAGTAGATCAGCAAATGACTAACTTCGAACAAGCAAAAACTGCATTGCAGACTTTTGCAGACATGATATAGTAAAAATTGTAAAAATTTAAGGAGGCAATCTATGATTTTCGAAAAAGAACATGAGTTAGTTCGTCAGCTAGCAAGAGAATTTGCTGAAAATGAAATTAAACCAACTGCAGAAGAAGTTGATGAAACAAGCGAATTCCCTATGGAAATTTACAAAAAAATGGCTGCTGCTGGTTTCTTAGGTATCAAAATACCTCAGGAATTTGGCGGTTCTGGTGGAGACCACCGTTCATATGCAATAGTAATGGAAGAATTATCAAAGGCATCTGGAGTATCTACAATCTGGATATCTTCTCCTAACTCTCTTCAGTCTACTCCTATCCTTGTTGATGGTACACCTCAACAGAAGGAAAAGTATCTTAGACCAATGGTTACAGGAGAAAAGATGTTTGCATTTGGTCTTACTGAGCCAGGAGCTGGTTCTGACGCAGCTTCTATCCTAACAACTGCTGAAAAGGATGGAGATGATTACATACTAAACGGAAGAAAGACTTTCATAACTGGTGCTCCAGTATCTGATTATGTAATAGTATTTGCAAAGACAGACGCATCAGCAGGTGCTAAGGGTATATCTACTTTCATAGTTGATACTAAGTTAGAAGGTGTATCTTTTGGTAAGGCAGAAAACAAGATGGGTATGATAGGTTGCCCAACTAGTGATGTTGTTCTTGACAACGTTAGAGTATCTAAGGATGCTATGTTAGGAAAAGAAGGTAAGGGATTCATCAATGCGATGAAGACTCTAAGCGTTGGTAGACTTGGTATTGCTTGCCAGGCTCTAGGTCTTGCAGAAGGTGCTATGGAAGAAGCTATCAAGTATGCAAAGGCTAGACATCAGTTTGGTAAATCACTAGCTAAGTTCCAGAACACTCAGTTCATGATAGCTGAAATGGAAACAAAGATAGCAGCTATGCGTCACCTTGTTTACGATGCAGCATACAAGATGGACTTAGGAAAGAAGGCAGATAAGGAAGCTTCAATGGCTAAGTTATTTGCTACTGAAGAAGCTAAGTGGGTTATAGACAAGGCTCTTCAGATACATGGTGGATATGGATACATTAAGGAATATCCAATCGAAAGAATGTACAGAGACATAAGAGTAACTTCAATCTACGAAGGTACTTCAGAAGTTCAGAAGATGGTAATAGCATCAAGTGTATTGAAATAAGGGGAGGTATAGATAGATGAAAATTGTAGCTTGCATTAAACAAGTACCAGATACAACAGAGGTAAAACTTGACCCTGTGAAGAATACTTTGATTCGTGATGGTGTACCTAGTATAATCAACCCTGACGATAAAGCAGGTCTTGAACTAGCACTACAGATAAAGGAATCAGTACCAGGATCTACTGTAACAGTAGTATCAATGGGACCTCCACAGGCAGAGCTAGCACTTAGGGAAGCATTAGCAATGGGTGCTGATGATGCAGTTCTTGTAACTGACAGAGCATTCGGTGGTGCCGACACTTGGGCAACATCTTCAACAATAGCTGGTGCACTTAGAAACTTAGAATATGACATAATAATAGCTGGTAGACAGGCAATAGATGGAGATACAGCACAGGTTGGTCCTCAGATAGCTGAACATCTACATATACCACAGGTATCTTATGTAGAATCTTTAGAAGTTGAAGGAGACAAGTTCATAGTTAAGAGACAGTTCGAAGATAGATACCATACAATCGAACTAGAATCACCTTGTCTAATAACAACACTAGCGGAGGAAATAACTCCAAGATATATGTCAATAGCTGGTATATTCAACGCCTACAAGAAGGACATTAAGACTTGGGGACTTAAGGATATAGAAGAAAACCTTGACCTTTCAAATATCGGTTTAAAGGGTTCACCTACAAACGTTAAAAAATCATTCACAAAGCAGGCTAAGGGTAAGGGCGTTAAGTTAGAAGGCCTAACTCCTGAAGAAGCTGCAGATGCAATAGTAGCTAAGCTACAGGAAAAGTACTTTATATAATAGTACTTTAGTATTGAAAGATATTATAATAATAAATTTGAAAGGAAGATAACCTAATGAACAAAGATATTTATGTAGTAGTTGAACAGGTCGATGGCGTCGCACAAAAAGTGGGCATCGAATTAATAGGTATAGCAAACAAGCTAGCTGCAGACCTTGAACAGGACGTTGTAGCAGTTGTGCTTGGTAATAATATAAAGGGTCTATCCCAGAATCTTATAAGCCATGGAGCTAACAAGGTAATATGCGTAGATGATCCAATGTTAGAAACATATGCAACAGAACCATATACAAAGGCTCTTAATGCAGTAATAGAGGCAAAGCATCCTAATATAGTACTTTACGGTGCTACTTCAATAGGTAGAGACCTTGCTCCTAGAGTATCTGCAAGAGTACATACTGGACTTACAGCTGACTGTACTAAGTTAGAGATAGATCCAGAAACTAAGCTTCTTCTTATGACTAGACCAGCTTTCGGTGGTAACATCATGGCTACAATAGTTTGTAAGGAATTCAGGCCTCAGATGGCAACAGTAAGACCAGGTGTTATGGAAGCTCTTCCAAAGGATGACTCTAGAACTGGTGAAGTTGAAGAATTTAAGGTAGAATTCACTCCAGCTGACATGAACATAAAGATTAGAGAAGTAGTTAAAGAAACTAACGCTAAGGTTGATATAACTGAATCTAAGGTTCTTGTATCAGGTGGTAGAGGTATAGGAAGCCCAGAATACTTCGACGTATTAAAGGAACTTGCTGATGAATTAGGCGGACTAGTTACATCATCAAGAGCTAACGTTGACGCTGGATGGATAGGAAGAGAAAGACAGGTTGGACAGACTGGTAAGACAGTAAGACCAGACCTATACATGGCTTGTGGTATATCAGGAGCTATACAGCATTTGGCTGGTATGGAAGAATCTGAATTTATAGTAGCTATAAATAAGGATGCTCATGCACCGATATTTGATGTAGCTGACCTAGGTGTTGTTGGAGATCTTCATAAGATAATACCTCTAGTAATAGAAAAGGTTAAGGCTATAAAGGCTTCAAAGGCTGATATGTAATTAATACTGCTGATAAACAATCAGTATTGAAATTGATAAAAATGAAACAGACTGTTTAAAAAGAGTTTAAATTATTTACATAATTTTTAGTATATTATAAAAAATATTTAAAATTATATAGTAAAATCTCATTTTATGTAGTATAATATACCTAGGTAATCGAACTAACCTAGGTATATTCCTACAGTCTGCTTTATAGTTAAGCTATTTAACAACAGCCATGTAGATTAGACGATGATAACTTCTTTAAAAAATTTTAATGGCGTTGTTAAAAAAATAACATTTTTAATTTAGTTTTTTTATATTTTTAATTTTTAAGGGGGCGAAGTAATGGTAAAGGTTAGAGTCACTTGTAACAAGAACATTATAGAAAGATTTGGTGTTAAGAAGCCAGAAGGTTGGGATTTCCAATATATTAATTATCCTTGCTCTGATGAAGAACTTGCTCAGCAGTGTAAGGATGCTGATATAGTGTTCTGTGGTCCAGTTGACTACTTCAGAAGAGAAGTAATTGAACAACTTGATAACTGTAAGCTTATACATTCGCTTGGAGTAGGTTTCGATAAGATAGACTTAGAAGCTGCCAAGGAAAAAGGTATTTATGTATGCAATAATAGGGCCGTTAACGCTGTTCCAGTTGCTGAATTAGCAGTAGGACACATGATAACTTCACTTAGAAGAATGCCAGAAGCTGATGCTAAGATAAAGGCAAAGGGCGTTGATGGATTTAATGAAAGCTTTAAGGAATATCAGGTAAAAGGACAGAGTGAACTTAGCTCTAGAGTTATAGGACTTGTTGGATTAGGTGCTATAGGTAAGGCCGCTGTTAAGATGTTAAAGGCTTTTGGTTGTGAAATCATGTACTATGATGTTTTCAGAGCTGACGAAGCTTACGAAATGGAAAATGATATCAAATATTGTACATATGATGAAATACTTGAAAAATGTGATATCATCTCTTACCATGTTCCAGTTCTAGATTCTACTAGAAATATGGTTCGTAAGGAAACAATAGAAAAGATGAAGCAAGATGCAATAATCATCAACGTTGCTAGAGGCGAAATAGTGAACAATGAAGATTTAGCTGAAGCTCTAAACAATGGTAGGGTATTCGCTGGACTAGATGTTATAGCTCCAGAGCCACCAAGTGCTGATCATCCTCTATTCAACTTAACAGAAGCAGGTAAGGCTAGATTATCTATTACTCCTCATATCGCTGGTACTACTGATGATGCGTTCATAAGAATGTCTAAGTGGTCATACGATGATATGGTTAAGGTAATGAACGGAGAAAGACCAAACAATGTAGTTAATGGTCTATAAGACTAGGCATTTCGCCAATTTTATGATTAGAAAAGGTGACGAGTATGGAAATTAAAAGAAAAGACGTTATAGTTTGTGGTTTTGCTTTATTCGCGATATTCTTTGGCGCTGGTAACTTAATATTCCCTCCGCATTTGGGTGTATTAGCTGGTGACCAGTGGTACAAAGCTATGTTTGGTTTCTTACTAACTGACCCGGTTTTACCAATACTAGGTGTTATAGTTACAGCTAGATTAGGTGGTAGAGCTGATGATTTAGGTAAGAGAGTTAGCCCTAAGTTTGCAAAATTAATTGGTACAATAGCAATATTGACAATTGGACCTTTCTTTTGCGTTCCTAGAACAGGTGCTACAACTCACGAAATATTTGTACATTCATTATTCCCAAGCGTACCAAGCTGGGCAACTTGTGTAGTATTCTTTGCTATAACACTTTACCTAACACTAAATCCAGGTAAGGTTATAGATATAATAGGAAAGTATTTGACTCCTGCTCTATTGATTATACTAGCCCTAATAGTAATTATATCTATAGTTAATCCTCCAGACCCAAAGGTTGCAACTGGACAGGTTGGATTATTCACTAACGGATTCTATGAAGGTTATCAGACAATGGATGCTCTTGGATCACCTCTAATGGCTGGTATAGTTATATCAGACTTATTAAGACGTGGATATACAGACAAAGAAGTACAGTTCAAGGCCAGTGCTCAGATAGGTATAGTTGCCTTCATACTACTTGCTTTAGTATATGGTGGTTTAACATATGCTGGTGCTACAGTAGGTGGACACTTCAATGGTGAAACTGAAAGAACAGCTTTACTTATAGGAATGGTTGAATTGATGCTAGGTAACATAGGTAAGGTCTTCATGGGGGTTGCAGTTGCACTTGCTTGTTTGAATACTTCTACAGGTCTAACTTCAACTTGTGGTAACTACTTCGATACTATATCTAACGGAAAACTACCTTACAAGTATGTAGCAATGGTAGCAACAGCAATAGCATTCGTTCTTTCGCTAATCGGTGTTGAAGGACTTATAGCAATAGCAGTTCCAATACTATCAGCTATATATCCGGTAATAATAGTTCTAATAGTTATGTCAATATTTGACAAGAAGATTAAGTACAACTGGACTTATACTGGTGCAGTTATAGGTGCATTCGCAGTAGCCCTAATAGAAAGTATTAACCTTGCTTCAGTAATGAGAGGTGGTACTCTACTAGCAGGTCCTGCAGCAGCTCTAAAGGCTCTACCACTTGGTAATTTTGGCTTCGAATGGATTTTACCAGCTGTTGTTTGCTCAGTAATTCTAACAGTAATAAGCATGGTAGGTAAAGTTGGAAAGACAATAAATGACCCAATCGAATAATATTGGTTGATTTCATTGTAAAAAATTTGAAAATTCATTATAAAACAAATATATCGTCTCTACTTCGGTAGGGACGGTATATTGAAAACAAAGATAAGGTTTTTATTAATTTATTTAAGGTTTAGGAGGTAATATTATGATTTCTCAGGATATGGTTAAGTTAGGAACAGCTAAGTCTGTTATTAGAGAACTTGCAGGATTTGGTGCTATGAGAGCTAAGGAAATAGGTGCGGAAAACGTATTAGACTTCTCTTTAGGTAACCCATCAGTACCTGCTCCACAGGAAGTTCAGGACGCTATCGTTGATATAATCAAAAACAATGCTCCAAGAGTATACCATAGTTACTCTTCAGGTGCAGGTCATGACGGTTGTAGAACAGCTATAGCTGACGACCTTAACAAGAGATTCGGAACAAAATATACAAAGGACAACCTATTAATGACTTGTGGTGCTGCTGCATCTCTAAACATTACATTAAAGGCTTTAATAGCATCTCCAGAAGATGAAGTAATGGTTCTTGCCCCATTCTTCCCAGAATATACAGTATTTATTAATGGACAGGGAGGAAAGCAGGTTCTAGTTCCTTGTAAAGATGATATGCAGCTAAACGTAGAAGGTGTTAAGGAAGCTCTTACTCCAAATACTAAGGCTATAATAGTTAACTCTCCTAATAACCCATCAGGTGTTGTTTATACATTAGATGAAATGAAGGCTCTAGCTGAATTACTAGAAGCTAAGGAAAAAGAATATGGTCATCCAATATACATTATAGCTGATGAGCCATATAGAGAATTAGTTCTTATAGATGGACTTGAAGTTCCATTTATACCAAACCTATATAAGAATACAGTTATATGCTATTCTTGGTCTAAGTCACTATCACTTCCTGGTGAAAGAATTGGTTATATACTAGTTCCAAGTGAAGTAGATGATGAAATGCTTATGGCTGCTGTTGGTGGAGCTGCAAGAGTACTTGGTTACGTTTGTGCACCAACTCTATTCCAGATGGTAGTTGAAAGATGTGTTGGTATAGAACCAAACCTTGATGTATACAAGAAGAACAGAGACCTTCTATATGATGGACTTATCAAACTTGGATACAATGTTGCTAAGCCAGCTGGTGCATTCTACTTATTCATAGAAGCTCCAGATGGAGATTCTGAAAAGTTCTCTGAAAAGGCTAAGGCACACGACATGCTAGTAGTACCTGGAACAGGATTCGGTTCAAAGGCTCATATGAGATTATCTTACTGTGTTGAAACTGAAAAGTGTGAAAAGTCACTTGCAGTATTTGAAGAACTAATGAAAGAATACAAGTAAGATATTTAAAACTTATAAACTCGCCGATTCGATCATCGAACTTTATCTATACTATACGTTCTCTTATAGGTAATAGGTAGAGTCTATGTTCAATTATTAAACTTCATAGATCTATCCTTATCATAAGTCGAGGTATAGATCGGGAAAAACACCGGTTTTCCGGTGTTTTTCTTTTTAAAGAAAAACAGGCTGGATATAGATTTTATAATTAAAACAAGCTATAATAAAAATGTAAAGTAAATTTTTAGGAGGATTTATGTTTTTAGGAGAACTTACAGCTCTAGCGGCATCATTTTGTTGGACGATTAGTAGTAGTATTGTAGAGAGGAAAGGAAAATCATTTTCTGCCGTTTCAATGAATTTTGCGAGACAGGTGACGGCCTTAGTAACTATAGGATTATTAGTAGTATTATTTAATGGCATAGGAGCTATTGGAAACGTAGGATTCAACAACTTGTTTTTTCTAGCAATGTCTGGTTTGATAGGATTCTCACTAGGAGATTCTTTTTTAATGAGCGCATTTACACGAATTGGAGCTCAATTGACCTTGTTGATATTTTCCATATCACCTGTTTTAGCGGCTATTTTGGGTAGGATCTTGTTTGCTGAAAGGTTGAGTAGTAAAAGTATATTTGGAATGTTAATTGTTATTTTTGCTATAATGCTTGTAATAGCAAAGGGTGGCAATTCAAATATGAAGGTAAAAGGAGACCCTAGGGGCTTGGTTTTTGCATTCTTGGCATCTATTGGACAGGCGCTAGGGGTCATATTAAGTAAAGCAGGATTAGGTGATGTACCACCACTTGCAGCTACAGAGATAAGATTACTTGGTGGACTTATAGGTATAGTCATAATATGCAGTCTAGGCAGGAAATGGATGGATGTAAGAAGGATATTTACAAGTAGGCAGGGTTTAACTGTCAACTTTGGTAATGCCATTATTGGTACGACTATGGGGGTTGTGTTATCTATGTTCGCTATAAAGTACACTAAGGTTGCAATAGCGTCTACACTTATGGCTATGTCACCAATAATGATAATACCAGTGAGTAGGTTTTATTTTAAGGAAAATATTACTAAGGTTGAGATATTTGGAGCCGTATTATCAGTTATAGGAGTTGCCTTGTTAGTTTAGACATAGACCATGTATTATCAGTTTAAATATATGGCATGTATTGTTAGTTTGGAATAAATATTTAGACAGAAAGATTATTGATGATTAATTCTACTATTAAGTAAATCATTATTTGTATATAAAAGAGCATATTAATAGAGGTTTTCAAAATATGGAAATATCGCTATTAATATGCTCTTTTTTGGTTTAAGTTTTATTTATATTGACTATTAATATTTGGATATAATAAGTGGAAAATAAGGGGGAAAATATGGATAAGATACTATCTACAATAATACCAGAGACTTATGCAAGAAAAAACCTTGTATTTCCAAAAGAAATTGACAATGACAGAATTGTTGTCTTAATGGAGAATTATGATCTGGAGAAAATCAGTGATATAAAGAAGTTTTCAAAAAGAAAGGTTGATGTCGTAAAGTCGTCTAAAACTCAAATAAAAAAGTTGATAGATGATAATTATAGTCTTGATACAAACGAGATTAATGATGAAGTAAATATTCTTATGAACTCAATACTTGAAAATGCAATAAAAATGGGAGCTAGCGACATACATATAGAACCCAATTCTAGAGAAGTTAGACTGAGATATAGAGTTAATGGCGACTTGATTTTAATAGACAGGATGGTCTTAGATGATCTGCCCAAAATAGCAACACTAATAAAATTAAAGGCCTTGTGTGATATAACAGAAAAAAGATTGCCTCAAGATGGTAGGTTCAGGTACGAAGAGGGCACTTACAAGGTGGACATAAGGCTGAGTACACTACCTACAGTTTATGGAGAAAAATTAGTTCTAAGGCTATTGGACCACAATAAATTTATCAAGACCAAGGAAGAACTAGGTTTTTCCAAAAATGCCATCAAAAAAATAGACTCTATTATGAAAAGGCGGTGTGGGATATTAATTGTGGCTGGTGCAACAGGAAGTGGTAAATCATCCACTGTCTACTCTCTGTTAAATGGACTAAGAGGACAATCGATTAATATAACTACAATCGAGGACCCTGTTGAGTACAAGCTTGATGGAATAAACCAAATTCAGGTTAACAATAAGGCAGGTTTAAGGTTTGACACCGGTTTAAAGTCCATTTTAAGACAGGATCCAGACATTATTGTACTTGGAGAGATAAGGGACAAGGAAACAGCAGATTTGGCGATTAGGTCTGCAATTACAGGGCATTTTGTAATAACTACACTGCACACTAACGATGCGATATCGACCATATCTAGACTAAAGGATATGGGGATTGAACCCTACATGATAAACGCTGGTTTAATTGGTGTTATAGCTCAGAGACTAGTTAAGAAAAAACTTATTTACAATGGCTATGAGGGTGAAGAGAGGACATTGATATATGAAATTGTTGAAATAGGTCAAAAAATCAAAGATGGTATAAAGGCTGGTTATGACGATATAAGCCTAAGAAAAATTGCAATTGAAAATGGGATGATTACATATGAGGATTCTATCAAGGAAAAAAATAAATAGTAAAGAATTGAAAGTAATATCTAGTCAGTTATCAAGTATGTTGGGTTCAGGGTGCGATATAATCACCTGTTTAGAAATATTGATAACATCATCATCAAGAACGGTTGAAGAGGGTGTTAAAAGGACTCTTAGGTCTATAAAAAACGGTAAAACTTTGGCTGAATCATTTGCCTTATCAACTTATTTTACGAATTTTTTTGTTAATATGGTCAGGGCAGGTGAGATAAGTGGAAAAATAGACTATGTATTTAATAGGATGTCATTTTATTATGAGAGGCAGACCAAGTTAAGATCTAAGATTATTGGAGCCTGTCTTTATCCTATAATTTTACTAGTAGTTTCCATATTTTCTTTTGTCTTTATGCTTGTCTACGTTGTTCCTAACTTTGAACAGGCATTTGAATCCTATGACGGTATAAATATGGAAAGTATATTTATATTTAAACTATCAAGGTTCATAAGAGAATACTATTTACTTTTATTAATTTTATTAACTATAGGCATAATTTATTTGATAAAGAGTATTAGCAGTAGTGGTGAAATAAAAAACTATATTGATAGGTTGCTTTTTAAGCTTCCAAGAATAAGTAAGATAAATCAGATTTATATATGCGACCAATTTTCCAGAGCTTTATCTATACTTATAGCTAGCGGTGTCAACATAGAAGACTCTATTGATATAGCCACTAATACACTTGAGTCTAAGTATTTTCATACCAAGATGAACCTAGCTAAGTCATACATAGAGCTGGGGAGTCCGGTGAGCAAGGCCCTTGCAAAAACAGGGATTTTTCCTCAAGTATTTATATCTATGATGTTGGCTGGAGAAGAGTCTGGGTCATTTGATAGTAGTTTGGTTTCTATTAGTAAATACTATGAACAAGAATTGGATAGAGAACTTGAAAATGCAACAAGACTAATAGAACCGATTATGTTAGTAGTTATGGGGATAATGATTGGTAGTGTCTTGATATCAATCCTTAGACCTATGTTTGAGATGATATCTTCCATATCCTAGGAAGTTGGTTAAATATTATTATTTTAGATTGGAGGAGTATAGTGTTGTTTACTAAGGAAAATTGCATTAATCGAAACTTTAACTTTAAATTAGGAGAAAAAAATAATCGAAAATTATATTCTCAAGAATTAGCAAAAAACGCTGGAACTAATAATTATACTAATGATAAGAAAAAACCTGGATTTACACTGATTGAGATGATAATTGTTATTAGTATAATAGGGATATTAGCGGGTATAGTAGCTATTAGCTTTGGAGATGCACAGAAAAAGGCAAAATTAAATGCTGACTATGCAAATGCATCTAACCTAGCAATGGCTGCATATATGTCTTTGGGAGATGGTAAGTCAGAGACAGATTCTAAGGATCCTAAAAAGTTAAAGGACTCTAAATATATTCAAACTGTACCAAAACCACAATCTTTAAGTGGTGACTATGAGATTGTAATCGATAAGGGAGAAGTTACTGTAAAAGTTGACAAATCCATTTTTTATCCAAAACCAGACGCAAGTTCTGCTGAAAATCAGTAGCAATTAAAATAAGTGGTACTTAAAATAAGTAATACTTAAAATAGGTAGATCATAAGCGGTAATTTAACTAAATAAATCTTAAGCGCCGCAAAAGCTAAGTAAATCATAAGTGATACTTAGAATAGGTGGGCTTAGACAAGGAGGTTCTATAATGGACAGGAAAAAACTTAAAAAATTATATTTATTATTTGAAACCAATGGATATAGGATAATAGAAATGGAAGGTAAGAATAAGTTTTGTAAGGGAATTTTCTGTCCTTATAGATTCCTTGATATAGGAGGTAACTTCGACAAGCAGATCTCATATGAAATTGGGAAAAATATAAAAAGCAGTATTGAAAACTTAAAAGATATAGAGAGTGTAACCTTTGTATGTCAGGGGCTTGGAGAAATTTGTAAGGAGATAGATGTCCCTGTTAAGGCTAAAAGGAGGGAGATACTCGAAATTATAAACTTTGAAATGCAGCAATTTTATAATATCTATACAGAAGACTATAAGATATCATATAAGGATAAAAATTTAGGTCTTGATAAAAAAATAGGAAGGGACTTAGATGAGTTAGATCACCAAATTAAAAAAATTAATATTACCCTATTCCCTAAAGCACTTATAAAATTTATGAAGGATATAGCGGAATTTATAGGACTAAAAATCGATGAAATAATACTCGACTTGGATCTTATAGAGGCATATATAGGAGGTATTTCAGCTAATGAAGACAAGTATTCAATTTTAGAAGCAAGGGAAAGAGATATAGTTTTAGCTGTGGTTGAAAATTTCAATATAGTAAAGTCGCTAGTAATAACAGAGGAAATAGATGATAACTTACTTAGATTTCTTGAAGAAAATGGATGTATTAAGTTAATAGGAGATATTCAAAATCATCTTATTGGAAATTTAAAAAATCTAAAAATATCAGATGTCACAGATACCTCAGTTCAAGACTTGTTAGAGATATATGTTAGTAAGAAAGATGTAAATAGAAAAAAGTTTTTATCAGATTTAATTTTTATAAATAAATATAAAAATACTAGTATATATAGGGGAGATAAAGAAGTCTTGCCTTATCAAGCCATAGCAATTAACATAATTTTCATTGCCCTATTTATAGTACTACTTACGTCATTTTTAAACTACAATAGACTCCAAACTAGTTTATCAGAACTGGATAATATAGAGAAAAATAAGCTAATAAAAACATCAAAAGATGATATATATTCAGGTAAGTCTAAAGAAAATATTTACGGTGTAGATTTTGAAAAACTAGAGTCTATTATATCAATTTTAGGTGATAGGATCATATCACTAAACTCAAGTAAGGACGAAACTGAAATAGAGTTTAGGGTAGGTAGTAAAAAAGAACTAGACACTATAGTGTCTAATAAAGAATTTAAATCAGCTATATTAGTATCGGTATATGAAAAAGAGGATAAGTTACAGATAGAAGAAAGGGTAGTGGTTGAAGAAAAGGAAAACCCTGAAGAAAAGCAAAACCCTGAAGAAAAGCAAAATCCTGAAAATGCTGACGGTGAAAACAAGGAAGAGAATGAAAATACTCTTAAAAAAGAAAAAACAGTCAAAAGAGAAAAAACAATTAAAAAAGAGAAGCTAATAAATTACATCTATGTTAAGGCTAAGTTCAAGTAATTTAGGAGGATAGGATTTATAAGATTAATACAATACTTAGTGAACAATATTAGGCAAGGTAAGGCAAAGTAAGAAAATGCTTAGTTATATAATTATGAATGAGGTGTAGACAATATGAGTATACTAGGAAAAAATAAAATTGGTGCCAAAAGTGAAGATAGGACAAGATTTAAAATAAGGTTACTCGCAAAGAATAGGATAAATCAAATTATAGCCCTAATGTTAGCAGTGTTAGTACTTATAAATATTTTTCTTGCAAGGCCTATAAAAAATAAGATTCAAGATACGGAAAATATGATCAAGGAAACCCAACTTGCTGATGAAAATCTAGGAGTTAATAACTACTCTGGAAGGATAAAATATAAAAACCTAGGTGAGGATATAAATTTCTATAAATTAATTTCAAATAATAAGTCTTTATGCAGCATGGAAGTCAAGGAAGTTGACAGAAATGTCTTGTATAAACTTAAATTTAATAAAGATAAGTTGGATTTTAAAGACTTTATAATAAACTTAAAAACTTATGGCAAGAGTGTTTGTATCCATAGGGTGAGTTATGGAGATGGGGTTTATGATATAGAAATATATAAAAAATAGGACCAGGCAAATTAGGCTGTTCCAAAAATCTAGGTTAGTAGTTGATTTTAAGCCTTTATTTTGGATAGCGAACTTGCAAGGTCCTTTATTTTACAGTGTTAGAGATTTTTAATCGTCTGACGGATATTTCTATTGGTCTTTATTTATAGATAGGTTTTCTATTTCTATATTTACATCGTGTTTATTTTCTTGGTTTGTTAGAACCTCAAGTTTAGGGTCTAGATTTTGACAGATTGTACTGCAGTCGCAATCACCATCATCGTTGGGGTCTTTTGTCATGTCTTCAATAAAGTTTTCAACCCTGTCGGCAATTTTGGTTGAACCGCTATTGACCTGGTCTTTTAATATCTTGTATATTACAGCCGTTACCGGTACTCCGAAGAAAATACCAACCATATTGAATAGTCCGCCACCTACTATTACAGATACTAGGACCCACATACCAGGTAGACCTACTGAAGAACCTACAACCCTTGGATAGATTACATTGCCTTCAATCTGCTGCAATACCAACAGGAATATTATAAATACCATGGCCTTAAAAGGACTTACCGGTAGCAACATCAAAAATCCAAATATACATCCCAAATATGCTCCAACCATTGGCACTAGTGCAGTTAGTCCAACGAATGATCCAACCATGCTTGCATACGGAAGTCTAAGTGCTGCCATACCAAGTGTACATAGGACTCCCAATATAATGGCCTCTATAAACTGACCTGTAAAGAAAGCCTTAAATGTAGAGTTTGACACATCAAAGAAATAATACATAGGTTTGATTATTCTCTCAGGGATAAACTTTTTAAATAGTTTATCAAATTGTCTAGTGAGAGTTTCCTTGCTAGATACTATGTATATAGCCAATATACTAGCCATTACGACACTTGCCAAAACTCCAAATACTGAATTTACAAGGGAGAATATACCACCTGCCCAAGCGCTTACAGTTTCAAACCCCTTATTTGCTATTTCCTGGACATTGAGATTTGTAGAAGATAAGTTTTCTTGAGCTGAAGGTATTATCTTAATTATTTCTTTTTTGACAATCTCATATATATCAGGTAATTGTACTACAAAAGTTGCTAATGAATTTTTAACCTCTGGAACTATCAATTTCATAATCAAAAAGACAAGGGAGAAGGATATTAATAAGGCAAGCACGATTGAAAGCATCCTCTTGATCTTATTCATAAACTTATTGTCTATCCTTGAAAGTAGTTTGTCCTCTATAGGTGTCACTATAGTATTTAGGACAAAGGCTATAACGCATCCCATCATTATTGGGCTCAAGACCTCCAAAAGTATACCTAAATTATTTAAGATATTTGTAAAGTTGAGTATTACTAGGGCCAGAAAGGCTATTAAAAAAATTGTTTTTATTGTAGATATTCTATTTTTGTCCATATTAACTCCTTATATTTTTATTTTGAATAATATATTTATACCCTTTTATATAATACATTACTTATTTTTTAAATACAAGTAGTAAGTTATATGGTAAAATATACTATATTTTATTTATACATTGAAATTTCAATGTTTTATGGCATATTCATTTTTTGATGGGGGTGTTATGGGGGTTAAAGTATGTCCAATTTTTTAAATACCTCATATTCACGTTGTTTTTTATTCTCAGTTATATGAATGTATATTTGTTTTGTTATTCCATCATCTTCATGCCCTAATCTTCTTTGTATCATGTCTAATGGAAGCCCCATGTCAGCCAGTATACTAGCGTGAGTATGTCTATAGATATGTAACCTTATAGGATATATACCGTGTTTTTCTAGAACTTTACGTACACTGGTATAGTACTGATGTTTACCTAGAGTGTTAGGAAATACGATATTTGAATTTATTCCGTTAATACGTTTTAGAA
This sequence comes from Peptostreptococcus anaerobius VPI 4330 = DSM 2949, assembly GCF_000381525.1. Classification (GTDB taxonomy): domain Bacteria; phylum Bacillota; class Clostridia; order Peptostreptococcales; family Peptostreptococcaceae; genus Peptostreptococcus; species Peptostreptococcus anaerobius. The sequence goes on from NZ_KB906628.1 coordinate 26,630, forward strand.
GTTTCATCTCATTTGTTATCTGAACACATCTAGAATTGATACCAATAGTTCTAATAGAAGCTTTACTTTTAGGAGTAGTTAGCTTAAAGTCGGTGTAATTCTTTGTAACCTCAAGTTTGTAATCGTGAATATCATCATGAGTAATTGCTAGAGCTTCCCCAATCCGTAGGCCGGTAACATGTGTTATTATGATATCGTGGAAGTATAAAGGAGAGCCATTAAATAAATTCATATAATCTCTAGAGCGAGAGCTTTTACTTCCACATTGATTGGTAGATACATTTTAAACCTCCTTTAATTTTTATATGTTATTCGGGAAAAGATAGCTTAGCACTGAGTAGAGATGTGGTAAAAATACTTGGGCAAAAGGCTATCTTTTTTTGTTGGAACATATTGGCAAGATACGTATAAATACGTATAATAATAAGTGTAAGGAGGTAGCACAAATGCCAATGACGTCTAAAGAGATGATTAAACTTCTAAAAGACAATGGATTCGTCGAAGTTAAGGGCGGTAAAGGGTCTCATAGAAAGTTTGAAAATCCAAAAACCGGTAAGGCTACTGTAGTACCGTTTCACTCAAAGGACTTGAAAAAAGGAACCGCTGTATGATGATTTTTTGGGAAAAAAGAAATTCCCAAAGGCCACTTCAATAGAGGATGTGGTTATAGAAAAGGCTAGAGGTGTTAATTTTTCACAAGTGTTACAGGATGCACTAAGACAAGAATTTGATATAGATTAGAGCAAGGGACTCCTAACAGGGTCCTTTTTTAATATAAAAGTTGGGTAAAACGAAGAAAAGTTGAGAAAGGTGGTGAGCCTGATGGCAAAAGGTAAATATCAAGAATGGCTAGAGCCTGGGGTCTTGCTGAAACTTGAGGGTTGGGCTAGAGATGGCCTGACAGATGAACAAATTGCAAAAAATATGGGTGTTAGAACATCTACATTATACGACTGGAAAAAGAAATATTCGGAGATTTCGGAGTCCTTAAAAAGGGGTAAAGAAGTTGTTGATAGACAAGTTGAAAATGCCTTGCTAAAAAAGGCACTAGGGTATAGTTATACCGAGACAACAAGAGAACTAGTTGGAACAAAGATGCTTGTTACTAAAGAAATTGTGAAGGAAGTACAACCAGATACTACAGCACAGATATTCTGGCTAAAAAATAGAAGGCCTGATATGTGGAGAGATAGAAAAGATTTTGAAACAAAGGTTGACGTAAATCAACAGGATCCTTTTAAAGATATGACTAAGGAAGAGCTACTAAAGATAGCTAGTGTTGAAGATGGATAGAGAGCTGATAAAACAAAGGGCAAAAATAGAACTTGCAAGGCGTGAGTTCTTTTTTTATTGCAACCTTAAGGCTCCAGACTTCTACAAGCCTAACAGAAAATTCTTAGTTGATTTATGTAACGAGCTTCAAAGTTTCTATGAGCAATCTGACTATGATGTATTGATCATTAACGAACCACCCAGACATGGAAAGTCAAGGACATACTTGAAATTCTGAAAAAGGCATTAATAGAAAATGCTAAGTCATTTGATGCAAAAGATGAAAGGCTAGGAGCCAATCCTAATCAGATGAACATCCAGTCTATGTATTCAGATATTGACCTCGACTCTAATGATATAGAAACAGAATTTAAGGCATCATTTGAACAACTAACAGAATTTATAAAAATGTACCTGGAGGCAACTACTGATTATAATTCATCAGACAAGGACAAGATAGACATAATATTCAACAAGGATGTACTAATCAATGAGTCGCAGGTAATTGAGGATATAAACAATAGCATGGCTTTACTGTCTATGGAAACGCTGATAGAAAATCATCCATACATTGATGACCCGGCAAAAGAGCTTGAAAGAATTAAATCCGAAAGGGCTGAGCAAGAGCCAGTAGAGATAAATACATATGGCCTAGGTGGTGAGCCAGATGGCGAAGAATAAAAATACTGAGTACTGGGAGAAAAGAGCCTTAGAGCTTGAAAAGGTTAAGGATACCAGGGGTAGAGCAACTCAAAAAGACCTGCATAAGATAAACTTAGATATATCTAAGAGGATGAAAAGAAATATCCATTATTGGGTCAGTAGATTTGCTAGGGATAATGAACTCACATATGCTGAGGCAATGAGGAAGCTATCACCTGAGGAGATAAAAGAGTTTAGAATGGATGTTGATGAGTATGTAAGGGAAGCTAGTAAAAGTACTGATGAAACTCCGGATGAATGGCTACTTAAGATTGCTAATGCTAGTACAACATATCATTTGACTAGGTTGGAAATGTTAAAAATACAGTTGATTAACTCAGTAAATGAGCTAATTAGCAAAGAAAATGACTTAATCTTTAATTTCTTGGAAGATTTATACAAGGATATATATTACAGGAATACTTATGATATTGCTAAGGGTATAGGTGCAGAGCTTAATTTATTCACTCCAAATGAGTATGCAGTAAAGCTTTTAGTTAAGAAACCTTGGACTAAAGATGGTTTAGAGTTCTCTGAGAGGCTCTGGGGTCCTCATAGAGATAAGTTAGTTAAGGAGCTGGGTGAATCCTTAAAAGACTCAATAGCACGTGGAGAAAACGCAATAAAGCTGTCTGAAAGACTGGCTGAGACAATGGGGGCTAGAAAAAATCATGCAGAGGCTTTGCTTCACACTGAGTCAGCGAGAATTGCAGAAGAGGCAAGATTTGATAATTATAGAGATTTAGGAGTAGAGAAGTACATCATAGTAGCCACACTAGACCATAAGACATCATCAATTTGTAGGGATATGGACGGCAAGGCATTTTTAGTAAAAGATAAAAAAGTAGGGGCGAATTATCCACCTTTTCATGTTAGATGTCGTACCACTACAGCTCCATATGACTTAGACGAACAATACATAGGTGAAAGAGCTGCTAGAGACAAGAATGGTAAAACAATCTACGTGCCCAAGGATATGACATATAAGGAGTTTTACAAAAAGTATATAGAATCAGACGAAGATTACAGTGCTGTAGAAAAAGCTTGGAAGAATAGGCATAGTGACAAAAAATCACATGAAAAATATCGTAAAATCTATGGAAAAGATATACCTAAATCATTTGAAGATTTCCAGAAATTGAAGTATAATGATGTTAACAAATGGGAGTCTTTGAAAGCTGAAAAATAGATAGAATAAAGGCTCTTGATTATAATGAAAAATTGGATAGGACTTTCTCAGACTTAGAGGTTAGGGTTTGGTATGATCACAAAGACAAAGGTATTGGAGCATTAATTGACACTTCAAAACCAATAAAAGAGCAGGCAATACAGGCTTGTAATTTAAGAAATATGTATAGAACTCAAGCTAGGGAAATGATGAAAAATCAAGTAAAGCGAAGGAATTTGGATGTAACAGACCCAAATAAAACTTTTGAAGAGTTGTTGGAAAGAAAGAAGTTGAAATATGGATTAGAAGGAGAAGAAGCATACAAAGCTATAGTTGCTAGTAGCATGAAAGCTAATCCTAAAGTTAATAAGATGTTTGGATTGGAGTGATAGTAGTGTATGAATATGGAATATGTCCACAAGCAGATAGGGATATTTTTGATAAACAATGCCTAGCGATTGAGAGAAATATTAAAGACCTACAAAAAAACAATTTAGAAGAAGTTGACGTTGATGGACACCTGATTCAAAAGTATACTCTTCAAGGAAAAAGTGTTGAGGTACATCTCAATAAATATCTAAATGAGGTTTATATAAAATCAGATATAGAGTTAACACAATTTTTCGAATAGAGGTGATGTGATGGATAATATGAAAGTAGTTTATAAGGTCCTTGCGGAAGTTGATAAACAGATGGATAATATAGATTTTGATGAATCTTTTATCAAAAATTTAAAAGTAAGCGATAATAGAATTAATAAAATAATTGAATCTTTGGTAGAAGATGGTTATTTAACTGGAATAAAGATATCAAAATCAAAAACAGGTAATATAGTGATGTTTATAAACCCTAGGCTAACAATCAAAGGGATGGAGTTTCTACAGGAAAACTCAACAATGCAAAAGATTAAGAATGGTTTGAAGGATGTTAAAGACATAACGCCGTTTATATAAGCACTTTAACGATAAATGTTGAGGTGCTTTTTAAGTGCGGAAAGAGAGGTAAAAAGATGAATTACATTGAAAGAATGGAACAGGAATATATAGAGCTTACAGGAAGGGGGGAAAAACTGTACAAAGCTATAAAAACGCTTGAAGGTCTTACACCTGACGAGTTAGGGTTAATGTATGCGCAATATTATTCTATAAAAATTATGAAGAAATATTGTCAAGAAGAATTTCATTAGCGAAAGAACTAAAGAAAGTTATATAACGGATTTTAACGTTTTTTCGACATATAAATCTCGTCCTAGACATGACGCTAAAAGGTCTTATTTTTATGTCTAAATTCGACAAATAAGTCGTTAAAATAAACCTTCGCAGTCGTATCTGCGTAATAAAAACGAAAAGGAGTATAGCAATGAAAAGAGAGTTTTTAAAGAATCTTGAATTAGAAGATGACGTGATTGATAAGATCATGGCTGAACATGGAAAAACAACGAAGAAGTATCTTGATAAGATTGATGCTAAGGACACAGAACTTGGAACTTTACAAGGAGAGCTTAATGATGTCAATGACAAGCTAAAGTCATTTGATGGAATTGATCTTGATAAGCTGAAAAGTGAGGCGTAAGTATGAGGGTGTACTTACTGAAAATGCTATAAATGATTATTTCAAGGATACTAAGTTTACATCAGAACTAGCAAGAAAGGCCACTATAGCTGAGTTTAAGGAGCAGAAGTTTGAGTTAAAAAACGGTAAGTTTACAGGTGCTGATGAGTTCATGGAAAAGTTCAAGAAAGAAAATGAGACTGCATTTGTAAAGGATGGTGCAGAACCAAATAAGCCTCCAGTTAAGGGATTTACTCCAGCGGGTACTGGTGGCGCAGATCCATCAGGTGGTCAGCAGCCTAAATCACTTGCAGATGCAATCAAAACAAAGTTAAGCGGTGAATAGGAAGAGAGGAATAGTAAATGGCAGTAACATTAGAACAAGCAAAATTAAACGTACAGGATGACCTGCAGTTAGGTGTAATTGACGAGTTTAGAAAATCAACGTGGTTATTCGATAACCTTATATTTGATGATGTAGTATCAGCTACAGGTGGAGGTGCTACGTTAACTTATGCCTATACTAGGCTTAAGACACAGCCTACAGCAGGATTCAGAAATGTAAATGAGGAATATGCAACATCTGAAGTGGAAAAGCAGAGATTCACAGCAGACTTAAAAATCTTTGGTGGTGGATTCAAGGTAGATAGAGTAATCGCAAATATGGGCGGAATAGCTGATGAGGTAGCTTTACAGATGGCTCAGAAGATAAAGGCAGCGGGGGCGTTATTTAATGATACAGTAATCAATGGTGATTCAGCCGTAGACTCAAAGTCTTCTTCTATGGCTAATCTGCCGATTAGGCAGTTAAAAAATAAATATTTGATTATTGGGAAGGCTGGTGAAAATCCAACCTTCCTTTAATTTATAATATAACTTAATTTTTTGCATGTCAATAAAAACTGCTATAAAGTCAGTTTTAAATCTAGTAACTTATGCGTTCTTCGAACATGATTGATAGCTCTCCGAATATAGAACCCCAATTTCTAATAGGGTGAGTCCATTTTTTGCTTATTTTTTCTACTGATAAAAATAAAGCTTTTTCCAAAGAAGATTTAGTCGGGAA
>NZ_KB906629.1 GCF_000381525.1 Peptostreptococcus anaerobius VPI 4330 = DSM 2949
AAGATGGTAAGATTTTATATAATCGAAAAGTATTTACTAGCGAAAAAGATCTGATAAATCAGGTGGCAAAGCATGAAAGAAGATATAATAGTACGGCAAAAACAAGTTTAAAATTTAAAAGCCCAAATGAAGTTGTAGAAGAGTATTTCAAAAATACAGCCTGCTATTGTGAAAATTAAAATGAACTAAGTCAAGGTACGCAAAGCTTTACTCCTTGACTTATCCATTTATAATTTTCGATAAAATGGCAAGTATTTTGAAAAACTTTCTCGTAAGTGTAACATATGTATTGACAACTAAGAGTGATTTAACTATTAAAAGAGCATACTTTTATAGCAAAAGACTTATAATAATGTTATAATTATTATAATAATTTTATAAAAATGGAGCGTAAAACCCACTACCCTTTGGGTGGTGGGATATAATAGACACATAGGATATTTCCTAAATTTGAAGAAAGGAGAAAGTTATGTATCTTACGGTTAAGCAACAAGTAAAACACCTGTCTAAGGAAGATTACCTTGCTCTAAAAGAGCTAAGTCATACAGCTAAGAACCTTGCCAATCAAGCAATCTATAATGTAAGACAATATTACTTCACCGAAGGGGAATATCTTAACTATCAAAAGAACTATGCTTTGCTTAAAGATAGCGAGAATTATAAGATTCTCAATTCCAACATGGCACAGCAGATACTTAAAGAAGTAGATGGTAGTTTTAAGTCATTTTTCGGGTTGCTTAAACTTGCAAAAAAAGGTAAATATGCCTTTAAGGACTGTAAATTGCCTCATTATCTTCCAAAAGAGGGGTTTACCACACTGGTCATCGGATTTGTACGTTTGAATGGAAATAAACTTATTGTTCCATTTTCAAATATGTATAAAAAATCCCATTCACCTATTGAGATTACGATACCACCTATACTTGTAGATAAACACATCAAGGAAATTCGTATCATACCTAAAGCAAACGCAAGGTTCTTTGAAATTCAATATATTTATAAAACTGAATGTGTTCAAAGAAATCTTAATCAAAATAATGCACTTGCTATAGATTTGGGTATAAACAACCTTGCTACGTGTATCACAAACACAGGTGAATCATTCATCATAGATGGGAGAAGGCTTAAATCTATAAACCAGTGGTTCAATAAAAAGAATGCTCGTCTTCAAGGTATTAAGGATAAACAAGGTTTTGGTGAACGCACAACTAATCGCCAGAAGGAAATTGCCCGTGACAGGAATAACAAAGTTAATGACTATATGAGTAAAGCAACACGTACAATAATCAATTACTGTATCGCTAATGATATAGGTACTCTTGTAGTTGGATACAACGAAACATTCCAACGAGGTAATAATCTTGGCAAACAGACTAACCAGAACTTTGTAAGTATTCCTTACGGAAAACTAAGAGATAAACTCCAGTATCTTTGTGAGCTTAATGGTATAGCGTTCGTTAAACAAGAAGAATCATATACATCAAAAGCATCATTTTGGGACAAAGATAATATCCCTGTTTACAATGCTGATAACCCACAAGAGTATGCGTTCAGTGGTAATCGCATTCATAGAGGAATGTATAAAACTAAAGATGGTATTGTGTTCAATGCTGATGTTAATGGAGCATTAAACATCTTACGTAAAAGTAGCGTTGTGAGTCTTGAGACTCTATACGGTAGAGGCGAAGTGGACACGCCTGTAAGAATAAGGGTTGCCTGACTTGTCAGGTGGAGACTTAAATACCAAACTTCTTAAACGAGGCATAAGCCCTTAGAAGCCACCTACCTTTAGGTGGGTGGTAGTTCACATGGGAAATATTTACCATATAGATTGATTAGTCAATATAAAATGAATGGCAGTAGGTTGGCCTATTGTAATAGAGCAGTAGCCTAATGGAAGGGAACCAAGCTCTAAGTCAAAACAATTGAGAATATAAAACATTGAAAAATCGATATTTTTATGAAAATTTTATTTGTAATTGAGAATTAAATATGCTATAATTATATATAAACATTATAAAGTATTAAATTTATTAATAACAGAGGAGGTAGTGGATATGGTATTTAATAACAGATTACACATAGTGTATTTGGGATTAATTTTAGCTAATCTGGCATCTAAGGCTGGCAAGAAAAAAAATAAAAATAGGTTGTCGCTTCCATCTTTTAAGCATGCAATAGAAGTAAAGAGCTCAATACCTGGTAGGGTTAGGTTTTATGTTCCAAGCCTAGAAAGTAATATAGAGGCAGCAAATGACCTTGTTGAACAGATGGGTAAGATACCAGTAATAAAATCTTGTAAGGTCAATCTTGTAACAGCGACTGTCTTGGTAGAGTACGACCACGAAAACTTAGATCCTAATACTTTAGAAGGTGCGATAATAAAATTATTGGGTATAGATAAGACTATACTTGAAAAGAGAGTATCACGCATGAGGGCTGAAGGTTCAAAGTTACTTGATACAGCGAATAATGCTATCTATGACTTTACAAATGGAATTTTGGACCTTAAGACACTTGTAGCCACTATATTTGTTATCTACGGTATAAAGGATTATAGGAAGAATCGTGGTAATTGTGCACCAGGAGCTGCAAATCTATTCTGGTGGGGATCACAGGTACTACTATAAAGGAGATATTTATGTTTAATATAAAAACAGCTATGTTTAATTTATTTTTTAAGTTTGACCTAGTCTCAGACCTACCAGGTAGGATGAGGTTGAAGGTTGCCCATTACAAGAAATTACCAAAGGAGACTCACCAATATCAGCATTACGGAATTGAGGTCATAAAGAGGCTGGATGGTATTGATAAGGTGACTTTTAACTTTGTAACGGGAACTGTTCTGATAGAGTATGACAAGTACAAGTTGACGTCTTCAGAAATACTTGCTTATTTGGACCTTATAAAGAAACTTGTAAATGATAATATGGGACTAATAAAGAACTTGGACGGAAAGAGTGAGAAGGAAATAGTGGATATACTATTCTCAGTCTTAGATGCCTATAGGTCAAAACATGATTTTAAATAATTTGGCGTCAAAAATAATATGTTCTATTTGAAAGGAGGGAAGATACTTGATGAATATGGGAAACAGATCTTTCAAGTTAAAATGTGAAAACCTAGCAGCTATAAGTGGAAGAATAAGACTAAGATATAGGGGAATATGTCATATAACTAGCCATTACAATCAATTGATGGAAGATATATATGATGTATACTATGTGAAATATGTAAAGATAAATTCTATTACAGAGACGATTTTAGTAGAATATGACAGCAGTAAAAATGTAGAAATTGATGAAGTAATAGATGTAATAAATAACATAGTAGCTAAGTACTCTCTTGAGGTATATAAGGGCTATATTGAGTCTAAGATGATAGAGGGTGCAGGAAAGTATGAAAATGTAAATGAGTCATCTAGAAAGCTATTGGTTAGGCTCTTGATAAATGGAGGGGTAATACTTGGAACCAGACTCCTGCCATCTGCAAGATTACCACTATATCCTATGTCTAGGCTAGCTAACTTTACGACAGTGCCAGCATTGACATCACTAGCTCTGACGTCTCCACTCCTAAAGACATCATGGGATGGATTAGTTGAGACAAAGAGACCTAATGCTGACTTTTTGACAGTAACTTCAATTGTTGCAAGTATAATGTTGGGCAATTCAATATCAGCCCTTACAATAATAGCCCTGTCTGATATAGCGGAGTTTATGACTTCATATACTGTTGAGAGGACTAGAAACTCAATCAAGAAGCTACTGAGTGTTGAAGAAGATACTGCATGGAAACTAAATGAGGATGGAAAGATAGAACAGTGTGGAGTTGACAAGCTAAGAAAAGACGACAAGGTAGTCATCCATGCTGGTGAAAAGATATGTGTCGATGGTGAGATAGTATCAGGCGAGGCCATAGTTGACTTGAGTTCAGTGTCAGGTGAGTATATGCCTGTCATCAAAAAAGAAGGAGAGAAGGTCTTTGCAGGTGGACTGATCAAAAACGGTACTATAACTGTTAGGGCTGAAAAGGTAGGCGATGATACTGTAATATCTAGGATTATAGACCTAGTTGAAAACAGTGCCAACCAGCAAGCACCGATACAGAAGTATGCAGACAAGTTTTCAAACTATTTGGTGCCATTAAACCTACTTCTTAGTATAGTTGTCTACGGTGCTACTAGGTCTACAACAAAGGCTCTTAATATGCTTGTTATAGACTACTCATGTGGCATAAAGCTTTCTACGGCTACAGCTTTTTCTGCAGCAATTAATAACTCTGTAAAAAATGGGGTATTGATAAAGGGAGGAGCTTTTATAGAGCAGCTGAGCATGACAGATACTATTGTACTTGATAAGACTGGTACAATAACTGAAGGTAAGCCTAGGATAAAGGGCGTACATATAGAAAATGAAAACTACAGCGAAAAAGACTTAGTAAGGTTGGCGTGTGCAGCAGAGGAATCTTCTTCACATCCACTATCCTACTGTGTACTAGAATACGGTAAGCTACTAGGTGTAGATATACCTATTCACACTGCTATAGAAACAGCTGTCGGCAGGGGTACATATACAAGCGTAGATGACAAGATAGTCAGGGTAGGTAACCTTAAATTTATGAATGAAAACGGCATAGAACCAAGCTACGAATCTATAGAATTTGCAAATGGAGCAACTCCTATATTCGTATCTTATGGGGATGAATTTATAGGTGTTATCTCAGCCTATGACAAGCCTAGAAACCATATCAAGAGGTCCATCAATATGATGAGGTCTAATGGTATAAACGAGGTTGTAATCCTTACTGGAGACATGAAAAAACAGGCTCAGGAAGTAGCCAACAAGGTCAATGCAGATAGCTTTAGGTATGAACTATTGCCTGAAGATAAGGCCAATGAGATCTTAAAGATGAAGTCTGAGGGTACAGGTGTGATAATGGTTGGAGACGGTATTAATGATGCGCCGGCTCTATCCTATGCAAATGTCGGTATATCTCTTGGGTCAAAGTCTACAGATGTAGCTATGGAAACATCAGACATAGTGATCAACTCAGATGACCCTCTAATGATACCAAAGGTTATAGACCTATCAAATAAGACAATGGAAGTTGTAAAACAGAATTTCGCCTTGGTTGTAGGTATAAATACAGTCGGCTTGGTCCTAGGTGCAGTCAGCAATATATCAGTATTTTGGTCAGCTGTAATGCACAATATGAGTACAATCTTTGTGGTTGGTAACTCAGTTAGGATGCTCTTCTATAATATGCAATCTAATTACTTAGAATAGTGGAGGTAGCCAATGAAAAAAATAAAGAAATCAGAGTATAGAGAAGTAGATGTAGTTTTTTCCATACCTGGTAGATTGAGGTTAAGGGTTGACGGTTCTTCTAATGACCCTATCAAGATCTTAAACAATATAAAAAATGAGTCAAATATTACAAGGGGGTCTTACAATAGTATAACTAATACATTTGTATTGGAGTATGACCACGAGCGTACAGACCTAAACAAGTTGATATTAAACTTTTGTGGAGAATATTCAAGGGATATGTCTATAACAAGAGTAAAGGTCAATTACAAGATAGGCAAGAGGGCAGGACTTGGATATAGCTCTGCTGTATCTATGGCATTTATCATCCTAGACCTAGGAATCAACCTTATGGGAATAGGTACTGGATCTAGGTATAAGAGCTTCGTAAGATGGTCAGCCTTAGTTACTACAATGGGAGCCATATTTGAGCACGGTTACAAGGAACTTAATGAAAATGGTGCCTTTGACCCTGAAGTAATGTCTATTATGTACTTGTTTAACTCTATCAACAAGGGTACAGCTACAAATACCAATACAGGACTTTATTCACCTGCAATTGCTTGGTTGTTGACGTTTGGACGTCATATATTAACTAAGAGACGTAGATCTGTAATGATGAACGCAGTCTCTAGAAATGGCAAGATGACTATATGCGAAGAGGAAAACAAGTCTATGTTCTATAATCAGTTTATAGAGTCTTGCTTTGATATGTACCAAAATGTAAATATGAAAAAGAGTCTATCAAGGATATAATAAAATATATAAGAGAAATAGACAGCAAAAGACATAAAAAGATAATAATTGGGCATGAGCCTAGTGATTTATATAACTAATAATTAGGAGGTAATACTATGTTTGAATGGAGAAGAAATACAGAATTAGTAAAGGGAATAGCTATAGGTGTTGGAGTGTGTGCAGCGGGATACGTAGTTTATAAGAAGAACGAGGATGCTGTAAATGCATTTTTGAATGACCACGGATTCAATATAGACACTAAGACATCAAATGACTACTACTCAATGTCATTAGAAAAGTTGATGGAAGCTAGAGAAACTATTGATGATATAATAGCTGAAAAAGACTTAACAGGTGTTGTAGTAGTATCAACTGACGACGAAGAAAATTAGTAACAAGTAATTAGGATGAATGACTTGACAATAAAAATTAAATATGTTAATTTAGTATTGTAAAAGTTAATAAAAGTCTTCAGGGCAGGGTGAGATTCCCTACCGGCGGTATAGCCCGCGAGCCATTATGGCATGATTTGGTGAGATTCCAAAGCCGACAGTAAAGTCTGGATGAAAGAAGATAGTGAATTTATGTAATATCTAAGCTCTGGAATGTTTTCATTTCAGAGCTTTAATTTTTCTGATAATAGTTTAGGATTATCAATGAGCCCTGAATCGCATATACGGTTTGGGGTTATTTTATTTTGAGAAGGTGATATTTTGCAGGAAATAGACAGGTTAGAAAAAGACCAGCACTACATGAAAATAGCCTTGGATTTAGCTAAGAGAGGGATTGCTAGAGTGAGTCCCAATCCTTTGGTAGGAGCTGTGATTGTCAAGGATGACCAGATTATAGGCAAAGGTTATCATGAAAAGTATGGAGGACTACACGCTGAGAGAAATGCCATCAAGGACTACAAAAATAGGGCGATTAATGACCCAAACCTTACAATAGAGGGGGCAACAATGTACGTTACCCTAGAGCCTTGTTGTCATTATGGTAAGACACCGCCTTGTACAGAAGCCATCATAGAAAACAAGATAAAAAGAGTTGTTGTAGCATCTCTTGATCCAAACCCACTAGTTGCCGGCAAGGGAGTCAAAATACTAGAAGAGGTTGGTATAGAGGTTGATATCGGAGTGTTGAAGGATGAAGCTGACAGGCAAAACAGGATATTTAGGCATTATATAATAAATAAAAGACCGCTAGTAACTATGAAGTATGCTATGACAATGGATGGCAAGCTAGCAACCCATACAGGAAAGTCAAAGTGGATTACAGGCCATGATGCCAGAAGGAGGGTTCACCTAGACAGGTTGAGAAATATGGCTATTATGGTGGGTGTGGGTACAGTCTTGGCTGATGACCCAAGTCTTAACTGTAGGCTTGAAGACTTTGATGGGTTTGACAAGATAAAAAAAGACTACTCTATAGAGGGTTTAAGAAATCCTATAAGGGTAGTTGTGGATTCTAGCCTAAGAACTCCATTTAATTCAAAAATAGTAACTAGTGCCAAGGATATAAAAACGATTATATTTACAATTTCTGAAGATATGGAAAAGATAAGAGCCTATGAAGACAGGGATTGTATTGTCATAAAAACCAAGAAAAAACTCTACAGGTCCATAGGGAAAAAGCAAGTACAGATAGGACAAGAAATACAGATGGACCAAGATGGTCATAAATACCAGGAGTACCAAGTATATCAAGAAAGACAGGGCGAGAGGTTTGTAGTAGACCTAGAGGACCTTGTGGAAATACTGGGACAAATGGGGATAGATTCCATACTTTTAGAGGGTGGGAGTCAGCTTAATTTTTCTGCCCTAGAGTCAGGTATAGTAGACAGGGTCCAGGCCTATATAGGACCAAAGATATTCGGTGGAGAAAAGGCCAAGAGTCCAATCGGAGGTATAGGAGTAGACTTGCCAGAAGATGCCTATATGCTTGAAAATATTGAATTTGATAGTGTAGGCAAGGATATATTGCTAGAGGGGGATTTAGTGAAATGTTCACAGGGATAGTTGAAGAAATAGGCAGCATCAAAAAGATTAGCAAGGGACAAAAGTCTGCTGTACTTACAATAGCTGCAAAAAAGATAATGGAAGATGTAAGACTAGGGGATTCAATAGCTGTCAATGGAGTATGCCTGACAGTGACTGAGTTCACTAGGAGTGAATTTTCGGTAGATGTCATGCATGAAACCCTTGATAGGTCATCATTATCATCACTTAAGATTGGCTCCAAGGTCAATATGGAAAGGGCCATGCCAGCAGATGGAAGGTTTGGAGGTCATATAGTATCTGGCCATATAGATGGAACAGGAAGGATTGTAGATATAAAAAAAGATGACAATGCCATCTGGTATAAGATTGAAGCAGGACAAAATATACTAAAGTATATAATAGAAAAAGGGTCTATAACTATAGATGGAATCAGCCTTACAGTTGCAAGGATAAGCGACAGGGACTTTTCGGTATCTATTATACCCCATACTCTGGCAAATACAATACTGGCCTACAAGGGTCTAGGGGATATCGTAAATCTAGAAAACGACTGCATAGGAAAGTATGTCGAGAAACTCTTGGGCCTAAAGAAGTTTGAAGACGAGATGGGTCAAACAGAAGGCAAGCAATCCAGAATAACAGAAGACTTTTTGTTGAAACATGGATTTTAGGAACAAAATAAAGGATGGTTTTTAGGGACAAAATAAAGTATGTTTTTTAAAACCAAAATAAAGTATGTATTTTTAGGTCCTAAAGAATGCAATTTAGAAAAAATGCACTTTTTAAGGAATAATCAAAATAAATTAATCAGTAAAGCTATAATATTTGGAGGTTTGATATGTTTAAATTTAACACAATTGAGGAAGTAGTAGAAGATTTAAGAGCAGGTAAGTTGATCCTTGTAACTGATGATGAAGATAGGGAAAATGAGGGAGACCTAATATGTGCAGCTGAATTTGCAACTACTGAAAACGTAGCATTTATGGCACGTGAAGGTATGGGTCTAATATGTATGCCTATGAGCGCTGAATACTGTAAAAAGCTAGGACTTTCTCAGATGGTTACGGACAATACAGACAATCACGAAACAGCATTTACAGTGTCTATAGACCATGTTGACACAACTACTGGTATATCAGCAGTTGAAAGAGGTCTTACAGCTAGAAAGTGTGTAGAGGAAGGAGCAAGACCAGAAGACTTTAGAAGACCAGGTCATATGTTCCCTCTAAAGGCAAAGGATGCTGGTGTCTTGGTAAGAAATGGCCATACAGAGGCTACAGTAGACCTTATGAAGATAGCTGGTCTTAAAGAGGTAGGCCTATGCTGTGAAGTGATGAAGACTGACGGTACTATGATGAGAACTCCAGACCTTATAGAGATGGCTGAAAAATACGACCTAAAGTTTACAACTATAAAGCATATACAGGAATATAGAAAAAGACATGACAAGCTAGTTGAGTGCTCTAGCATAGTGAAGATGCCTACTAAGTATGGTGAATTTACAGCCCATGCCTATGTAAATACCCTAAATGGAGAGCACCATGTTGCCCTAGTCAAGGGTGATATAGGGGATGGAAAGAATGTACTGTGTAGGGTTCATTCAGAATGCTTGACTGGTGATGTATTTGGTTCTGAACGTTGTGACTGTGGAGACCAGTTTGCAGCGGCTATGAGACAGATTCAAGAAGAAGGAAGGGGAATCCTCCTATACATGAGACAGGAAGGAAGAGGTATAGGCCTAGTAAACAAACTAAAGGCATATGCCCTACAGGATACAGGGTTGGATACATTAGAAGCCAACTTAGCACTTGGATTTGAAGGAGATATGAGAGAGTACTACACAGGAGCTCAGATCCTAAAGGACTTGGGTGCCAAGACTCTTAGACTACTTACAAACAATCCAGACAAGATATACCAGCTGAGCGATTATGGTATGGAGATAGTAGAGAGGGTGCCTATCCAGATAGCTTGTACAGAGCATGATGAAAGATACCTACACACAAAGAAGGACAAGATGGGTCACCTACTAGACTTTGAAAAATAGACACGTATTTAGATTAGATAATATAAGAGCAATAATATATATAAAAAGATGAGGAGATAAAAAGATGAGAGTATTAGAAGGTTCATTAGTAGCAAAGCAGGCAAGAATAGGTATAGTAGCAGGAAGATTTAACGAATTTATAACATCAAAGCTAATAGCTGGTGCAGTTGATGCCCTAAAGAGACATGATGTTGATGAAGACAAGATAGACCTAGCTTGGGTACCGGGGGCATTTGAAATACCTCTTATAGCATCTAAAATGGCAAAGTCAGGAAACTATGATGCAGTATTATGCCTAGGGGCTGTAATAAGGGGCAACACTAGTCACTATGACTATGTGTGTGCAGAGGTATCAAAGGGGATTGCCCATGTTTCACTTGAAACTGGAATACCAGTTATGTTCGGTGTTGTAACTACAGAAAATATCGAACAGGCTATTGAAAGGGCTGGTACAAAGGCTGGTAACAAGGGATATGATGTAGCAGTTGGGGCAATTGAGATGATAAACCTTATAAAGGGTGAATTCTAATAAGGATGTTAAAATGGTGGTAGTCTCTTTGGTCTACTACCATTTTTCTATTATTAGTGTTATTATATACTCATAAATAAGTCTTGAATTATGAAAGGATATATAGATTATGGAAGATTCAAAGAAATGGGCGATAGTGACTGGTGCCAGTTCGGGCATAGGAAGTGAGTTTGCAAAAATACTGGCTCAAAAGGGATATTCATTGATCCTCCTTGCGAGAAGGTTGGATAGACTAAGAGACCTTCAAGGAGATTTGAGGTCAGGTCCTAGCAAGGGCATAGATATCAAGATTATGAGTATGGATATAAGAAATACTAGTGATATAGCTAGGCTTATAGGAGAGACTAGTGGTCTAGATGTAGAAGTTGTGATAAACAATGCGGGATTTGGAGACTTGGGAGATTTTGACCAAACCGATATAGAAAAAGAGATGGCTATGATAGATACCAACATCAAGGGTCTTCATATGATGACCAAAGAATATCTAAAGGTATTTCTTGAAAAGGACAAGGGTTATATCCTGAATGTGTCCTCAAGTGCTGGTCTGATGCCAGCTGGTCCTTATATGGCTACCTACTATGCTACAAAGGCCTATGTGACTAGTCTAACATCTGCTATAGCAGGTGAGCTAAGGGCAAAGAATAGCAAGGTGTATATAGGTCAGTTGTGCCCAGGACCTGTTGATACAGAATTCAATGATGTTGCAAACTGTAGTTTTTCATTGAAGGGAATACCAGCTAAGTACTGTGCAAAATACGCTATAGAATCCATGTTTAAATATAAGGAGGTTATAGTACCGACTAGTAAAATGAAGTCAGCAGTATTCTTTTCAAAATTTTTACCTAGAAAAATCATAGTGGACATATGTGGTAGACAGCAAAAAAAGAAAAATGGTTCACCTACTGACTAGTAGGTAAACCAAAATGCTTGTCTAGTGAGTTCACATTCTATGTGGTAGCAGTCTTTTTCCTTGTCCTCGCCATCCACCTGCATATATTGAGGGTCTCTTAAGATTATTTCAAACTTGTCTGAACCAAGTCTTTTGACATTATCTGTACATTCAAGATGACTTGCGTTTTTGATTAGTTTTGTAAGTAGTCTCAAAAATACAGGAAGGTTGATGTGGTGGGCAATTACAAGACCAATCTCGTGGTTATTTTGACTTGATAGGGGGTCTAGTTTGATACCAGAACCGAGGTAGGGATGGTTGGTAACAGAGGCTAGAATGATCTTGTCAAAATTATGAGCCTTTCCATTTTCAATCACAGTCATAGAAAACTTGCTATGTAGCTTAAAAGCCTCAACTACATGGTGGAGGTAGGAAAGCTTGCTAAGACCTATTTTGTTGAGCAATGCCTTTGAAGACTTAGTTGAGCTAAGGTGCACTATTAGCGAGTCAAAGCCAAAACCAAGGCTGTTGACAGCATAGTTAATAGACCCATCTTTTAGGCTTGTATATTTTATTATTTCAAGTTGGCCTGATTCCTTGCTATTAATTAGGGAATCAAGAAATGGTTCTGGTTCTGTCTGTATCTTTACAGCCCTATTAAAATCATTGCCAGTACCAGCTGAAAGATAGGCAATTGGTGTCTTAGATGATATTGACTGTAGACCGTTGATGGCTTCATGTAGGGTACCATCTCCTCCTATAACTACCAATCTCTTTTCGGGGTCATTTTCTATTTGCCTGTCTATTTCCTGTATTAGGCTAATAGCATGGCCCTTGTATTCAGTGACAAATACGCTCGCAACTATATTTTTTTTTGAACAGACATCCAATAACTTACCTAAAACCTTAGTCCCTCTAGAAGATCCAGCTCCCTTGTGGACTAGTATATATATATGCATTTGATTTTTCTCCTTGTCGATATAGATATATAAGATTTATTTCCTATCTCAAGCTATATTATATAGGACTTTTGAATATAATGCTATATATTATATTTTATAGCTACAAAGATTTTTAAAAGAGTGGTACTATTAGAATATATAATGAAATAAAATATGTTCACATATAAAGTACGTGTAATTATATATAAAGTATGTGTAACTATATATAAAGTATGTGTAACTATATATAAAGCATATATAGGGTATTCAAATTAGGCTTGTGGCGAATACTTGAATGAGGAGTTGAGTGATATGATACAAAGTGACATTGAAATAAAGGTGGATAAGAGGGTGATTAGGGGGATAGTCACTAGACCACCTACAGAACAAAAAAAATATCCTATGGCCATTATCAGCCATGCCCTTATGTCGGATATGAGTAAGGATTTTTATATAGACCTTGAAAAATCCCTCAACGAGATGGGATTTGCAAGTATAAGGTTTGACTTTAATGGGCATGGGACAAGTGACGGAAGGCTTATTGATATGACCCTATACAATGAAGTTGAAGACCTAGAAGCTGTATTTGACTATGCAATAAAGCTTGATTTTGTGGATAGGCTGGGACTTATAGGTCATTCACAGGGGGGAGTTATTTCGAGTTTGCTAGCAGCCAAAAGAAATAAGCAAGTAGATTTTCTAGTGCTTTTGTCACCATCTGGAATCATGGAAGAATCTTGTAGGGCAGGTCTATTTATAAAGAAGATGTTTGACCCTGCTAATATACCACCAGTGCTTGGATATGGTAAAAAGGCAGTTGGTGGAGCCTACTTAAAATCATCCCAGGATATGGATATATATGTAAAGGCGAGAGGATATAAGGGACCTGTATGTATAATACACTCTAGAGAAGATGAGATGGTCCCAATTTACTATTCTGAAAAGTACCTTAGACTATATGAAAATTGTATGCTAAAGATAATAGATGCTGCTGACCATATGTTTTTGAATGGTGGTCAAGAAGCAATCAAAAGAATCAGTGGATTTTTAGGAGAGATGGACAAGAAGTTCGTCAAGGTAAGAAACCTACTAATAGGTAAGGGAAGGCCAAAAGTATGCATACCAATATTGGAAAATACATACTCAGAAACCCTAGCAGAGGCAGGGCGAATACTTAAGCGTTTTAAACCAGACATGATAGAGTGGAGGGTTGACTACCTAGAGGACTTATACAATACTGATGATATGATATCCACACTCAAGGAGTTGAGAAGTATTATAGGCCATATGCCACTTATCTTTACATTGAGGACGAGGCATGAGGGTGGCATGGTAGATATTACCTATGAGAAGTATTCATCTATAAATAGGATGGTAGCAGCATCTGGATATGTTGACCTCTTGGATATTGAAATGCTAAATGATGACCAGAAGCCCAAATCTTTGGCAGGTGATATACATGAACTAGGTGGGCTTGTAGTAGGCTCTTACCACTATATTGATGGTAATGACCAGATGCTAAAGATAGACAAATTTGGTGATACTAAAGATGGACTCAGTGTAGACCAGATAAAGAGGATCATGTACAGGATGAAAGATCTAGGAGCGGACATAGGAAAGCTTGCTATTATGCCAAAGTCTAGAAAAAATGTCTTTGATTTACTAGAGGCCAACTACCAGTTGGATGAAGAGGATATAGGTATGCCTATAATTACTATGTCAATGGGTAAGGAAGGTATAGTATCTAGAATTGCTGGTCAGGTATATGGTTCATCAGTTACCTTTGCTACTGCTGGTAAAAATTCAGCACCAGGTCAGTTAGATGCCAATGATACTCTCAAGATATTGGACTATATAGATAGGAACCTATAAGATTTCCAAAAATACAAAAGAAAATACAAATAATTTTTAATTAATAACGAATATTAATATGATATACTCCTATTATATCCTAGTAAGATCTGTATGGATTTTAATATTGACTTACAAGGGTATGAGATTTGCATTAAATTTTTTTATTAGGATAAGCTTATTAAGAAGTACTATCTTAAAATAGGAGGAATAGATGAGATACATATATGTAGTGTTAGGTTTTATATCACTTGGTCTTGGTATGGTTGGAATAGCCTTACCGGTTTTGCCGACAGTTCCATTTTTGCTACTTGCTTCATTCTTTTTTGCCAAGGGTTCAGAAAGATTTGATAGGTGGTTTAAGGCGAGTAAAATATACAAAAACCATTTAGAATCGTTCGACAGGGACAGGTCTATGACATTAAAAACCAAGCTTACCATATTGATACCAGTATCCCTGATGCTTTTATTTGCATTTTTTAGGTATGATATTCTACCTATGAGAATTACAATTGCAGTTTTAATAGCTTTTAAATACTACTATTTCTTGAAGGTTATAAAGACAATAGAAGCTTAGAACTAAATAATATAACAATAAACAGGTATATAGTCCAAGTGATTATATACCTGTTTATTGTTATTGGTTACAAATATAAAGAAATACTAAAAATAGATGAATTTATTTTTTTATAGTGATAAAATAAAGTAAAATAGCAATTTAAAATAAAGATTGACCTTGATCACTTGTACAATTAGTTAGTCCTTTATATAAGGGTCATTGAGCGGTGATTAAAGTTATTTATTTCAGGAGAATAATATGAAAAGATACTTACATATCTTATCTTTTGATGGCCTATCAAAGGTGGATATTGAAAAAATGAAGAGTTTGCCAAATTTTGGTGAATACTATAAGAAGGCTTCTGGCTGTATATCTGTGAGCAGTGTATACCCTAGCCTTACATATTGTGCTCATACTTCGATAGCTACAGGTTGCTATCCTAGTAGGCATGGAATAATTAATAATACAAAACTACAGATGGATAGGAAGAGTCCTGATTGGTATTGGCACGACAAGGATATAAGGGTGGATACCTTCCAAAATGTAGCTGCCAAGTCCGGCTATGACATACTGTCCATATTCTGGCCTGTTACTGCAGGTGCCAAGCATATTAAATACAATATGCCTGAGATATTTGCCAATAGAAAATGGCAGTCGCAGATTCTTGTATCGCTTAAAAACGGTAGCCCATATTTCCAGTACAAGCTAAATTCGATGTTTGGCAAGCTTAGAGATGGTCACAAGGAGCCTGAATTAGACAATTTTTCTCATGAGTCTTTCTTGTATTCACTTGAAAATTTTAAGGCCCATATAAATATGGTTCATTACATAGATCTTGACTGTCAAAGACATGAGTATGGATTTGACTCTAAAGAGGCTAACGATGCTTTGGAAAGATTAGACAAAAGACTTGGTGATATAGTCAAAAAGCTTAAAAAACTTGGAATTTATGATGAATCCACAATTGTGATTCTTGGTGACCACAGCAGTATTGACGGACATTCAAATATATATCCAAACTGCCTTTTGGAGAGGGCAGGACTGCTAACAAAGAATTCTCAAGGCATGGTAAAGGATTACAAGGCTGTAGTAAAATCGGCTGACGGTGCTGCCTATGTCTATGCAGATAAAATTGTTGGGGATGACCAGATACTAGCTGCTATAGACCCTCTTGTAAAGCTTGGAACAATAGAGAAGGTGTATAGGTCTGAAGAGGCTAGGGAATTAGGGGCAGATGTGGACTGTAGGTTTATGCTTGAAGCTGCCAAAGGATATTTCTTTATGAATGATGTAAAGGATAGACCTATAATAGAAGTTGAAGAGACTAGACCATATACTAGTGGAAAAGTATGCATCAATAACCACGGATACAATCCAAGTTTAAAGAATGATTATGAAACAGTGTTTTTTGCAGCTGGTAGGGGGATTAAACCAGGTGTATTTATAGATAGTATGAGTTTGGTTGATGAAGGACCGACTTTCGCATCTATGTTGGGTCTGAAGATGCTTGACACAGATGGTAGACCTATTAAAGAGATTTTGGAGGATTTTAATGACTAAAACTACTAAAAAAGAAAAAAGCTGGATTATGTATGATTGGGCTAACTCGGCATATTCAATGACTATGTTATCGACTATATTGCCTATATACTTTACATCGGTCGTTGGTGAAGCCGGTATATCCAAAGACTTGGCTACTTCATATTGGGGCTATACAAATTCAATAGCATCCTTGATAGTAGCTGTATTGGCGCCTATTATGGGAGGACTTGCAGACTATATGGGTGTTAAAAAGAAGTTTTTTAAGATATTCACTTTTACTGGAATTATATTTACTGGCTTGATAGCCTTTGTACCTCATGGAAGATGGATACCGCTATTGGGAATATATGTAATTTCACTTATAGGTTTTTCCCTATCTAATGTATTTTACGATTCTTTCTTAACAGATGTTACATCTGATGATAGGATGGATAATGTATCATCACTTGGCTATGCCTATGGTTATATAGGTTCTACTATACCATTTATAGTCTGTATGGCCCTTATCATAGGTGCTCAAAAGGGAGTAGTACCTATAAGCGTAACTCTTGCAACAAAGGGATCATTTGTAATTACAGCGGCATGGTGGTTTTACTACACACTTCCAATGCTCAAAAATGTAGAGCAGATTCATGGCAAACCATATAAAAAGTTTGCTGTTAGAGATACAGTAGATGATTTTATAAAGTCTTTTATAAAGATAAAAAGACATAAAAAGGCATTTGTATTTTTATTGGCCTACTTCTTCTATATTGATGGTGTAGATACGATAATTAGGATGGCAGCAAGCTTTGGTACAGCTATAGGTATATCTTCAACTAATCTCTTGGTTATACTTTTAGTTACACAGTTCGTGGCCTTTCCTTTTGCAATTATATATGGAAAGTTGGCAGAAAAATTTAATGGTAAAATAATGCTTTTGGTAGGGATATGTGTTTATATATTGATATGCATAGTGGCCTTCTTTATGACTAATGCTAGACAGTTCTGGATACTTTCGCTTTTAGTTGCCAGCTCGCAGGGAGGAATTCAGGCCCTATCTAGGTCATATTTTGCTAAGATGATACCTAAGGAAAATTCAAATGAATACTTTGGTTTTTACAATATATTTGGTAAGTTTGCAGCTATAATGGGACCATTTTTAGTTGCAGCTATAACTCAGATAACTGGTGAAGTAAGGTCTGGAGTATTGAGCTTGATAGGTCTATTCCTAATAGGTGCGGTTCTATTTATTAGGGCTACAAGGATAGAAGACGACTTTCGTATGAGAAAATTAAAATAAACATAAAAAAGAGGATAAAAACCAAACATTACTATATGAGCTAGATTATAGCTATCTCTTATTTGGTATATTATCCTCTTTTAATGTTATCTATAGGATGTGCGCCTTAGTGTATATACATTATTCAGCACAACAAGCTTGGTTGTGTTTTATTATGGCTTCTACATCATTTTCTATTTTCATATGTGCATCATGACCTCCTATTAAGCCCTTGCCTAGTTCGTTTATAATTGGGTACATTTTTCTACTGAATTGATCATAGTACTTTGGTGTAGAATTAGGGAAAGGTCTATCAAGTTTTTCCATTTGTGATAAGATGAGAACTGAATTTTTAACCTTTGAATCCGTCAAAGTCTTCGAAAGAGCGTCGTTACTTGCAGGCAGCAAGCCCGTATCCTTTGAGACAATGGATTGGATGTTCTTGCTTGTGTACCATTCTATAAATTTATTTGCTATATCCTTTTTCTTTGAAAAGGCAGATATAGATAGGGCGTTTGGATATACCAAAGTCTTTTTTGATGGTCCGGATTCACCAAGCATGTCCAACATTTCTAATCCGTTAAGGTCTTTTATAGTTCCTATTGAACCTATATATAGACTGGATTTTTTGTTTTTGAAATCACTTAGGGGATTTGATTCATTATCTGAAGCTTGAGCTACAAAGCCATTTGATATTAGGTTTTCTATAAATACAAGGCTAGTGTGAAGGTTATGACCTATAAATAGATTTTTATCTGCATCAAATATTTTTCCATCTCTTGCCATGATTATCGTATAAAGGGCTTGGTTTGACTCGTCTGATCTATCAAGCGATATTGACAGTGGATAATATTCAATTTTATCTTTTTTAAGTTTTTTAAGTATTTGTTCCAAATTATTATTTTTTGTATCTAAATTTTCGTCTTCTAATATTTTTGAGTCAGCGAAAAGCCCTGAAATTTTGTTAGTATAAGGTATTCCTAATATATTTTTTCCGAATGCAAAGTAGTTAGTTGACTTAATGTCATTTAGAACTTGATCCTTGGGTTTTAAAATTTCAAGATAGCCACGAGACCTATACTGGCCTACTTGATCCCACCTTACTGCTACTACATCGGCCTCTGCTTTTTGATTGCTTGCAGACTTGATTAGGCTATTGTCTATATCCTTAAAACTAGACTTGACTAGATTTACCTTGTATCCAGATTCTTTTTCAAATAAAGAAAGTAGATCTCTACTAGGGGCCTGATCTTCTGGCATCATCAATGTTATTGACTTATTATTATCTCCTTTATTTGTTTCCTTTTTAGAATTTTCATTGCTTCCTGAACATCCAACTATACTTACTGAGACTACTGCAGCAGTAAGCAAGTAAGCAAATTTTTTTAACTTCATAAACGTCTCCTTTTCAATAAAAATATTTTTATTTATGTAATTAAATTAGATACTTGTTTGCAGTTTGAGATAATTACATAAACATATATATTATACTACCCATTCTTTTAAATTTGAATGAAAAAATTAAATGTATATATTAATATATGAATTATTTGGTCATTAAGTTAAATATCTAGTAAATAACTAGAAATAATGGTAAAATATTTGATGTAAGGCGAGAGAAAAGAGGTGGTATAAGTATATGAAGTGGGTTGACCATAAATTGGATGTAAAGGGAAGTCTCTTAATAGTTTTGGCTATAACATCTTATTTTATACTGGGCAAGGGTCTTTTTGAGGGAGTGCTACATTTTTTAAATGAGGATAAGGTATGGATGTCTGGTATATATGTAGCTGACTTTGTCTCTTATTTGGTGATATTGGCCGGATTTTACACTATTCTTAGAAAAATGGATAGGGCTCCTAAGCCCAAGACTCTTGAAGAGGAGAACCATAAGCACCAGTTTTATAGGGTTGTAATACTATTTGTTATATTGGTGGTATTGATTATATATAGAAAATTAAACCTAAAAATTTCTATATATGAGGTTAAAACAGTGTTTTTACTTGCTATAGGTATAGCGATGGTTGCTATAGATACTCTGACTAGAAGGGTTAGAAAGAAAAAACAAATCTTAGAAGGAGAAAAGTAATTTGAAGAAAATCTTATTGATAGCTACTGGTGGAACTATCGCCTCTAAGCCTACCAAGGTGGGTTTGGTGCCCAGTATAACAAGTCAGGAAATATTGGAGTTTGTTCCATCTATTTCTGATTATTGTTGTGTTGATGCTGTTCAGTTGATGAATATTGATAGTTCAAATATGAGTCCAGAAAAGTGGATTATGATAGCTAACTGCGTAAAGGAAAACTACGACAAGTATGATGGTTTTGTAATAACTCATGGTACTGATACACTGGCATATTCGGCAGCAGCCTTGTCCTATCTGATACAGAACTCGTCAAAACCGGTTGTAATGACTGGTTCACAAAAGTCTATATATCTCCAGGATACAGACGCTAGAAAAAATTTGAAAGATTCATTTATCTATGCCTGTGATGACAAGGCTTGTGGTGTACACATAGTATTTGATTCAAAGGTCATAGTGGGTACAAGGGCTAGAAAGACCAGGACACATAGTTATAATGCATTTGATAGTGTAGATTATCCTATAGTTGCAGTTGTATTTAATGATAGGGTTGTATACTATATTGAGGAATCTTATGAAGATGAGGTCGTATTCTATGACAGGTTAAACACAAATGTCAATGTCGTGAAGTTGATACCGGGTATGAGACCAGAGATATTTGAATTTATAGGTAGTATATCGGATGTTTTGATAATAGAGGGCTTTGGTGTAGGTGGTCTTCCTAGCTATGATGAAGAAAGGGCCCTTCTTGAAACTGTCAAGAAGCTTGAAAGTGAAGGCAAAATATTTGTAATGTCCACATCAGTACCTCATGAGGGAAGCAATATAGAGGTATATCAGGTTGGAAATGAGGCAAAGTCTAACCACAATATATTGGAGACCTACAATATGACTTTGGAGTCTACTGTGTGCAAAATGATGTGGATTACATCACAGACATCTGATATTGATGAGGTTGAGAGGATGTACTACAGCCCGATAGCCAATGATATAGTCCTATAAGCAATAATCAGGGACTATCTTATATATATTTTAATTTAAAGGAGGAGTGGTCTTATGGAAAGAGTAGCAGTCATTAGTGTCATACTGGAAGATGCCAAGGTATGTCAGTCTGAATTTAATAATGTAGTTGCCCAGTACCAGGACATAGTGAGAGGTAGGATGGGCATACCATTTAAGGACATGGGCATATCAGTAGTATCAATTACAGTTCTTGCTAGCATTGACAAGATTAACAGCTTTACAGGCAAGCTAGGAAATATCGACCATATAACTGTTAAAACTGCCATATCAAGGTCTATGGAAAATGAGCAAAATTAAAGATTTAATTGACAAGTTATACCAAGAGCATGACCTAAGGGATGAAGATTTCCTATATATACTTGACAATATAGACGAAGAATCTATGGACTACCTGTTTTATCTGGCAGCTAAAACCAGGGATAGGCACTATGGTAGGAAGGTATATCTAAGGGGACTGATTGAATTTACAAATTATTGTAAGAGGGAGTGTTCATACTGCGGGATCAACGCCTACAACACAAAGGCCAAGAGGTATAGGTTGACCAAGGAAGAGATTTTGGCTACCTGCCTCCATGGAAAAGAACTAGGTTTTAATACATTTGTTCTTCAGGGTGGAGAGGATATGTATTATGATGATGAGAAAATGGCAGATATAATAAGGTCTATAAAGGACTTGGCACCAGATTCTGCCATAACCATATCCATTGGTGAAAGGTCCAAGGATAGCTACAGGTTATTGAGAGAGGCTGGTGCTGATAGGTATCTTTTGAGGCACGAAACTGCCAATGAAGAAACCTACAAAAAACTCCACTCAAAGTCATATTTTAAAGACAGGCACCAATGCCTTAAAGACCTAAAGGACTTGGGATTTCAGGTTGGTTCTGGATTTATGGTAGGTCTACCGGACTACACAAATTCAGACTATGTAAAAGACCTTAGGTTTTTAAAAGAGCTTGAGCCTGCTATGGTAGGGATGGGACCCTTTATTGCCCATGAAGATACACCTATGAGGGGAAATTCTTCAGGGACTATCGAGAAGACCACGACCCTACTGGCTATAATAAGGCTACTTATGCCTAGAGTTTTGCTACCTGCTACTACAGCCCTTGCAAGCATAGGTGGATCAGGACGAAAAAGAGGTCTTGATGCAGGTGCAAATGTAATAATGCCCAACCTCACACCTATGGTTCATAGGGGAGACTATTCTCTTTATAAGAACAAGAAGTCTACAGGCTCAGAATCAGCTGAGGCCCTAAATCTTATAAAGGAAGAGTTGGAGTCATATGGATATGAGTGTGATATGGCAAGGGGCGACAGCAAGGTAATTTATCGCTAACAAAAAAGATCAATGAGTTTCTAATTTGAAAGGATGGTTTATAATGAACAGAATGAGATTTGAGGAAAATATGAAGATTGATAGAGACTATGTCCTATCATTGATTGAGGGTGCAAAGGGTACTACTGATGAAGAGATAGACAGGATACTTGAAAAGGCCAAGGATAAGAAGGGCCTAGACCATAGTGAAATAGCTGCCCTACTGGAAATTACTAGAGAAGACCAGGCTCAAAAGTTATTTGAGATAGCTGGTAAGATTAAAAGAGACGTGTACGGTAACAGGGTAGTGCTTTTTGCACCTCTTTACATTAGTGACTACTGTGTGAATAACTGTGTCTATTGTGGATACAAGTGTAAGAACAAGTTCAATAGAAGAAGACTGACTATGGACGAGATAC
The DNA here is from genome assembly GCF_000381525.1 of Peptostreptococcus anaerobius VPI 4330 = DSM 2949. Lineage (GTDB taxonomy): Bacteria > Bacillota > Clostridia > Peptostreptococcales > Peptostreptococcaceae > Peptostreptococcus > Peptostreptococcus anaerobius. The sequence continues at coordinate 22,502 of NZ_KB906629.1, forward strand.
GCAAGGAGGTTGAAATTCTTGAGCAGATGGGTCACAAGAGACTAGCCTTAGAGGCAGGTGAAGACCCAGTGAACTGTCCTATAGATTATGTGTTGGAATCTATAAAGACAATCTATGATACATATGAAAAGAATGGCGTTATAAGAAGAATAAACGTAAATATTGCAGCTACTACTGTAGAGAATTATAGAAAATTAAAAGAAGCCCAGATAGGAACATATATCCTATTCCAGGAATCATATGACGAAGAAGTATACAGAAAGATGCATCCTAACTGCATAAAGGGAGACTATGACTATCATACTACTGCCTTTGATAGGGCCATGGAGGGTGGAATAGATGACGTAGGTGCTGGAGTCTTGTTTGGTCTTGCTGATCCAAAGTTTGAGGTACTTAGTTTGATGCTCCACAACCAGCACTTAGAAAAGAAGTTTGGTGTAGGTTTCCACACTATATCTGTACCAAGGCTCCGTCCTGCAGAGGGTGTAAATCTAGAGACATTCCCTAACCTAGTTGATGATGAAATGTTCAAGAAGATAGTAGCCATTATAAGGCTAGCTGTCCCTTATACAGGTATGATACTTTCAACTAGAGAAGACGAAGAAATGAGAAAGTTCCTACTAAAGTATGGTATTTCTCAGGTGAGTGCTGGATCTTGTACTGGAGTAGGCGGTTATGAAGAGGCTGCCAATGGTAGAAATATAGACCAGTTTGAAAAGGCGGATGAAAGAACTCCAATAGAGGTCATAACTGATCTTATAGACAATGATTATATACCAAGCTACTGTACAGCTTGTTACAGGACTGGTAGGACAGGTGAGAAATTTATGTCTATAGCCAAGTCTGAAAAGATCCACTATATGTGTAAACCTAACGCCCTGACTACCTTGATGGAGTATGCAGTTGACTACGGTGATGAGGAGTTTCTTAAGAAGGCTGAGAAGTTTGTAAGAGACCAGGCTTCTACAATAGACAGGGAAGATATAAGAGAATTTACTATATCTAATATACAGAAATTAAAAGATGGTCAGAGAGATCTTTATATATAGGTGATAAGATGAGTACACCTTTAGGAAATAGAAAGAACATAGTTCTCTTGGGTAGGAGAAATTCTGGTAAGTCCTCTATATTCAACCTGCTTATAGACCAAGATAAGTCCATAGTAGCTGATTATCTAGGAACTACAACAGACCCTGTCTACCATATGATGGAGCTATTACCATATGGACCTGTTAAGATAGTAGATACTGCCGGAATTGATGATGAAGGTCTTGTAGGTCAAAAGAGGGTTGATAAGACAAGGCTGGAGATAGAGGATGCAGACCTATTGGTATATGTCATAGATGCCAATGATTTTTGTTCAGAAGATATCTATCTAGAAGATGGGTCTATGGTTGCTAAGCCAACAGTATATATAGTCAATAAGTGCCACGACTCAATCGATAGGGACCATATTAAAAGCAAGATAGAAAGTTATATAGAAAAATATAAGCAAGTAAAAGAAGATAATGAAAAGAATAATAAAAATGAAAAAAATAGCTCAAAAGAGGGGGCTAGTAAAGAGGGGCCTAGTATAGTTTTTACAGACCTAGTGTCTTCAAGACAAGAGTCTAGAAAACTAATAATAGAGAGTCTAGTTGATATATTGTCATCCCTAGAACCTGATAGGGGACTGATTGACGGACTGATAAGACCTGGTGACAAGGCATTGCTGGTTGTTCCTATAGATTCTGAGGCACCCAAGGGGAGACTTATTCTTCCTCAGGTCCAGGTCATTAGGGAGTGCTTGGACATGGGGGTCATGGTCAGCCTTGTAAGAGATTTGGAATTAAAAAGAGCCCTTGAAGAGATGGGACATATAGACCTAGTTATAACAGATTCTCAGGTATTTAAAGAGGTAGCTAGTCTAGTTAATGAGAGCATAGATTTGACAAGTTTTTCCATTTTGTTCGCTAGGCAAAAGGGAGATATAGACCATCTAGTGAGAGGGGCAAGGCATATAGAAAAATTAAGGGATGGTGATAGGATCCTGATTGCAGAATCCTGTAGCCATACTTCCAACCACGAAGATATTGGAACAGTAAAGATACCAAACCTTATAAGAAATAAAACAGGCAAGGATATAGAGTTTGATTTTAGCCATGGTAAAGACTTCAAGAGGGACCTTTCTAAATACAGCCTAATCATCCAATGTGGTGGATGTATGCTGACTAGGTCAAATATGATGGTAAGAATAAATAGGGCAAGGATGGCAGGAGTACCTATAACGAATTACGGGGTTGCACTGGCATATCTAACAGGTGCCCTAGATAGGGTGGTTTACTAATTTTGCTTCATTCATAATATTTTTAGAAAGTATACTAAAGGGTATATAGAAATATAAGAGAATAAAGGTTATAATATATAGTATAAATATAATAGAGTATGTAGTAATACCAACTATATACTCTATTATTATTAATTGAAGATTTTATATGGAGGATATCAAATATGAACACTACGATAGAAACACAGTTAAACCATAAGACGATAAGAAAGTTCAAGGACAAGCAGATTGATGGTCCTATAGTGTCTACATTATTGGAAGTAGCCAACAGGACTGCATCTAGTACAGGTATGCAGACATATTCTATAATAAGAATAACAGACCAGGACAAGAAAAATGCAATATCTAAAATATGTGGTCAAGCATATGTAGCAGAGGCTCCAGAACTATGGATATTTGTAGTTGATGCATTTAGAAATGCAAAGATTGCTTCAGAACAGGACTGCAATCTTGAATCTAGAAGGGACATGGATAGGTTCTTCCAAGGATTTACCGATGCCATTCTTGCAGCTCAGAATGTTACTGTTGCCTTAGAGTCCCTAGGTCTAGGTGGAGTATATCTTGGAAGCATACTAAATGACTCAGTTGAGATGACAAGAGTACTTAATTTACCAGAGTTCACATTCCCAGCACTAGGTCTAGGATTTGGATATCCTGACCAGGAGCCACAGCTAAAGCCTAGAATGGATCTAGACCTTAAGGTATTTGAAAATGAATATAAGATATTTGATAATTACATGGAAGAGATAAAAGATTATGATGAAGTAATGACAACATATTATGATCTTAGAAATGCAAACCAGAGGGTTGATTCATTCTCTAAGCAGGTTATAGCTAGACTAGAGGGTGCCACAGAGAATCGTTCGGGAATACTAAATACAGTTCTTAGACAGGGCTTTGATCTTTGCCTTACATATGTACCTGATACGGATATCAAGACTATGTTTAAGAAGCCACCAGCAAAGAAGGAAGAGAGTTCATTTACAAAGAGCAAGTCTGGTTTAGAATTTGATACCAAGGTAATCGACTTATTTGACCAGCACCCTTATGTAAAGGAATACCTATTAAATATAAATCCAAAATTTAATCAGTTAAAGACCCTAAGTGCATCAGAAACCCTAAGAGCTATGACATTAAACGATCTAGCAAGTCTAGCTGGTATGCCTACAGATTCAATGATATACATGATAGAGTCCAGAATAGATGAAGAGTAAGTTTTAATTAAAATACACACTGTAATGGTGTTTTTGATATATCTTAAAACAAAAATTTAAATGTATAATTAATAAGATTAGATTTAAATGGGAACTTAAAAATGAAATATGATGTTGAACTTATGAAAGGAGGTCTATATGAAGTGGAGAGATAAGGATATCAATGAACCCAATGTATTTCTAGAAGAGGATTTTTATACGAATGTGGATAAAAACTTAAAAATTGATGAAACTCTTTATGAAAATAAAAGTAACAAAAGACCCTATGATAAGTTTGATAAAAATTCTAGAATTAAGTTTTATGTTATTTTGACACTTATAGCTGCACTTGTCATAATAATATTTGCCTGTATATTTATCAAGAGCGATAGGGAAATTGTGAAATATGAAAGTATGGCTAAGGAATACTACAAGGCAGGTAATTACAAGGAGGCTGCGGTCATATACGAAAAACTATACGAAGAGACTGGTAATATAGAATACAATATTGAACGTTCAAATGTATCAAGGCATATAGAGGCTGATGAAATAATAAGGGAGGCATCTAATGAAGTAAAATTAGGTGGGTATGAAAAAGCTATTGAAATATTATTGACGGTAAATCCACTTGATGATACAACGGCCAATAGGGTATTTCAGATAAAAAGTCAGGCCAGCTCAAAATGGCTTTCTCATATAGAAAAAGATATTGAAGATAAGAAGTATCAAGATGCAAAGACTGAAATAATGAGGTTTTTAAACCTGCAACCCAATCACGAACAAGCGATTGAAATAAAAAATAAGATAGACAATAAACTATACTAGGAGGTACTGATGGAAGTATTAGATTGCATAAGAAATAGAAGAAGTGTAAGAAGTTTTACTGATAAAAAAGTTGAATATGACACTATAAAGGAACTGTTAGAGATAAGTTCTTGTGCACCTACAGCCCAATACTGGCAACCTTGGGGATTTGTAGTTATTCAGGACAAAGAAGAACTAAAGAGATTGTCTGATAAAGGTTTAGAATATATAAGGGCAAATATGGACAATTTACCACATTTTCACAAGTACAGGGACTTGTTTGACAATCCAGACTACAACCTATTCTATGATGCGCAGACTCTGGTAATTGTGTATGGAGATAAGGACTCTCATTGGTATATGCAGGATTGTTCTTTATTTACACAGAACTTGATATTAGCTGCATTTGACAAGGGGATAGGGTCTTGTTGGATAGGATTTGCAGAAGAAATATTGGAAAATGATGAGTTTAGAAAAAAATATAATGTGCCAGACAACTATTCAATAGTTGCACCTATGATCTTAGGATATATACCAAAGGACCAGAAGCCACCTAAGAGAAGGGCTCCAATTATATTTAATGAAAGTATCTAATTAAGGAAGTGATGAAATGACTTTAACTACAACAGTATCAGTGGCCCTCATAGTATTTCTGGGCATATTTTCTCAGTGGTTGGCATGGAAGATATCTAAGCCTGCAATTGTAATAATGAGTGTTTGTGGCTTAATTGTAGGTCCTATGTTCGGTCTGATTATACCAGAAGCCATAATAGGAAACAGCCTTTACAAGTCTATAATATCTCTATCAGTGGCACTGATTTTATTTGAGGGTAGTTTGTCCCTTAATTTTGAAGAGATAAGGGATACCAAGATGACTATCAAGAGGATAGTTATATATGGAGCCTTTATAGCGTGGGTACTAGGAAGTGCCTGTGCGTATTTTGTAGGTGGACTATCAATAACTACATCACTTGTAATAGGAGCAATATTAATCGTAACAGGTCCGGCCGTTATACTGCCTCTTTTGAGACAGGCAAAGCTAGATAGGAAGGTTTCCTCTATACTCAAGTGGGAAGGTATACTTGTTGATCCATTGGGGGCAATACTCGCTGTATTTTCTTTTGAACTTGCTAGAGTATTCACATCTAGTGACGCTAGTATGGCCATATTGGTCAAGTTCGGTATAGGTGTTGTGATATCTGTAATTATAGGCCTAGCAATTGGATATTTTACGGGGATTGCCTTACAGAAAAATTTCTTTCCAGAGTACCTAAAGGCGGCCATAGTAATGTGTCTTGTGATAGGAGCCTATACACTAGGTGATACGGTAGCCCATGAGACAGGTCTATTGTCTGTTACGGTCATGGGTGTTGTAATGGCAAATATGCATATTAGGTCTATAGAAGATGTGAAACACTTTAATGATAATATTTCAGTCCTGTTGACATCTTCAGTATTTATTATGTTGACAGCATCTCTATCAAGAGAACTTTTGGTAAATATATTTAGACCAGAGATACTTATGTTTGTATTGGCTATGCTATTCGTAGTAAGACCCCTATCAATATGGTTGTCAACTATAGGAGCAGATCTTAGTAAGGAAGAAAAATTACTCTTAGGTTGGATTGCGCCGAGGGGGATAGTAGCCCTTACAGTAACTGGTTATTTTTCTAATCTCTTGATAAGTGAAGGTTACGAAGATGCTAGGATGCTCCTTCCACTTACATTTGCACTTGTGGTTGTAACAGTTGTCGCCCATGGATTTTCTATACAACCTCTCGCCAAAAAGCTAGGTATAGCCCATGATGGAAAGCCAGGTCTTTTAATTGTTGGTTCAAACAAGTTTTCAGTTGCATTTGCAGACTTTTTGTCCCATCTTGAAATACCTTGCTTGATAGTAGACTATGCTGATAAAAATATAGAACTGGCAGCTGCCAATGGCATAGACCACTACCAAGGTGAGATCTTATATGAATTGGAGAATTACAACCTAGACCTTGTAATATATAAGAAACTACTTATAAATACTCCAATACCCCTATACAATGTCCTAGTTTCAAATGAGCTTACAAATAAGTTTGGAGGCGGTAATGTATGTATAGTGAATGTATTGGGAGACAAGTTTAGGAACCAGTTTAAGGAATTAAAAAATATTAAATCACCTAGGTTGGGAGATTATAGGGCTACTCATTTGAAGCTAGTGAGTCTTATAGAAGAAGGCTATGTTTTTAAGGCTACAAAAATAGATGAAAATCTTACAGAAGAAAGCTATTACGAGAGTTCTGACTATAGACGTATAAATATATGCTCAATAGACCAGGACGGGGACATAGAGTTTTTTACTACAGCACACCATCCTAGAGTAGGAAATGGTGATTATATAGTTTCCCTATCACCAGCAGACCCTCATGATACTGGAGAGGAACAATATGTTAACATAGACAGTTCAGAGCTATATTGCCTTGTAGACACAGAATAGTTATATATAATGGCTATATAGAGTATATGTACAAAATATGTATGTAAAATATATGTATAAAATAGGTGTGTAAAATAAATATATACCTACATAGAATAGACCTAAAATAGTACATAGGTTTAAGCTTAAAAATTAAAGGGCCCTTGCAGTAATATGGCAGGGGTCCTCTTTTTATCTTGATTAATTTCTTGGATATGGTCTTGATTTAGTTTACTTATTGTGTTATCATTTAGTGTACGATATCAATATAGTATTGATTAATGCACGTTTGCAACTAGTCAACTGTAACTCTCATGGGGGTGTACCGGTTTCGACGTGGGTTTTGAACGTGAGGCTGCATGTCGTGTTACTCTGGGTCACGTAAAAACTGGGGAAATTTAAAACAAACGCAAACGAAAATAATTTATTAGCTGCCTAGTTGCAGCTCGTCCCTCTTAGACCTCCTGCCGTTTAAGAGCTGACGTCATTTATGCAGGGTACTGCTCTTGGGGTGTCTTGACCTTGAGTTGAACAATTAAGACTGGACAAATCTAAAACCTGTCAATCGGTGTTAGAGGAGTCGAGATAATAAAAGATATGACTAAACATGTAGATGCAGCATGGAATGGGCTTACGGACAGGGGTTCGACTCCCCTCATCTCCATCAATTAGATAATGTAAAGGGTGAACACATTGGAATTACTAGCCTTCAAGGTTTGGTAGTTTCTTTTTTTGGTTGTATAATATTTAGCGTTGGTGAGAGAAAAAATTCTCTCCCAACGCTAAATTTTTTGCAAAAAAAGAAGAATACACATCAAATCTCATGTATAATTTAAATCACTACAAATAAAAAAACAAGGAGAAATGATATGTATTCTAATGCTAGTATAACAGAAATCTTGGGAATTAACGATAACAATTTAGTAATTTTAGGTAACGAAAAAGAAAAGATTAAAGGTATAGAATATACAGTCCTAAGGGGAAAGCTTTCATATAGGCCGACTTGCTGCCCTAAGTGTGGTATAGTCAATGAAAATTATGACATAACTAAAAATGGAAGCCGGACTGTAAAAATATTTT